>NZ_FMXV01000006.1:0-325422 GCF_900104425.1 Pseudomonas sp. NFACC13-1 | reverse complement strand
CCAGTTTTATGCGAGGTGATTTTACCGACAGCGATGCGTTTATCGCTTTTTTAGGGATGGACTTGCGGGTCGATGATTCTGGAAAAAAGAATGGCGCCCGATACCTGTCCAAGAAGGGGGATCCAGAAATACGCCGACTAGCTCATATCGCCGCAATGACGGCGTGCCGCTCGCCTAGATGGAAACCATTTTACGAGTCGTACCTAGCGAGAGGCTTTTCAAAAACCCAGGCCTTGGTGGTGCTAGCCCGCAAGCTCTGCCGAGTGGCATTTGCCTTGATGAAAAATCAGAGCGAATACCAGCCAACGCCTATGTTGCAGGGTTGCCCTGCAACATAGAATCTCCCACAGGGATCTTGGGTGGTCGCAAGCTTTGTGAACACCAGGGATCCATTTGTGGGAGCGAGCTTGCTCGCGATAGCGGTGGACCTGTCACCACAAATGCTGGATATGCTCCGAAACATCTGGCTAAAGTCGCCGCTTCGTCATCAAGGAAGTGCCGGATGAATCTTCTGTCGTGGTTGGGCCAGTGGGCATTTGCGCCCCTGGAATGGCTGGTGATCGGCCTGGCCATCGCACTGGCCTACATCGTGTTCGGCATCGCCGGGTTCGGCACGGCGCTGGTGGCCGCGCCCATCTTGCTGCTGTTCATGCCCTTGTCGAAGATCATCCCGCTGCTGGTCCTGCTGGATTTTGTCGCGGCCTTCGGCAACCTGTTGCCATCGCGTCGGGATGTGTCCCGGCCGGAGCTGCTGCGGTTGCTGCCGTGCATGGCACTGGGCTGCACCCTGGGGGTGGTTTTCCTGCTCAACCTCAAGTCCGACCTGTTGTTGCTGTTGATGGGACTGTTCATCAGCAGCTATGCCGTTTATAGCCTGTCGATAAAAACCCGGCCGACGCAGCTGTCATCGCGGTGGGCGTTTCCGCTGGGCACGGTGGGCGGGATGTTCGGGGCGTTGTTTGGCAGTGGCGGCTTTTTATATGCCATTTACTTGAATAGCCGTCTGCCCAAGGACCCGGCCCGGGCCACGCAAAGTGCCTTGATCAGTTGCAGCACCGTGGTGCGCTTGAGCCTGTTTATCGTCGCGGGTGTGTATGCCGAGCTACCCTTGCTGGTACTGGCGCTGTGTTTGTTGCCGGCCATGGCGCTGGGGCTGTGGGTGGGGCGTCGCCTGACCATGAGGTTATCGCGCGAGGCGTTCGTGCGCTTGGTGACCTGGCTGGTGCTCGCCAGCGGCATTGCCTTGATCGGGCGTTACCTGAGTGCTTGACCTGGCTCGGCCAGGGATTAAGCTGCCGGCCTTTATTCGCCCCCATGGGAACCTCCAGGCCTCGTCATGAATTCGCAAAGCATCATCGTCCCGAAAATTTCCACCCTGCCGGTCCACGAGCCCCGGGCCCGGGCGATCGTGCGCTGGCTGGTGCGCAAAAATATTGTCGAAGAACAACTGACCACCTGCGGGCGCACCGGCAATCGCATGGCCCACGCCATCGCCCCTGGCGCACGGGCGGTGGTCCTGCATCCCGAAGCCTTGCCGTTCGGCGAAGCGATCAATGGCCTGGAGATCATCACCACGCGCTGCATCTATACACCGGCCAAGGGCTTTCTCGAAGAAGCCGGCTGTGCCGAGTGCCGCAAGGAAATCGGTGAAGCGTTGTTCGAAAGCCTGGAAGACTGGATGCCAGCGCGCACCGACAACTTCACCTGCCCCGAATGCGGCCATGAAGATGACATCAATGGTTTTTTGTTCCTGCAGCCGTGCGGCTTTTCCAACCTGGGGTTCATTTTCAACAACTGGCTGGAGGCGGGGTTCAAGCAGGACTTTCTCGATGAGTTCGCCGATTGGCTCGATCAGCCGGTGAGTTGGGTGCGGGTGGAGTTGTAAGGGCGCCGATGAGCCAATGTGGGAGCGAGCTTGCTCGCGATGGCGTCGGGGCAGTTGATACGGTGTTGACTGATACGCCGCTATCGCGAGCAAGCTCGCTCCCACAGGGAATATGGGTTGGCATGCAGTCAGTGATTTAGCCCGTCAATCAGCCCGCCAATAATAGACAGAGTTTTACATTGAGCCAGACAGGGTCCATGAGTATAATGGCGCGCTTCCATTTTCCCGCTCGGGAGCCCCCGCGATGCTGCGTATCAGCCAAGAAGCTCTGACCTTCGACGACATTCTCCTAGTGCCCGGTTATTCCGAAGTACTGCCTAACGAAGTCAGTCTCAAAACCCGTCTCACCCGTGGCATCGAACTGAATATCCCCCTGGTTTCCGCCGCCATGGACACCGTGACCGAAGCCCGTCTGGCCATTGCCATGGCCCAGGAAGGCGGTATCGGTATCATCCACAAGAACATGACCATCGAACAGCAGGCCGCCGAAGTGCGCAAGGTCAAGCGGTTCGAGGCTGGCGTGGTCAAGGATCCGATCACCATCGAGGCTGACGCCACGGTCCGGGATCTGTTCGAACTGACCCGCATGCACAACATCTCCGGCGTTCCGGTACTGCATGATGGCGACCTGGTCGGCATCGTCACCTCCCGCGACGTACGTTTCGAGAACCGTCTCGATGCTTCCGTCCGCCAAGTGATGACGCCTAAAGAGCGCCTGGTCACGGTCAAGGAAGGCACCAACAAGGACGAAGTCCGCGAGTTGCTGCACAAGCACCGTATCGAGCGCGTGCTGATCGTCGACGACAAATTCGCCCTCAAGGGCATGATGACCGTCAACGACATCGAAAAAGCCAAGGCCTACCCGCTGGCGAGCAAGGACGACCAGGGTCGTCTGCGCGTCGGCGCTGCGGTCGGCACTGGCAAGGACACCGGCGACCGCGTCGCCGCCCTGGTCAATGCCGGCGTTGACGTGGTGGTGGTCGACACCGCCCACGGTCACTCCAAAGGCGTGATCGACCGCGTTCGCTGGGTCAAGCAGAACTTCCCTGACGTGCAGGTGATCGGCGGCAACATCGCCACCGGCGAAGCCGCCAAGGCCCTGGCCGAAGCCGGCGCCGACGCGGTCAAGGTCGGTATCGGCCCAGGCTCGATCTGCACCACCCGCATCGTCGCCGGTGTCGGCGTGCCGCAGATCAGCGCCATCGCCAACGTCGCCGCCGCCCTTGAAGGCACGGGCGTGCCGTTGATCGCCGACGGCGGTATCCGCTTCTCCGGTGACCTGTCCAAGGCCATCGTCGCCGGTGCCTACTGCGTGATGATGGGTTCGATGTTCGCCGGCACCGAAGAAGCGCCGGGCGAGATCGAGCTGTTCCAGGGCCGTAGCTACAAGGCTTATCGCGGCATGGGTTCGCTGGGCGCCATGTCCCAGGCCCAGGGCTCTTCCGACCGTTACTTCCAGGACTCCTCCGCGGGTGCCGAGAAGCTGGTGCCGGAAGGCATTGAAGGTCGCGTGCCGTACAAAGGCACCCTGAGCGCCATCATCCATCAACTGATGGGCGGCCTGCGTTCCTCCATGGGCTACACCGGCAGCGCCGACATCGAAGAGATGCGTACCAAGCCGGAATTCGTGCGCATCACCGGCGCTGGCATGGCCGAGTCCCATGTCCACGACGTGCAGATCACCAAGGAAGCGCCGAACTACCGCGTAGGTTAAGGCTTCCAGCAAAACGTTAATCACCGGGGCTGTTCATTCAGCCCCGAGTTGTTTCTGATTCACTACATGAGAATGAGTCATGGCCCTCGACATTCACGCTCACCGCATCCTGATCCTCGACTTCGGTTCCCAGTACACCCAGCTGATCGCCCGCCGCGTGCGTGAAATCGGCGTGTACTGCGAACTGCATCCGTTCGACATGGATGACGAAGCGATTCGCGAATTCGCTCCGAAAGGCGTCATCCTCGCCGGCGGCCCCGAGTCCGTGCACGAAGCCGACAGCCCGCGCTGCCCGCAGGCGGTGTTCGACCTGGGCGTGCCGGTCTTCGGTATCTGCTACGGCATGCAGACCATGGCGGAACAGCTGGGCGGCAAGGTCGAAGGTTCGGACCTGCGTGAGTTCGGTTATGCCCGCGTCGACGTGGTCGGCAAGAGCCGCCTGCTGGATGGCATCGAAGACCACATCGACGCCGACGGCCTGTTCGGCCTGGACGTGTGGATGAGCCACGGCGACAAGGTCACCAAGATGCCGGAAGACTTCCACATCCTGGCCAGTACCCCGAGCTGCCCGATTGCCGGCATGTTCAACGATGATCGCCGTTACTACGGCGTGCAGTTCCACCCTGAAGTGACCCACACCAAGCAGGGCGGCCGCATCCTGTCACGTTTCATCCTCGACATCTGCGGGTGCGAAGCCCTGTGGACCCCGTCGAAAATCGCTGAAGACGCCATCGCCCAGGTCCGTGCCCAGGTCGGCACCGACAACGTGCTGCTGGGCCTGTCCGGCGGCGTCGACTCCTCGGTGGTTGCCGCATTGCTGCACAAGGCCATCGGCGACCAGCTGACCTGCGTCTTCGTCGACAACGGCCTGCTGCGTCTTCACGAAGGCGAGCAAGTGATGGCCATGTTCGCCGAGAACATGGGCGTCAAGGTGATCCGCGCCAACGCCGAAGAGCAGTTCCTGAACAACCTGGCCGGCGAGTCCGACCCGGAGAAGAAACGCAAGATCATCGGCCGCACCTTCATCGACGTGTTCGATGCTGAATCCTGCAAGCTGGACAACATCAAGTACCTGGCCCAGGGCACCATCTACCCCGACGTGATCGAGTCGGCCGGCGCCAAGAGCGGCAAGGCCCACGTGATCAAGTCCCACCACAACGTCGGTGGCCTGCCAGAGGAAATGAACCTCAAGCTGGTCGAGCCGCTGCGCGAACTGTTCAAGGACGAAGTGCGTCGCCTCGGTCTCGAACTGGGCCTGCCCTACGACATGGTCTACCGCCACCCCTTCCCGGGCCCGGGCCTGGGCGTGCGGATCCTCGGTGAAGTGAAGAAGGAATACGCCGACCTGCTGCGTCGCGCCGACCACATCTTCATCGAAGAACTGCGCAAGGCCGACTGGTACCACAAGGTCAGCCAGGCGTTCGTGGTGTTCCAGCCGGTGAAATCGGTGGGCGTGGTTGGCGATGGCCGTCGTTACGCCTGGGTCGTGGCCCTGCGTGCAGTGGAGACCATCGACTTCATGACCGCTCGCTGGGCACACCTGCCCTATGAGCTGCTGGAGACTGTTTCCGGTCGGATCATCAATGAGATCGAAGGTATTTCCCGCGTCACTTATGACGTGTCGAGCAAGCCGCCAGCGACGATTGAGTGGGAATGATGGGGCGTCCGGCATTGTCCGGCACCCTCTAGCAAGAAATGTCCTGAAGCCCGCGTAATTGCGGGCTTTTGGCTTTTTTGGCCTGGCAAGTTCTGGCCGCTTTGTGCATCGCTGAGACCGTGTTTATGCGGTGTGGTACGGGGCATTGGCTGAGCCAAATGCCCTGCTGGGTGCTCGATGGTGTTATTTTTCGTGCGCGGCGATGAACATGGCGACGGCCGCCCGGCAATAGGATTCGATTTCGTTGTCGTCCTCTGCTCTGGCCTCATCGAAGCGCGCGATTATCAGGAGATCGGATCCTTTGAAAAGCGCGGCAAACAAACGGGCGGACCGCAGAGGATCGGGCACGTTCAGAACCGCCTTCGCGTGCAACTGACGCAACAGGGCCTCGATCTGGGCAATGACATAGGCGGGACCGGCTTCGTATTGGCGCTTGCTTAACGACTTTTGATTCGTCTTGTCGGCCATGATCATGGCTTCGACACTGCGCACGTCCGGACTCAATAGCGTGCGAAGCAAGGTTGTTCCCACCGCCATGAGCTGATCTTCGGCTGAACCGTCGACGCCTGCAAAAAGGGCCTTTGGTGCAAACTGCTGGCAGTGGGCCGCAATGGCCGCACTGAACAGCGCCTCCTTGTTCTCGAAGTGCCGATAGATGCTGAGCTTGGATATCTTCGCCCGCTGGGCGACCTTGTCCATTGTCGTCGCTTGAAAACCCAATTCCACAAAAAGTTCGCCCGCGGCGTCGACTATCGTTTGGCCAAGTGCCTCGTTGGCGGGCCGGCCGCGACGGGCCTGGCTGTTTTCGGTCATAAAAATTCCAGTACTTGACAGTATTCTAATTCTTGAATTATGGTACTTCAAAGTATCTTAAAGTACAAACCAATCTCCCTCCATCCATAAACGGAGCCCATCACCATGAATGATGTCATCATCATCGGCGGCAGTTTTGCCGGTCTTGCCGCCGCCTTGCAGCTCGGCCGTGCCCGCCGCAAGGTCACCGTCCTCGATACCGGCCTGCCGCGCAATCGCTTCGCCGACCACTCCCATGGCCTGCTCGGCCACGACCACAAGCCACCGCTGGAGATCCTGGCCGAGGCGCGGCAGCAGCTGGCGCGTTATCCCATGATCCAGCTGGTCACTGCCCGGGCCGAGAGCGTCTCCGGCGCCATCGACGATTTCTCCGTCCTCACGAGCGAGGGCGAAACCCTCAGGGCGCGCCGCCTGATTCTGAGCTATGGCGTCGCCGACCAGATGCCTGAACTTCCCGGCTTTGCCGAAGGTTGGGGCACCTCCATCGTGCCTTGCCCCTATTGCGACGGCTTTGAAGTTGCCGGCCGGCATTGGGGCCTCGTCTGGTCCGGCCCAATGTCGCACAACTACGTCAGGCTGTACCACGATTGGACCGACACATTGACGGTCTTCGCCAATGGTCACGACATTCCACCCGACATCCGGGCCGATCTGGCTCGCCGTGGCATCCCTGTCGTCGATGGCCGGGTCACCGAAATCGACCATGACGAGAGCCATAACGCCACCGTCAGGCTCGACGCCGGCCCCTCTGTCGCGGTCGACATCCTGTTCGCGCATCCGCGCAACAAACCGTCCGCACGCCTGCATGAATCGCTGGGTCTCGCCACGGTCGATACGCCCCAGGGCATCGTCCTCAAGGTCGACGAGCGCCGCGAAACCAGCGTGCCCGGCATCTACGCCGCTGGCGACCTCGCCAACCCCGCAATGCCCTCGGTCACCACGGCATCATGGCAAGGCGCGACGGCGGGCATCTCCGCCCAGCAGTCGATGCTGGTTTGATGGCACAGATTCCAACGATCAGGACTGAGATAACATGACAGAGCAAAAAGCCTATCAGGTCGCCGACTGGAATGGCCAAAGCGGTGAGTACTGGGCTGCCAACCAGGCCCGGCTCGACGCCATGTTTGCGGTGTTTGGCCAGGCCGCGATCGAAGCCGCCGCGCCCGCCATGGGCGAACGCGTGCTGGACGTCGGCTGCGGCGCGGGCGCGTCGAGTCTGGAGCTGGCTGGCCGCGTCGGCGCGGGCGGCCATGTGCTGGGCGTGGATATCTCCGAACCGCTGATCGGCCGAGCGCGCGCACTGGCGCCACAGGATACGCCGGCCCTGTTCCGGGTAGCCGACGCCAGCCGCGCCGAGCTGCCCGAGGGCGCGTTCGACATCCTGTTCTCGCGCTTCGGAGTCATGTTCTTCGACGATCCGACAGGAGCCTTCACCCATATGCGACGCGCGCTCCGGCCGGGCGGGCGGGTCGCTTTCGTCTGCTGGCGCGGCGTGGCCGAGAACGATTGGGTGCGCCTGCCGATGGGCGCGCTCAAGGGCATTGTCCCAATGTCCGCGCCGCCCGGTCCCGAAGCGCCCGGCCCATTCTCGTTCGGCGACCGGGGGCGGGTGACACGCATCCTGACGGCGGCCGGCTTCACCGATATCGCTATCGCGCCCTTCGATGCTTCTATCCCGTTCGGTGAGGGCGGGACGCGGGACGAGGCGATCGACGACGCGGTGAAGATGGCGTTCGAGGGCGGCCCGCTGTCGCTTGTGCTCGCTGACCAGCCCGACGACATCCGCGCCCGCGCCTGGGCCGCGGTTCGTGCCGCCTTCGCGGGCCTTCCCGGCGAGCGGTCGGTGATGATCGACGGCGCGGCGTGGATCGTCACGGCACGCAATCCGGCAAGCTGACAGGGATTCCTGGCGGTGAAAGCCGTCATGAATCGGAGGAAAAACCTCGATGCTTACCGACACCGCACGGCACAACTTCAAACCGGGTCCAAGACGCTTGCCCTAGAACCGATCGAACGGTTTGCGATCCAGGAGACAGTCGATGAACGCCCCGAGGAGGGCTGGTCGATACTGGCGGCTCGGCCGGAACGGATTACGAGGGCGGCAAGAAAATCGTCATGGGTTGGCTGGGAGGAATTCCAGTGGGCCGATTTGAGCGCTTTCCTGGCGTCTCCTCGGTCCGGTATCAATGTCCACCCGCAAACGCCCCGTCGCTACAGTCAAAGCTCTGTTTTCAAACTGTCAAAGGCGTCCTGCAGGAATTTGGCCACCGGCTTTCGCTGGCCGGTCTGATCCCGCCACGCCTGGAGCGCGAGCCTCATCGCACCGACGGACACCACAGCCACCATCCGAAGGGCCAACCGTCGCTCAGGCTGCCGCCAGACCTCACACAGCGTGTTGAACAGCGCTTGTTCCTGTTCCGCGTAGTACGCCTGCTTGCGCGCAAGAAGCGATTCGCTCGAACGCATGAGATTGTCCACGGCTGTCATCTGCTCGGTCGTATAGCGCGCGATGTGCTTGACCATCACATCGCGAACAGCATCGAGTGGCGGTACATCGGGCGATGTCTTCAGCAGATCGGCAATCAGCCTGGCCGAATCGGCGTCCTGCCAGAACAAGATGATGTCGTCCTTCGATTTGAAGTACGAGAAAAACGTGCGGCGCGAGATGCCAGCCGCTGCCGCGATGGTGTCCAGCGTTGTGCCTTCGTAACCGTTGGCGAGGAACAAGCGCTGGCCGGCCTCGGCGATGCGCTGGCGTGTTTCGCGGCGCTTGCTTTCCCGCAAGCCTTCTGTGGGTGCTGCATCTGCGGGAGGGAAGGATTCTGACATTCCGATGGCCTATTGCATTTCTGCACTAAGTGCAGCAGAGTTAGCACTTAGTGCATATTTATATGCACCTAGTGTATATTCCTACTTCTCGGCAGGCAAGGATCATGACCCACTGGACAGTTTCCGACATCCCTTCCCAACGCGGCCGTACGGCGGTCGTCACCGGTACTGGCGGCCTTGGCTTGCAAGATGCACTGGCGCTGGCCCGTGCCGGTGCGAATGTCATCATCGCCGGTCGAAATCCGTCGAAAGGCGCCGCAGCAGTCGATCAGATTCGCCAAAGGGTTCCCGGCGCGAATGTGACTTTCGGGGCACTGGACCTTGCCAGCCTCGAATCCATCGAGTCGTTCGGCGAGCGTCTGCGGAGTTCGCGCGACAGCCTGGACTTGCTGATCAACAACGCGGCAGTGATGGCGCCGCCCAAGCGTCAGGTAACTTGCGACGGATTCGAGTTGCAGTTCGGCACGAACTATCTGGGGCACTTCGCCTTGACCGCCCAGCTGCTGCCGCTGCTGCGCAAAGGCAACAAGCCACGGGTGGTCAGTCTTTCAAGCGTCGCCGCCCGAAGCGGCACGATCAACTTCGATGATCTGCAAGCTCAGCGCAGCTACAAGCCGATGCCGGTTTACAGCCAATCGAAACTCGCTTGCCTGATGTTCGCCCTTGAATTGCAACGCCGCAGCGATGCTGCGGACTGGGGCATCCAGAGCATCGCTGCCCATCCTGGCATTTCGCGCACCGATCTGTTGCCCAATGGCGCCGGCGCACGGAGCATTCCGGGTATGGCTCGCCGTTACATGTGGTTCCTGTTCCAGCCGGCAGAGCAGGGGGCGTTGCCGACCCTCTTCGCCGCGACGTCACCGCAGGCTCAAGGCGGTGCCTATTACGGCCCGGACAGGCTCGGCGAAACACGCGGCTATCCGGCCATTGCCAAGGTTCCTGCGCAAGCACTGGACACGAGCGTCGCTGCGAGGCTGTGGATTGAGTCGCAAGGGCTTACGGAAGCGGTCTTTCGGTAAACCAGCCATGTACAAATACGTTGTCGTCGAACGGCCTGTACTGGGTCGGTGAGGCTAGATGCGTTCTATACTCTTGGCACCCATTGCGACGATGAGAGGTCGCAATAAGGAGCCTGCCATGAATGACACTCAGAAACTGGCCGCCTTGCGCATCGTTTTGATCGTCGTCGGTCTGATCGCCATATTCGCGATCTGGCCGCTGATGATCCTGTGGCCGTCCGGCTGGGCGTGGCACAGCGGCCATTCCCAGTACCCGCTGATGATCGTCGGCATCTACGCGACGCTCGGTGTGTTCTTGCTGATGGCGTCGCGCGATCCGATGAAGCATCTGAGCCTGATCTGGTTCACCGTGTGGTCGAGCGTCGTGCACGGTGCAATCATGGCCGTGCAGTCCTTCGGCGAGATGGACGGGGCAAGCCACATCGGCCATCTGGTGGGCGACGTGCCCGCGTTGTTCGTCGTCGCGGCGGCGTTAGCCTTCTTCACGCCGCGGCGCAGCCATGCATAACCAGCGAATGGATTGATCCTGTCGAAAAGGCTTGCTTCGATGTGCACGAAAAAATGCCCTGTGGATAACTTCCCCAGGGCATTTTCATTTTGTTTTTTTCATTTTCGCTGGCCTTACTGTTTCTCATCTGCGGGTGTATCGTATTCGCCTTTTGCGGGCCCAACGGTTCGCGCGGATTCAATAGGTGGTTGCGTTCATGTCCTTTACCCGTCGCCAAATACTCGGTGGCCTGGCCGGTCTTGTTGTCGTTGGTGTGGGTGCAGGCGGCGCGTCGCGGTATTGGCTGGGCAAGCGAGCCGACGCCGAAGCCGGCCACGACTATGAATTGATCGCCGCGCCCCTGGACGTGGAACTGGTGGCCGGGCACAAGACCCAGGCCTGGGCGTTCGGCCCTTCGGCGCCGGGCACCGAGCTGCGGGTGCGCCAGGGCGAGTGGTTGCGGGTGCGCTTCATCAATCACCTGCCGGTCGCCACCACCATCCACTGGCACGGTATCCGTTTGCCGCTGGAGATGGACGGCGTGCCGTATGTCTCGCAACTGCCGGTGCTGCCGGGCGAGTATTTCGACTACAAATTCCGTGTGCCGGACGCCGGCAGTTACTGGTACCACCCCCACGTCAACAGCAGCGAAGAGCTCGGGCGTGGGCTGGTAGGGCCGCTGATCGTCGAGGAACGTGAGCCGACTGGCTTCAAGTACGAACAGACCCTGAGCCTCAAAAGCTGGCATGTGGACGAGCAAGGCCAGTTCGTGGAGTTCAGCATTCCCCGTGAAGCGGCCCGTGGCGGCACGGCCGGGCGGCTGGCGACCATCAACGGTGTGCCGCAGGCGGTGATCGACCTGCCGGCCGGGCAGATCACCCGGGTGCGTTTGCTCAACCTCGACAACACCCTGACTTACCGTATCAACATCCCTGGCGTTGAAGCGCAGATCTATGCGCTGGACGGCAACCCCATCGAACCGCGCCCGCTGGGCAAGGAATACTGGCTGGGCCCGGGCATGCGCATTTGCCTGGCGATCAAGGCGCCGCCGGCCGGCGAGGAATTGTCGTTGCGCAATGGCCCGGTGCGCCTGGGCACCTTGCGTTCGGTGCCCAACAGTAACGCCCCGACCCAGTGGCCGCCGGCACTGCCAGCCAACCCGGTGTCCGAGCCGGACCTGGCCAATGCCGAGAAGCTCAACTTCAATTTCGAATGGGTCGGCTCGGTGTCGGTCAATGTCGACAATGGCAAGCCGCCGAGCCTGTGGCAGATCAACGGCAAGGCCTGGGACATCACCGACAAGACCTGCGCCGACCGGCCGATCGCCACGCTGAAGAAAGGCCAGAGCTACATTTTCGAATTGAAGAACATGACCCAGTACCAGCATCCGATCCATTTGCACGGCATGAGCTTCAAGGTGATCGCGTCGAACCGGCACAAGGTCGTGCCGTATTTCACTGACACTTACTTGCTGGGCAAGAACGAACGGGCGCAGGTGGCGCTGGTGGCGGATAATCCAGGGGTGTGGATGTTCCACTGCCATGTGATCGACCACATGGAAACCGGCCTGATGGCCGCCATCGAGGTGGCGTGATGCGCCAGATTCGCCCCGCCAGAATCATCGACCGTAGCCGCGACCAGGACTTCATGCGCGAAGCCCTGGCCCTTGCCGCCCAAGGCGCCGCCCTGGGCGAAGTGCCGGTGGGCGCGGTGCTGGTGCAGGACGGCGAGATCATCGGGCGCGGCTTCAACTGCCCGATCAGCGGCCACGATCCCAGCGCCCATGCGGAAATGGTCGCCATCCGCGCCGCTGCCCAGGCAGTGAGCAATTATCGTCTGCCCGGCAGCACCCTGTATGTGACGCTGGAGCCATGCAGCATGTGCGCCGGCCTCATCGTCCACTCGCGCATCGCCCGGGTCGTCTACGGCGCCCTGGAGCCCAAGGCTGGCATCGTGCAGAGCCAGGGGCAGTTTTTCAGCCAGGATTTCCTGAACCATCGGGTGATGTTCGAGGGCGGGGTGTTGGCCGAGGAGTGCAGTACGGTGCTGAGTGAGTTCTTCAAGGCCCGAAGAGCCAAAGCCCCGGACTGAACACCGAGCCCTTGTGGGAGCGAGCTTGCTCGCGATAGCGGTGGGTGAGTCAACATCTGTCTTAACTGATGACCGTCCGTCATCGCGAGCAAGCTCGCTCCCACAGGGGTTGTGGTGTGTGGGCTAATTATTTACGCGCCACAATCACCGCCCGCATCGGTGCCGGCAGCCCTTCGATGGTCTTGCTGTGGTCGGCAGGGTCGAGGAAATCACTCAATGACTGATACTTCATCCACTCGGTGCTGCGCTGTTCTTCCACGGTCGTCAGGCTCACGTCCACGCAACGCACGTCCCTGAACCCCGCGCGGCGCAGCCAGCGTTCCAGGGCCGGGACCGATGGCAGGAACCACACGTTGCGCATCTGCGCGTAGCGGTCCTCGGGCACCAGCACCTGGTGTTCGTCGCCTTCGATCACCAGGGTTTCCAGCACCAGTTCGCCGCCCTTGACCAGGCAATCCTTCAGGGCGAGCAAGTGTTCGATCGGCGAGCGGCGATGGTAGAACACGCCCATGGAAAACACCGTGTCGAAGCCTTCCAGTTCCGCTGGCAGGGCCTCGAAGGGGAATGGCAGATGCCAGGCGTTGGGCTGCGACAGGTAGCGTTGTACCGCCTGGAACTGGCAGAAGAACAGCCAGTTGGGGTCGACGCCGATCACCGTGTCCGCCCCGGCGCCGAGCATGCGCCACATGTAGTAGCCGTTGCCGCAGCCCACATCGAGGATGCGCTTGCCCGCAAGATCCAGGTGCGGAGCCACCCGCGACCACTTCCAGTCCGAGCGCCATTCGGTGTCCACGTGCACGCCGAACAGGTCGAAAGGCCCTTTGCGCCAGGGTGACAGGCCCATCAACGCGGTACGCATTTGCCCACGGGCTTCATCGGAACAATCGGTGTCGAGCGTCAGGCCGTTCAGCAGGTCGACGGTGGTGGGTTGCAAAACCGGCAGTGCATCGAGGGCGCTTTGCCAACGTTCCAGGTCGCCGTGGCCCTTTTCCATTTTGCTGTCGAGTTGCGTCTGCAGCGTCGCGGCCCAATCGGCCAGGGGCGTGCCGGCCAGATGGCGGGCGAGGGGGGACAAATCGATCATGGCAGGGCAATCAACGAGGCGAAGTTAAGACACTGGAACCATGGCACGACTTTCGAGAAGCCGGCCGCCAAGAGGCGCTCGCGGTGCTCTTCGAGGCTGTCGGGCTTCATGACGTTTTCGATGGCGCTGCGTTTCTGGGCAATCTCCAGCTCGCTGTAGCCGTTGGCGCGCTTGAACGCCACGTGCAGGTCGGTGAGCAGGGCGTGTTCCTCTGCATCGTTGAAACGCAGTTTTTCCGACAGGATCAGGGCGCCACCCGGCAGCAGGGACTGGCGGATGCGGCTCAACAGGGCGGTGCGCTGGTCCGGCGCGATGAATTGCAGGGTGAAATTCAGTGCCACTACTGAGGCTGGCTGGAACGTCAGGGCGAGGATGTCGCCTTCGATCACTTCCACCGGCAGCAGCTCCTGGAACATCGAGTCCTGGCCGTTGAGGTATTCACGGCAGCGCTCGACCATGGCCGTCGAGTTATCCACCGCGATCACCCGGCAACCGTCGGTGCGCACATGGCGGCGCAGGGCCTGGGTCACCGCGCCCAGGGACGAGCCGAGATCGTAGAGCACGCTGCCCGGCTGGGCGAATTGCGCGGCGAGCACGCCGAGGTTTTCGACGATGGTCGGGTAACCCGGCACCGAACGCTTGATCATGTCCGGAAACACCCGCACCACGTCCTCGTTGAAGGCGAAGTCCGGCACTTGGGCCAGGGGTTGGGCGAATAGGCGATCAGGGTCTTTGCTCACGGCGGTTCCAGCGGCATGGGTGGTGAAAAGGCCGGCATTTTAACCAAAAAACCAGTGGGAGCGAGCTTGCTCGCGATGGCGATGGTTCAGCCGGCCATAATGTTGACTGACAGACCGCTATCGCGAGCAAGCTCGCTCCCACATTATTTGGCTCAGTGTGGCTTTTGGGCGAACGCCGACGCGGTAATGCCCCATTGGCCCAGCCAATAACTGACGATGATCAGGTAAGGCGCGGCATGGAAGGGTTGCACGAACCGGTTGATGCCGATGAGGCTGTCGGAAAACACAAACGCCAGCGCCCCGGCAGCGGCCAGCCACGCCGAACGCTTGGGCACGTCGGTGCCCAGTCGTGCCAGCGCTCGCCAGAGCATGGCGCTGATGACCAGGCCGTAGATCACCACCGGCACCAGCAACGGCCCGAGACCGCTCGACACCAGGATTGCCAGGAGCGCCGCGCCGATGCCCAAGGCCAGGGCCAAGGGCAGCAGCGCTGGTCGGCGGCAGTCGCTGAGGTAGGCTTTCAGGTAGGCCAGGTGCGCCAGCAGAAACGCACCAAGGCCGAACACGAACAGGTCTCCCGGCCAAGCCAGCACCACATCGCCCACCAGTGAGAAAATCAGCCCGAGGCTGATCCAGCGCCGATATTCGCTGGGCGGCGCATCGTGCAGCCAGCCGAGCAGGGCCAGCACCGGCATGGGCTTGACCAGCAGGCACAGCAGCGTGGCATGCATGGCCAGGCCGTACAGGTAGGTGGCCGCACCCATCAGTGCGAGGATCAGCCAACCCACGGTCAGTTCACCGCGATAGCGCAGTCAAAGGTTTCCACGGGCGGCACTTCCGGCGCCCAAGGCTGTTGATAAGTCAGGCGCAAGCGCCCGGTGCCGGCGCTGAACGCCTGGAAGCGCCAGGTCGAGACCCCCGCGGCGCCAACGATGCCGGCGTCTTCTGGATTGCGATAAACCTCCGGCCCCAAGCCCTTCAACACGCCACCGGCCGAATCCTGGATCGCCCAGCGATAACCGGTGCTGGGGTTGCTGGGCAGGCTCAGGATCAGGTTCTGTCCGTTATTGAGCCTTATGGGGCACTGGCTCAGTTTTTCCACGGTCACGTTGTTGCTGGTTTGCGTGGCGCAGGCGCTCAGCAGGGCAAGGCTGAGGGGGGCGAGCAGGCGAGTGAGGGACATATGGGCAAAGGCTCCGGCATTCACGACGAACGGCGAGCATAACCGAAGATGCTACTGGGTGTGTCAGGTGGGGATGTGTTGTTGCTGATGGCGCCATCGCGAGCAAGCTCGCTCCCACAGGGGATTTGTGGTGTTCACAGCATTTGTGATCCACACCAAACCCTGTGGGAGCGAGCTTGCTCGCGATCAGGCCGGCACAGCCGCTACAAAACCCTCAGAACAACACCTTCGCCACATCCGCAAACCGCTTGGCAAAGTGCACCGTCACCCCTTCCTTGAGGTAGTCCGGCAATTCTTCGAAGTTGCCCCGGTTGGCTTCCGGCAGGATCAGTTCGTTGATTTTCTGCCGGCGCGCCGCGATGACCTTCTCGCGTACGCCGCCAATCGGCAAGACGTGCCCGGTGAGGGTCAGTTCGCCGGTCATGGCCACGCCTTTTTTCGGCGGCTGGTTGCGGGCCAGGGACAGCAAGGCACTGGCCATGGTCACGCCGGCGCTCGGGCCGTCCTTGGGTGTGGCGCCTTCCGGTACGTGCAGGTGAACGAAGGCCTCGTCAAAGAACTTCGGATCGCCGCCGAATTGCTTCAGGTGCGAACTGACGTAGCTGTGGGCGATCTCCGCCGACTCCTTCATCACCTCTCCCAGTTGCCCGGTCAGCTTGAAGCCGCGATTGAGGGTGTGGATGCGCGTCGCTTCGATCGGCAAGGTCGCGCCGCCCATGCTGGTCCAGGCCAGGCCGGTAATCACGCCGATGCCGGACAACACCTGCTCGTTGCGGAACACCGGTTTGCCCAGGGAGGCCTCAAGGTCCTTCGGCCCGAGCTTGATCACCGCTTTCGGGTCGTCGATCAGCTTCATCACCGCCTTGCGCACCAGTTTGCCCAGCTGTTTCTCCAGCTGTCGCACCCCGGCCTCACGGGCGTAACCGTCGATCAGGGCCTTGAGGGCGCTGTCGTTGATGCTCAGGCTACCCTTGGACACACCGGCCTTGGCCAGTTGCTTGGGCCACAGGTGGCGCTTGGCGATGGCGACTTTTTCTTCGGTGATGTAGCCCGACAGGCGGATCACTTCCATCCGGTCCAGCAGCGGGCCAGGAATCGAGTCCAGGGTGTTGGCGGTGCACACGAAGAGCACTTTCGACAGGTCCAGGCGCAGGTCCAGGTAGTGGTCGAGGAATTCGACGTTCTGTTCCGGGTCGAGGGTCTCCAGCAAGGCCGAGGCCGGGTCGCCCTGGTAGCTCTGGCCCATCTTGTCGATTTCGTCGAGCATGATCACCGGGTTCATCACTTCGACATCCTTGAGCGCCTGCACCAGCTTGCCCGGCTGGGCACCGATGTAGGTGCGTCGATGGCCCTTGATCTCGGCTTCATCGCGCATGCCGCCGACGCTGAAGCGGTAGAAAGGCCGGCCCAGGGATTCGGCGATGGACTTGCCGACGCTGGTCTTGCCCACGCCCGGCGGGCCCACCAGCAGCACGATGGAGCCGCTGATCTCACCTTTGTAGGCGCCGACGGCGAGGAATTCGAGGATGCGGTCCTTGATGTCGTCCAGGCCGGCGTGGTGCTGGTCGAGCACCTTGCGTGCATGCTTGAGGTCGAGTTTGTCCTGGCCATACACGCCCCACGGCACCGAGGTCGCCCAATCCAGGTAATTGCGCGTGACGGCGTATTCCGGCGAGCCGGTTTCCAGGATCGAGAGTTTGTTCATCTCCTCTTCGATACGCTTCTGCGCCTGGGCCGACAGCACTTTGCCTTCCAGCCGCTGCTCGAATTGTTCGATGTCGGCGCTGCGGTCATCCTTGGTCAGCCCCAGTTCCTGCTGGATGACCTTGAGCTGCTCCTTGAGGAAGAACTGGCGCTGGTGTTCGCCGATCTTGTTGTTGACCTCGGCGGAAATCTCTTTCTGCAACCGCGCCACTTCGACTTCCTTGCGCAGCATCGGCAGCACTTTTTCCATGCGCTTGAGCATGGGCACGCAGTCGAGCACTTCCTGCAGCTCATTGCCGGTGGCGGAGGTGAGCGCGGCGGCGAAGTCGGTCAGCGGCGAAGGGTCGTTGGGGCTGAAGCGGTTGAGGTAGTTCTTCAGCTCTTCGCTGTACAGCGGATTGAGGGGCAGTAGTTCCTTGATCGCGTTGATCAGCGCCATGCCGTAAGCCTTGACCTCGTCGGTTGGCTCGCTCGGCTGGTGCGGGTATTCGACTTCCACCAGGTACGGTGGGCGATGGTGCTTGAGCCAGGTGCGGATGCGCACGCGGGTCAGGCCTTGGGCGACGAATTGCAGCTTGCCGCCTTCCCGGCTGGCGTGATGGACCTTCACCAGCGTGCCGTACAGCGGCAGTTTCGAAGTATCGAAATGGCGCGGGTCTTCCTGGGGCGTGTCCATGAAGAACAGGGCCAGGGAGTGGTGATCGGACTTGGCCACCAGTTCCAGGGTCTCGGCCCACGGTTCTTCGTTGACGATGACCGGCAACACCTGGGCCGGGAAGAAGGGGCGATTGTGAATGGGGATGATGTAGACCTTGTCCGGCAGGTTCTGGCCGGGCAGCGCCAGGCCGGTGCCGGAGGACGTGTGTTCGATGTGTTCGGAATCAGCGTAGTCGTTAGTGGCTTCAGTAGAGTGCTGGTCGCTCATGGGGCACCTGCGCAATGGGGTATGGGTCTTAGATGGGGCAGGTGGGGGGTGGTTTCAATGGTGGGCGATTGTTAACGGTTATTTCATTGGCCGGTTTTACCCCGTAGGAACTGCCGAGCGAAGCGAGGCTGCGATCTTTCCTCTGACGCTTGCTTGAGTCTCAAGTGAAAGACCAAAAGATCGCAGCCTGCGGCAGCTCCTACGGGAGGCGCGTCAGGCGACCCGGTTCAAGTCGTTGTGGCGCGTTTCCTTCAGGCACAGCACGGCGATGACGCTGAGCAGCGCGGCCGCTGAAACATAGCCTCCGACATAACTCAGGCCGCCCATCGCCACCAGTTTCTGGGCGAAGAACGGTGCGGCCGAGGCACCGACGATACCGCCCAGGTTGTAGGCCGCCGAGGCGCCGGTATAGCGCACGTGGGTCGGGAACAGTTCCGGCAGCAAGGCGCCCATGGGGGCGAAGGTCACGCCCATCAGGAACAGCTCGATGCACAGGAACAGCGCCACGCCGCCGGTCGAGCCGTGGGTCAGCAACGGTTCCATGAGGAAACCCGAGGCAATCGCCAGCAGGCCACCGATGATCAAGATCGGTTTGCGCCCGTAGCGGTCGCTGGCCCAGGCGGACAACGGCGTAGCGGCGGCCATGAACAGTACGGCAAAGCACAGCAGGCCCAGGAATGTCTCGCGGCTGTAGCCCAGGGTGGACACGCCGTAGCTCAGGGAAAACACCGTCGAGATGTAGAACAGCGCGTAACACACCACCATCGCCGCGGCGCCCAGCAAGGTCGGTGCCCAGTATTGGCTGAACAGCTCGACCAATGGCACCTTGACCCGCTCCTGGCGGGCCATGGCATTGGCGAACACCGGGGTTTCATGGAGCTTGAGCCGCACATAGAGGCCGACGATCACCAGCACGGCACTGAGCAGGAACGGAATCCGCCAGCCCCAGGCGCGGAACTGCTCGTCATCCAGGCTCATGGCCAGGGTCAGGAACAGCCCGTTGGCCGCCAGGAAGCCGATGGAGGGCCCCAGTTGGGGAAACATGCCGAACCAGGCGCGCTTGCCCTTGGGGGCGTTCTCGGTGGCCAGCAGTGCCGCTCCGCCCCATTCACCCCCCAACCCCAGGCCCTGGCCGAAACGCAGCAGGCACAGCAGGATCGGCGCCCAGGCGCCAATGCTGGCGTAGCCGGGCAGCACGCCAATGAGCGTGGTGCACACGCCCATCAGCAGCAGGGAGGCCACCAGCGTCGACTTGCGCCCGATCCGGTCGCCGAAATGGCCGAACAGCGCAGAACCCAGCGGACGGGCGAGGAAGGCGATGCCGAACGTCAGGAAGGACGACAGCATCTGTGCCGTGCCTGAGGTTTGTGGGAAGAACACCGGCCCGATCACCAGGGCAGCCGCCGTGGCATAGACGTAGAAGTCGTAGAACTCGATGGCGGTGCCGATGAAACTCGCGGTCGCCACGCGAGTGGCCGAGTTGGTCGGCTGGGCAGGCACAGCCTCGTTGCAGGTAGCAGTCGTCATGCGGTTATCCCTGACAGTCATGTGCTCCGTTGGAGCGAATTATTATGGTTGAACACCCAGGGATGTGGGCGGGTATCCCGTCGCTGTTTCGGGTAGGAACAGTCCCAGGGCTGATGCGGATTTTGCCGATGGTCTGGCCGGAACCGGTCGGGTGCGGGGTAGGCACGGGGTTCGGGCGGGGCTGGGTAAGCGGGTTGAGTATAGGAAGGGGGCTAACGAATCAACAAGAGAGTTCGCACACATTAGTGGCGCTTGCGCGGAACCCGTGGCGAGGGAGCTGGCGCACGTAGGAGCTATGTAGGAGCTGTCGAGTGCAACGAGGCTGCGATCTTTCCCCAAACACTTGAGTCTCAAGTGAAAGATCAAAAGATCGCAGCCTTCGGCAGCTCCTACACGCAACCTAGCGGGAGCAAGCTCCCTCGCCACAAAGGGGTTTAGAGCGCCGTGGGCACCGAACTGTTATGCCACGCCAGCACCTGGCTGACGCGGTTGTCCACGGTCTCGATGATTTCCAACCGATAACGCCCGATTTTCAGACAGACCGGGCTTTCGGGGATGGTTTCCAGGGCTTCGGTCACCAGCCCGTTGAGGGTCTTGGGACCGTCGCAAGGCAGATGCCAGCCCAGGGTCCTGTTCAATTCGCGGATCGACGCCGCGCCATCGATCATCAGGCGGCCATCGGGCTGGGGATGGACGTGGGGGTTGTCGAGGCTGTGCTGGCTCTCGAATTCGCCGACGATTTCTTCGAGGATGTCTTCCAGGGTGACGATGCCCAGTACTTCGCCGTATTCGTCCACCACCATGCCCAGGCGCCGCTGCTGCTTGTGGAAATTCAGCAGTTGCAGCTGCAAGGGGGTGCTTTCGGGCACGAAGTAGGGTTCATGGGAGGCGGCCAGCAGCGCTTCCTTGGTCAGGCTCGCGTCCGCCAGCAGGTGGCGGATCTGTCGGGTGTTGAGCACCGCTTCGACCTGGTTGATATCGCTGTGGAACACCGGCAGGCGTGTCCGTCGGTTCAGGCGCAACTGTTCGATGATCTCGCCGATGGGGTCGTCGAGGTTGATCCCATCGACCTCGCTGCGGGGCACGAGGATATCGTTGACGGTGATGTTGTCCAGGGCGTGGATGCCGGAAATCGGATGCAGCCGGCCGCTGCCCTGCTCTGACTCCTGCTCGCTGCGCGGTGGCGCGGGCATTTCGTCGTCGCTCTGCTGCACCATGCCGGGCTTGCGGGCAAATGGACGCAGCAACAACTGGCTGGCGCCATTCAACAGCCAGGCAAATGGATAGAGGATCTTCAACGGTATGCCCAGCAGGGTATTACCCAGTGCCAGCACCGCGTCGGGCTGGCGGCTGGCCAGGGTGCGCGGCAGGTAATCGGCGAACACCAGCAGGGCGGCGCTGGTGCCGAGCCAGGCGACCCAGGGGCCGTTTTCCAGCCAGATAAAAATCGCCAGCAAGGTGCCGATGACCACGGCCAGGGCGCGGCAGAGGGTGTTGCACAGGATCAGGCTGGGCAGCGGGAAGGTCAGTGTCGCCAGTGGTTTGTCACTGGCGCGCGAAGCCGTGCGCTGGGCCAGCAGATATTGCTGGGCGGCTTCGATGGCGGTGAACAGGGCCGACCAGAGGATCAGCACCACCAGCACGGCGAACAACGGCGCTACGGGCAACGTATCCATCAGGGCCGTCCGTCAGATATGCAGGATGTATTCACGGACCAGCTTGCTGCCGAAGTACGCCAGCATCAGCAGGCAGAAACCGGCCAGGGTCCAGCGAATCGCTTTGTGCCCACGCCAGCCGAGGCGGTTGCGGCCCCACAGCAGCACGCTGAAGACCACCCACGCCAGGCAGGCCAGCAGGGTCTTGTGCACCAGGTGCTGGGCGAACAGGTTCTCGACGAACAACCAGCCGGAGATCAATGACAGCGACAGCAGGCTCCAGCCGGCCCAGAGGAAACCGAACAACAGGCTTTCCATGGTTTGCAGCGGCGGGAAGTTGCGGATCAGCCCGGAGGGGTGCTTGTTCTTGAGCTGGTGATCCTGCACCAGCAGCAACAGGGCCTGGAACACGGCGATGGTGAACAGGCCGTAGGCGAGGATCGACAACAGGATGTGGGCGAGGATGCCCGGCTCTTCGTCGATGATCTGCACGGTGCCCGACGGCGCGAACTGCGCCAGCAACACCGTGGCCAGCCCCAGTGGGAACAGCAGCACCAGCAGGTTTTCCACCGGGATGCGCGAGCAGGCCAGCAACGTCAGGGCGATCACGGCGACGGCGATCAGGCTGGCGGCGTTGAAGAAATCCAGGCCCAGGCCGATCGGCGTCATCAGGTGGGTATAAAGGCTGGCCGCGTGGCCGAGCACCGCCAGCACGCCAAGCGTGACCAGCAGGCGTTTGTTCGCCTTGGCACCGGTGGCCAGGCGGGTGCCTTGATAGAAGGTCGCAGCGGCATAAAGGCAAGCGGCGGCGAGGGTGGCAAGCAAGCTGGGTGACAAGGGGAGCATAAATCCTGTTAGGCAAGCCCGAAAGGCGCTGAGTTTGGCATAGAACCCCCTTCACACGAAAGACCACAGCAGGTGTACGCCGCACGCTTCTTCGCTATAATCCGCGACCTGCCCACGCCGCAGGCTCGCCGAGCACATTTTTCACGGTCTGGGCCGCCATTATCCCGGTCTCATCTGGGCCTGAAAGGATCGCGCATGTTTGAAAACCTAACCGACCGTCTCTCGCAGACGCTGCGCCATGTCACCGGCAAGGCGAAGCTGACCGAAGACAACATCAAAGACACCCTGCGCGAAGTGCGCATGGCGTTGCTCGAAGCCGACGTCGCCCTGCCGGTGGTCAAGGACTTCGTCAATTCGGTCAAGGAACGCGCCGTCGGCACCGAAGTGTCGCGCAGCCTGACGCCGGGCCAGGCGTTCGTGAAGATCGTCCAGGCCGAGCTCGAAAGCCTGATGGGCGCCGCCAACGAAGACCTGAACCTCGCCGCCGTACCGCCAGCGGTGGTGCTGATGGCCGGTCTGCAGGGCGCGGGCAAGACCACGACAGCCGGCAAGCTGGCGCGTTTCCTTAAAGAGCGCAAGAAGAAGTCGGTGATGGTGGTGTCGGCGGACATCTACCGTCCGGCGGCGATCAAGCAGCTGGAAACCCTGGCCAACGACATCGGCGTGACGTTTTTCCCGTCCGACCTGAGCCAGAAGCCGGTGGACATCGCCCAGGCGGCTATTAAGGAAGCGAAGCTCAAGTTCATCGACGTGGTCATCGTCGATACCGCCGGTCGCCTGCATATCGATGAAGAGATGATGGGTGAGATCAAGGCGCTGCATGCCGCGATCAACCCGGTGGAAACCCTGTTCGTGGTCGACGCCATGACCGGCCAGGACGCGGCCAACACCGCCAAGGCGTTCGGTGATGCGCTGCCGCTGACCGGCGTGATCCTGACCAAGGTCGACGGTGACGCCCGTGGCGGTGCCGCGCTGTCGGTACGGGCCATCACGGGCAAACCGATCAAGTTCATCGGCATGGGCGAGAAGAGCGAAGCGCTCGAGCCGTTCCACCCCGAGCGTATCGCCTCGCGCATCCTGGGCATGGGCGACGTGCTCAGCCTGATCGAGCAGGCCGAGCAGACCCTCGACAAGGACAAGGCCGACAAACTGGCCAAGAAGCTGAAGAAGGGCAAGGGCTTCGACCTCGAAGACTTCCGCGACCAGCTGCAACAAATGAAGAACATGGGCGGCCTTGGCGGGCTCATGGACAAACTGCCGAACATCGGTGGCGTGAACCTGGCGCAGATGGGCAATGCCCAGGGCGCGGCTGAAAAGCAGTTCAAGCAGATGGAAGCCATCATCAACTCCATGACCCCGGCCGAGCGCCGCGACCCTGAGCTGATCAGCGGTTCGCGCAAGCGCCGCATCGCCATGGGTTCCGGCACCCAGGTGCAGGACATCGGTCGCTTGATCAAGCAACACAAGCAGATGCAGAAGATGATGAAGAAATTCTCCGCCAAGGGCGGGATGGCCAAGATGATGCGCGGCATGGGCGGTATGTTGCCCGGCGGCGGCATGCCGAAAATGTAAAGAATCTGCGCCGGCTGTCATGCCGACGTTGCCCCGCACGGATGCGGGGATCTCCAGCAAACCCGTGCTATGCGGGAGCTGACCTGCCGTTTTTCATGACGGCTCTATGGCAAATCTTGATCGCATGGCGCATGGCGCCGGAAAAAGACATTTGCAAAAGTCCGGATATTCCTTAGAATATGCGGCCTTTCGGGCACCTATGCCCGCTGTGCATTTAGATTTGCAGCACCGACTACAGGAACGATGTTCACATGCTAACAATCCGTCTTGCCCTTGGCGGCTCCAAAAAGCGCCCGTTTTACCACCTGACCGTAACCGACAGCCGCAACCCGCGTGACGGTTCCCACAAGGAGCAGGTTGGTTTCTTCAACCCTGTTGCCCGTGGTCAGGAAGTTCGTCTGTCCGTGAACCAAGAGCGCGTAGCCTACTGGCTGAGCGTTGGTGCACAACCTTCTGAGCGCGTTGCTCAGTTGTTGAAGGAATCGGCTAAGGCTGCGGCCTGAGCAATATGAACGCGACGCCAAAAGATGCTGATGATTTGATCGTTGTCGGCAAGATCTATTCAGTACATGGCGTTCGCGGCGAAGTGAAGGTGTATTCCTTTACTGATCCGATCAAGAACCTGTTGGACTACAAAACCTGGACGCTCAAGCGCGAAGGTAGCGTGAAACAGGTGGAGCTGGTCAGCGGACGCGGGAACGACAAGTTCCTGGTCGCGAAGCTCAAGGGTCTCGATGATCGTGAAGAAGCTCGTCTTCTGGCCGGTTATGAGATCTGCGTGCCGCGCAACCTGTTCCCTGAACTGACCGACGGCGAGTACTACTGGTACCAGCTGGTGGGTCTGAAGGTCATCGACCACCTCGGGCAATTGCTCGGGAAAATCGATCACCTGCTCGAGACCGGTTCGAACGATGTCATGGTGGTCAAGCCTTGCGTCGGCAGCCTGGATGATCGCGAACGCCTGTTGCCCTATACCGAGCAATGCGTGTTGGCCGTCGACCTTGCCGCAGGCGAGATGAGGGTGGAATGGGATGCGGATTTCTAAACGTGGCTAATTTGCGCGTTGAAGTCATTACATTGTTTCCCGAGATGTTTTCCGCCATCAGCGAGTACGGCATAACCAGCCGCGCGGTGAAACAGGAGCTGTTGCAGCTCACCTGTTGGAATCCGCGGGACTACACCACGGATCGGCATCACACTGTGGACGATCGCCCGTTTGGCGGTGGTCCGGGCATGGTGATGAAGATCAAGCCCCTGGAAGATGCGCTGGTTCAGGCCAGGACGGCAGCCGGGGAGGGTGCGAAGGTGATCTACCTGTCGCCCCAAGGCCGCCAGCTGACTCAGTCGGCGGTACGCGAGTTGGCGAATTCGGATGCATTGATCCTGATTGCCGGCCGTTATGAAGGCATTGACGAGCGTTTCATTGAAGCTCATGTCGATGAAGAGTGGTCGATTGGCGACTATGTACTGTCTGGCGGCGAGCTGCCGGCGATGGTCCTGATCGATGCGGTTACACGACTGCTGCCTGGAGCTTTAGGGCATGCGGATTCCGCTGAGGAAGATTCCTTTACGGATGGTCTGCTGGATTGCCCGCACTACACCCGACCGGAGGTGTATGCGGATCAGCGTGTTCCCGACGTGTTGCTAAGTGGCAACCACGCGCACATCCGGCGTTGGCGTTTGCAGCAGTCCCTTGGTCGGACCTACGAACGACGCGCCGATCTTCTGGAAAGCCGCTCGCTTTCTGGAGAAGAGAAGAAGCTGCTCGAGGAATACATCCGCGAGCGGGACGATAGTTAACAACGTATCGATGGTGAGTCCGACGACTCGCCTTAGGAGCACAGCATGACTAACAAAATCATCCTTGCACTCGAAGCAGAGCAGATGACCAAAGAAATCCCTACCTTTGCCCCAGGCGACACCATTGTCGTTCAGGTGAAAGTGAAGGAAGGCGACCGTTCCCGTCTGCAAGCGTTCGAAGGCGTCGTTATCGCCAAGCGTAACCGTGGCGTGAACAGTGCATTCACCGTTCGTAAAATCTCCAACGGTGTTGGCGTAGAGCGTACTTTCCAGACCTACAGCCCGCAAATCGACAGCATGGCTGTCAAGCGTCGCGGTGACGTACGTAAAGCCAAGCTGTACTACCTGCGTGACCTGTCGGGTAAAGCAGCTCGCATCAAGGAAAAACTGGCTTAAGTCCAGCTTCCGATGCAAAAAAAGCAGCCTGCGGGCTGCTTTTTTGTTGCCTGCGATTTGCGCTTTGAGCACCCTGCATAGCTTCATTTTCCATTTCGATGCCGTGTGTGCCCACATCCTTCAAGAGTTCTTATGCCAGCCATCGATCATCCGCTGATAGACCAGTTTCTCGACGCCCTGTGGCTGGAGAAGGGCCTGTCCGATAACACCCGCGATGCCTACCGCAGCGACCTGGCGTTGTTCAACGGCTGGTTGCAGGAAAATCACCTGGAACTGGTCAATGCCGGCCGGGAGTTGATCCTCGATCACTTGGCGTGGCGCCTGGAGCAGAACTACAAACCCCGCTCGACCGCGCGGTTTCTCTCCGGTCTGCGTGGGTTTTATCGCTATTTGCTGCGGGAAAAGCTGATCGCGGTAGACCCGACCTTGCGTGTGGAAATGCCGCAACTGGGGCGTCCGCTGCCCAAGTCCCTGTCGGAAGCCGATGTGGAAGCGCTGCTGGCGGCACCCGATCTCAGCGAGGCCATCGGTCAGCGCGACCGGGCCATGCTGGAAGTCCTGTATGCCTGTGGCTTGCGCGTCACCGAGTTGATCAGCTTGACGCTGGAGCAGGTCAACCTGCGCCAGGGCGTGCTGCGGGTGATGGGCAAGGGCAGCAAGGAGCGCCTGGTGCCGATGGGCGAGGAAGCGATTGTCTGGGTCGAGCGTTACATGCGCGATGCCCGTCATGAATTGCTGGGAGGGCGCCCCAGCGATGTGCTGTTCCCCAGCCTGCGCGGCGAGCAGATGACTCGCCAGACGTTCTGGCACCGCATCAAGCACCAGGCCAAGGTGGCCGGGATCAATAAATCCCTTTCGCCCCACACCTTGCGCCATGCCTTCGCCACACACCTGCTCAATCACGGTGCCGACTTGCGGGTGGTGCAGATGCTGCTCGGCCATAGCGACCTGTCCACCACCCAGATCTACACCCACGTCGCCCGGGCGCGGTTGCAGGACTTGCATGCCAAACACCACCCTCGTGGCTGACATCTGCCGCGATGTTGTCAATGCTGACGCCATCGCGAGCAAGCTCGCTCCCACATTTTGGAGCGGTGCCGGACCGCAATGGCGTGTCCACCACAAATCCCTGTGGGAGCGAGCTCGCTCGCGATGACGGCGTGTCAGCCGATGTCAATCCTGTGTGTGCTTACAAAACGTCGTGCGTCAGCGGCATTCGGCCACGCCAGCCTTATGTGGTAGGCTTTGCCGGTTTGCACAGTGGGCGGTTGGAACCCGAATCTGCGGGTCGGCGTTTCCCGTCTCATTTGTTCGCCTCAGGAGTCCCCATGCGTTTGATCCAGATGTTCACCGCCGCCGCCATTGCGTTGGCCAGTACTTTCGCCGTCGCCGACGACGCGGCTGACAAGGCTATCCGCAAAAGCCTGGAAAACCTCCAGCTCGAAGTGCCGATCGAAGCCATCTCGGCCAGCCCCATGGCCGGCCTGTATGAGGTCAAGCTCAAGGGCAGCCGCGTGCTGTACGCCAGCGCCGACGGCCAGTACATCGTCCAGGGCAACCTGTTCGAGCTCAAGGACGGCAAACCGGTCAATCTCACCGAGATGACCGAGCGCCAGGGCATTTCCAAATTGATCAACGGCATTCCGGTCGCTGAAACCGTGGTTTACCCGGCGATCGGCGAAACCAAGTCCCACATCACCGTGTTCACCGACACCACCTGTCCGTATTGCCACAAGCTGCACGCCGAAGTGCCGGAGCTGAACAAGCGCGGTATCGAAGTGCGCTATGTGGCGTTCCCGCGCCAGGGCCTGGGCTCGCCGGGCGATGAGCAGTTGCAGGCGGTCTGGTGCTCCAAGGACAAGAAAGCGGCCATGGACAAGATGGTCGACGGCAAGGAAATCAAGGCCGCCAAGTGCGAGAATCCTGTTTCCAAGCAGTTTGCGCTTGGACAGTCAATAGGCGTGAACGGTACGCCGGCGATTGTTTTGGCCGATGGTCAGGTAATTCCGGGCTACCAGCCGGCGCCACAAGTGGCCAAACTGGCCTTGGGCGCGAAATGAACATGGGCGGTCCGCTTTTGAAGATCACGGCTCGGCGAACACATTCGTCGGGCCGTTAAACACAGAGCCGCGTTGCTGCGCGGCTGTATTTCACGGCCGACCTTGCGTCGGCCGTTTCATGGGGAGTCAAGAGTGAATCCGGTCAAAGTAGGCATCTGTGGGTTAGGTACCGTCGGTGGCGGCACCTTCAACGTACTTCAGCGCAACGCCGAGGAAATTTCTCGTCGTGCCGGGCGTGGGATCGAAGTGGCACAAATTGCCATGCGCACGCCAAAGCCTCAGTTCCAGACGACCGGTATTGCGATTACCAACGATGTCTTCGAAGTGGCCACGAACCCTGAGATCGACATCGTCATAGAGCTGTTGGGCGGCTATACCGTTGCCCGCGAGCTGGTACTCAAGGCCATCGAGAATGGCAAGCATGTGGTCACCGCGAACAAGGCGCTTATCGCTGTTCACGGTAATGAGATTTTCGCCAAGGCCCGCGAGAAAGGCGTGATCGTGGCATTCGAAGCCGCCGTGGCCGGTGGTATCCCGGTGATCAAGGCGATCCGCGAAGGCCTGTCGGCCAACCGCATCAACTGGGTCGCGGGGATCATCAACGGCACCGGTAACTTCATCCTCACCGAGATGCGCGAGAAAGGGCGCACCTTCGAAGACGTGCTCGCCGAAGCCCAGGCCCTGGGTTACGCCGAGGCCGATCCGACGTTCGACGTGGAAGGCATCGATGCGGCGCACAAGCTGACGATCCTGGCGTCCATTGCGTTCGGCATTCCATTGCAGTTCGACAAGGCCTACACCGAAGGCATCACCAAGCTGACCACCGCTGACGTGAACTACGCCGAAGCCTTGGGCTACCGCATCAAGCACCTGGGCGTGGCGCGCAGCACCGCCAGCGGCATCGAGCTGCGCGTGCACCCGACCCTGATCCCGGCCGACCGCCTGATCGCCAACGTCAACGGCGTGATGAACGCGGTGATGGTCAACGGCGATGCTTCTGGCTCGACGTTGTTCTACGGCGCTGGCGCGGGCATGGAACCGACCGCTTCGTCGGTGGTGGCCGATCTGGTGGACGTGGTTCGCGCCATGACCTCGGACCCGGAAAACCGTGTGCCGCACCTGGCCTTCCAGCCGGATTCGCTGTCGGCGCACCCGATTCTTCCGATCGAAGCGTGCGAAAGCTCCTACTACCTGCGCATCCAGGCCAAGGACCATCCGGGCGTGCTGGCCCAAGTGGCGAGTATCCTCTCGGAGCGCGGCATCAACATTGAGTCGATCATGCAGAAGGAAGTCGAGGAACACGACGGCCTGGTGCCGATGATCCTGCTGACCCACCGGGTGGTCGAGCAGAACATCAACGACGCGATTGCGGCGCTGGAAGCGCTCCAGGGGGTCGTTGGGCCGGTGGTCCGTATCCGCGTCGAACATTTGAATTAATTTAGCGGCAAGTTATAAGCTGCAAGCCGCAAGTGGAAGCCGAGCCGCTTTGACTTGACGCTTGCAGCTTGATCTTGAAGCTCAAACCGAAGGTTTGCCAAAAAATGCGCTATATCAGCACCCGCGGCCAGGCACCGGCCCTGAATTTCGAAGATGTCCTCCTGGCCGGCCTGGCCACGGATGGCGGTCTCTACGTGCCGGAAAACCTGCCGCGCTTCACCCAGGAGGAAATCGCTTCCTGGGCCGGCCTGGCGTACCACGAGCTGGCGTTCCGGGTCATGCGCCCGTTCGTCACCGGCAGCATCCCGGACGCCGATTTCAAAAAGATCCTGGAAGAGACCTATGGGGTCTTTTCCCACAATGCCATCGCACCGCTGCGCCAGCTCAACGGTAACGAATGGGTCATGGAGCTGTTCCACGGCCCGACCCTGGCGTTCAAGGACTTCGCCCTGCAACTGCTCGGTCGCCTGCTGGACTACGTGCTGCAAAAGCGTGGCGAGCGCGTGGTGATCGTCGGAGCCACCTCTGGCGACACCGGTTCGGCGGCCATCGAAGGCTGCAAGCATTGCGAGAACGTCGACATTTTCATCCTGCACCCGCACAACCGGGTCTCGGAAGTGCAGCGTCGCCAGATGACGACGATTTTCGGCGACAACATCCACAACATCGCCATCGAAGGCAACTTCGATGACTGCCAGGAAATGGTCAAGGCCAGCTTCGCCGATCAGAGCTTCCTCAAGGGCACGCGGCTGGTGGCGGTGAACTCGATCAACTGGGCGCGGATCATGGCCCAGATCGTCTATTACTTCCACGCGGCCCTGCAATTGGGCGGCCCGGCCCGTTCCGTATCGTTCTCGGTGCCGACCGGCAACTTCGGCGATATCTTCGCCGGTTACCTGGCGCGCAACATGGGGCTGCCGATCAACCAATTGATCGTCGCCACCAACCGCAACGACATCCTGCACCGCTTCATGAGCGGCAACCAGTACGTCAAGGAAACCCTGCACGCCACGCTGTCGCCTTCGATGGACATCATGGTGTCGTCGAACTTCGAGCGCCTGCTGTTCGACCTGCACGGTCGCAACGGTGCGGCGATTGCCGGGCTGATGGACAGCTTTCGCCAGGGCGGCGGTTTCAGCGTCGAGCCTGAGCGCTGGACCGAAGCCCGCAAGTTGTTCGACTCCCTGGCCGTGGACGATGAGCAGACCTGCGAAACCATCGCCGAGGTGTTCGCGCAGAGCGGCGAACTGCTCGACCCGCATACGGCCATCGGCGTCAGGGCGGCTCGTGAATGCCGTCGCAGCCTGGACATCCCGATGGTGATCCTGGGCACGGCTCACCCGGTCAAGTTCCCGGAAGCGGTGGAGAAAGCCGGTGTAGGAAAAGCGCTCGAACTGCCTGCGCATCTTTCTGATTTGTTTGAGCGAGATGAGCGTTGCACCGTGTTGCCCAACGACTTGAAAGCCGTGCAGGCCTTTGTCAGCCAGCATGGCAATCGCGGCAAGCCTCTCTGACCGGGTAAACCTGTCACATTTTGAAGCCCGTCTCCTGACGGGCTTTCTTGTTTCTGCATGCCAAACTGGCCGGGTTTTCGCCCTTGGAGGGATGGGCGAGTCATCTCGAAGGAAATGCAGATGTCGTTTTTTATCAAAGGCAAACCAGCACTGGGCTGGGTAATGGGCCTGGCCCTGATGTACTGGACGCAGGGAGGCAACGCGGCGCCGCTGGCGGCTTTCGAAACGCCACCGCCCAACCCTGGCGAACGGCTGGTGCTGGACGCGCAGGAGTTGAAATGGATCAAGGAGAACCCCCGGGTCATCGTGGCCACGATGCAGTTTCCGTTGTACCTGTTCAAGAACGAACAGGGGCAGTGGAATGGGCTGAACCACGACGTTCTCCAGCGCATCGCGCACATGACCGGCCTTGAGTTCGTGCATCGGGAATCGTTCTCCCCCGGCGAGTTGCTGACAATGCTGGAGAATGGCGAAGCCGACATGACGACCCTGCTGGCGATGAATGAAGAACGTCGGGACTTCCTGAGTTTCAGCCATGCATTCGGTGGTTCCGGTTGGGTATTCGTCGGCCGTGACGGGGAATCGTCCCTGCATTCGCTCGAGCAGCTCGAAGGCAAGGTCCTGGCACTGCCGGCACGGCATGCATTGGAGGCGGAAATCAGGCGCGATTACCCGGCGATCGAATTGCGCACGACCAAGACCTTTGGCGAGGCGCGGGCGCTGGTGGAGAGCCGGGAAGCCTATGCCACCATCGAAAATGAAACCGGGGTGCATCTCTATCCCGCCGGGCAGTTGCAGGTCGGCAGCGGCCTCGAGGGCAAGTGGGAGCCGGACTACCTGGCTGTGCGCCAGGACCTGACCGTGCTGTTGAATATCTTGAATAAAGCGCTGGAAGCCTTCCCCGCCGAGGACATGCGTGCACTGCGTTCGAAATGGATGGCTGGTGCGACGCCCGTCCAGGTGCCATCGATCTGGGAGCGGATGTCCCGCTGGGGCTACTGGTGTGTGACCGTGGTCGTGGTGTTTGGCCTCTTGTCCCTGCTGTGGAACCGCCGCCTGCAGATACAGATCGACCAACGCCTCAAGGCTGAAGCGGTCCTCAAGGACCAGTTGATGCTCCAGCGGGCCTTGATGGATGCCATTCCCGACCCGATTTTCATCTGTGATCTGGAAGGGCGCCTGATCATGTGCAACAAAAGCTATGAAGACCAGTTTGCGACCCGCTTCGAAAAACTGCGGGGCACGCGGCTTACCGACTCGGCGTCATTCCCGCCGGCCACCGCCGAGCTGCTGCATGGGGAAGTGATGGAGCAATTGCGCACCGGCCAGTCTCGATTCGTCGACCGGCAATTGATGTTCAGCGGCGGATTGCGGGAAATCTATCATTGGTCGGTGCCGTTCTATGGGGCTGATGGACAGCTGCGCGGCATTCTGGGCGGCTGGACCGATGTCGGGCGGCGGTGGCGCCGTTGCGACAGGGGCCTGGCTGAGCCGGCCGTCACCCCGTAACGGTTGTCGCAGAACGCTGTTGTTTGCCTGTCATATTGGACGCGCATGCTCGGTTGAACAGGTTGAAGGCATGCCGGTTCGGTGCGCTGACGAACTTTCTGCTGCGGCCCACGGTCATTTACTGTGCACATGCAGTTGTTTCGGACTATTGAAGGGTGAGCGAATGGAAAGTATCAGCCTATTGCTGAATGAAGCCTTGAGCCCGTATCAGGTCTCGCTGACTCCCTCCGGCGCCAAGGGCGAATGCCGGGTGACGCTGAAGAATGCCAGCGGGGTCATCATGGTCGAGCGAGCGTTCAATCAGGCCCAATTGACCGACAAGCGTCAGTTGACGGACGTAGTCGATGGCCTGCATCGCGATGTGCTGATTGCCGAGGGGCGCCTGGAGCCCTGTGTGATTGCGGCGCTGCGCAATCTGGCGCGCGACAAGGTCATGATCGCGGCGAATTGACTGGGCTTTTGTGGGAACCTTCCTACGTCTTGACGAGTCAGACCCTTTACCAGCAAGAGCGAGCATTGTGCTCCGGTGCTTGTCGCTTGTTGTACGGACCTTGAATGGTCACGTTTAACCCCGAGTCGTCTCCCCACTTCTCGGGGTTTCTTTTTGCCCGGTGTTTATGTTTTTGGTGTGTTCTGTCGGGCGCTGGAAGCTTTTGTGGGAGCGAGCCTGCTCGCGATAGCGGAGTGCCAGTCGAGATCGATGCGGCTAATCTGACGCCATCGCGAGCAAGCTCGCTCCCACGGTTTGATCTCCAGTGACTGCCTCCCTGCAGTGCCTCAAATGGCACCGTCGGCGCGCAGTTTGGCGATCTGCTGTGGGTCGTAGCCCAGCTCACCGAGCACTTGTGCGTTGTGTTCACCCAGTGCCGGCCCGACCCATTCGCAGGTGCCCGGGCTGTCGGAGAGCTTCGGTACGATCCCTGGCATCTTGAACGCCTTGCCGTCCGGCAGCTTGGCCTGCAGGAACATTTCACGGGCGAGGAACTGCGGGTCGCTGAACATATCCTCGGCGCTGAAAATCCGACTGGCCGGCACCCCGGCCTGGTTCAACTGGTCGATAACGCTATCGAGCGGCAGCGCGTTGACCCAGCGATCGATGACCCCGTACAGCTCGTCGCGCCGGCTGTCACGGCCATCATTGCTGGCCAGTTGCGGGTCATTGGCCAGGTCGTCACGGCCGATGATCTGCATGAAACGCTTGAAGATCGCATCGCCGTTGGCGCCAATCTGCACGTGCTTGCCATCGGCGCTGGTGTGGATGGACGAGGGGGTGATGCCGGGCATGATATTGCCGGTGCGCTCGCGGATGAAACCGAACACGTCGAACTCCGGCACCATGCTTTCCATCATGGCGAAAATCGCCTCGTACAGCGCCACGTCCACCACTTGTCCGGTTCCGCCATTGATCTCCCGGTGACGCAGGGCCATCAATGCGCCGATCACGCCCCAGAGGGCGGCGATGGAGTCGCCGATGGAAATCCCGGTACGCACTGGCGGACGGTCCTCGAAGCCGGTGATGTAGCGCAGGCCGCCCATGGATTCGCCCACCGCGCCAAACCCCGGCTGATCTTTCATCGGCCCGGTCTGGCCGAAGCCCGAAAGCCGCACCATCACCAGTTTCGGGTTCAGTGCATGCAGCACATCCCAGCCCAGGCCGAGCTTTTCCAACACGCCGGGGCGAAAATTTTCGATCAGGATGTCGGCTTCGCCGAGCAGTTTTTTCAGGATCGCCAGGCCTTCGGGGTGTTTGAGGTTCAAGGTCAGGGACTGCTTGTTGCGTGCCTGGACGAACCACCACAACGAGGTGCCTTCGTACAGCTTGCGCCACTTGCGCAGCGGATCACCGCCGTCGGGCGATTCGACCTTGATGACTTCGGCACCGAATTCGCCGCAGATGCGCGAGGCGAAGGGTCCGGCGATCAAGGTGCCCAGTTCGATGACTTTGACGCCGGCAAGGGGTTTGGCAGTAAGCGACATGAACGGATCCTGTAGGACAAAGGCAGAACGAATAGAGCGTTTTATCATAGGCCAGGGCCGGTCGCCGCAGGTCGATGGTCGGCAATTCGTGGATTGCCTGTGTCATCGGTTAGACTTGCCGCCTTTCCTCGTATCAAGAAGCCCGTTCATGGCCCAGCCGTCCACGACCTACAAGTTTGAACTGAACCTCACCGACCTCGACCGCAATGTGTACGAGAATGTGAAGCAGACCATCGCCCGCCACCCTTCGGAAACCGAAGAGCGCATGACCGTGCGCCTGCTGGCCTACGCGTTCTGGTACAACGAGTTGCTGGCGTTTGGTCGTGGTCTGTCAGACGTCGATGAGCCTGCGCTGTGGGAAAAAAGCCTGGATGACCGTGTGCTGCACTGGATCGAAGTCGGCCAGCCGGATGCCGATCGTCTGACCTGGTGCTCGCGCCGGACCGAGCGCACCAGCCTGCTGGCCTATGGCAGCCTGAGGGTCTGGGAAGGCAAGGTGATCCCGGCGGTCAAGAACCTGAAGAACGTCAACATCGCCGCCGTGCCCCAGGAAGTGCTCGAAACCCTGGCCCAGGACATGCCCCGGGTGATCAAGTGGGATGTGATGATCAGCGAGGGCACGATTTTCGTGACCGATGACCGTGGCCAGCATGAAGTCCAGCTGCAATGGTTGCTGGGTGAGCGTGGTTGATCCCGCCGGGCCATGTAGGAGCTGCCGAGCGAAGCGAGGCTGCGATCTTTCCCCTGACGCTTGAGTCTCAAGCGAAAGATCAAAAGATCGCAGTCTTCGGCAGCTCCTACAGAGGCCAGCGGGAGCAAGCGCCCTCGCCACAAAAAATCAAAACTCCACCGTTTTAAAGAGAAATGTCGTCACCCCATGCGCATAGAACCCCGCCAACTGCCCGACACCCTGCCATTTCTCGGTGACCTGCCGCCCCTGTTGACGCGCCTGTACGCGGCACGCGGCGTACAGTCCGAGGCTGAACTGGACAAGAGCCTGGCGCGCCTGATTCCCTTTCAGCAACTCAAGGGGATCGACGCCGCGGTGGATCTGCTGGTGACCGCGTTGGAGCAGCGCCAGCGCATCCTGATCGTGGGTGACTTCGATGCCGATGGCGCGACCGCCAGCACCGTGGGGATGCTGGGGTTGCGCCTGCTCGGTGCAGCCCATGTCGATTACCTGGTGCCCAATCGCTTCGAATATGGCTACGGGCTGACCCCGGAAATCGTCGAAGTCGCCCTGGCCCGCGCACCGCAGTTGCTGATCACCGTGGATAACGGCATCTCCAGCGTGGAAGGCGTGGCGGCGGCGAAAGCGGCGGGGCTCCAGGTACTGGTCACCGACCACCACTTGCCTGGCCTCGAATTGCCGGCGGCCGATGCCATCGTCAATCCGAACCAGCCGGGCTGCGAATTCCCGAGCAAGGCCCTGGCCGGTGTCGGGGTGATTTTTTACGTACTGATGGCCCTGCGGGCGCGTCTGCGCAGCCTCGGGTGGTATGCCAGCATCCCCCAGCCGAACATCGGCGAATTGCTCGACCTGGTGGCCCTGGGCAGCGTGGCCGACGTGGTGCCCCTGGACGCGAATAACCGGATCCTGGTGCACCAGGGCCTGGAACGGATTCGCGCCGGACGCGCCCGGCCCGGCATCAAGGCGATCCTGGAAGTGGCCAAGCGCGACGCTTCACGGATTACTTCCACCGACCTCGGATTTATCCTCGGGCCGCGTCTGAATGCGGCGGGGCGCCTGGACGACATGAGCCTGGGCATCGAATGCCTGCTCACCGACGACCCGGCCCTGGCGCGGGAGATGGCGGCGCAACTGGACGGTATGAACCAGGACCGCAAGTCCATCGAGCAGGGCATGCAGCGTGAAGCCCTGGCTCAGCTCAAGGACCTGCCCGTGGAGTCGATGCCATTCGGTTTGTGCCTGTTCGACCCGCAGTGGCACCAAGGGGTCATCGGCATTCTCGCCTCGCGGATGAAAGAGCGCTATTTCCGCCCGACCATTGCCTTTGCCGATGCCGGGGACGGTTTGCTCAAGGGCTCGGGGCGCTCGGTACCGGGCTTTCACATTCGCGATGCGCTGAGCGTGGTGGCGGCGCAGCATCCGACCCTGATCAGCAAGTACGGCGGTCACGCCATGGCGGCGGGGCTGACGTTGCCGGAAGCGAATTTTCCGCTGTTCGCCGAAGCGTTCGACGCGGAAGTGCGCCGGCAATTGCGCGAAGAAGACCTGACCGGCCGGTTGTTGTCGGATGGCACCCTGGCGGTGGAGGAGTTCCACCTCGAACTGGCCCGGGCGTTGCGCCATGCCGGTCCCTGGGGCCAGCATTTCCCGGAACCGATGTTCCATGGTGTGTTCCAGTTGGTCGAACAACGTGTGGTGGGCGAACGACACCTGAAGGTCATTCTCAAGAGCGAGTGCGGCTCGGTGAAACTCGACGGCATCGCCTTCGGCATCGACCGCGAGATCTGGCCAAACCCAACCGTGCGCTGGGTGGAACTGGCCTACAAGCTCGACCTCAACGAGTTCCGCGGCCAGGAAACGGTGCAGTTGATGATTGCCCATATCGAACCGCGCTAGCCTCTAGCTGTTAGTTCCTGTGGCGAGGGGATTTATCCCCGCTGGGCTGCGCAGCAGACCCCAAAATATCCCAGCACCGAATTTCTTCAGCCAAACGGCATTGGTCGGGTTCACGGCTGCTTCGCAGCCGAACGGGGATAAATCCCCTCGCCACAAAGTCACAGGCCTGATCGAGAGTAATCTGGCCACACCGTCGGTTTTTAAGTTCTGAACCCTCCCGCCCCCCGGGTTGTCGACTAGGCTCTAAGCACTGCTTGATAGCCCTTGTGACGTCTTGTCGAATTTATTGCCCGCGGGGGCGGGTGTTGCACCTTCTTGTCACTCGTCGACTTTTCAAACAGAACCCTGGAGCCTGCCCACTGATTCGAGAGGTGCCCCATGAGTCTGCTGCTGGAACCCTATACCCTTCGTCAATTGACCCTGCCCAATCGCATCGCGGTATCGCCGATGTGCCAGTATTCGAGCAGCGATGGCCTGGCCAACGATTGGCACCTGGTGCATTTGGGCAGTCGCGCCGTGGGCGGTGCCGGCCTGGTGTTCACCGAAGCCACCGCCGTGACCGCCGACGGTCGTATCACCGCTCAGGACCTGGGGCTGTGGAACGATGAACAGATCGAACCCTTGCAACGCATCACCCGGTTCATCACCGCCCAAGGGGCCGTGCCGGGCATACAGCTGGCCCATGCCGGGCGCAAGGCCAGCACCTGGCGACCTTGGCTGGGCAAGCATGGCAGCGTCAAACCGGAGGATGGCGGTTGGGTGCCGGTCGGTCCGTCGCCGATTGCCTTCGACCCGCAACACACCCCGCCGGTGCAGTTGGACGAAGGGCAGATCGCCGGGGTGATCCAGGCCTTCGTGGATTCGGCCAAGCGCGCCCTCACGGCCGGCTTCAAGGTGGTCGAAGTCCACGCGGCCCATGGTTATCTGCTGCATCAGTTCCTGTCGCCCTTGAGCAATCAGCGGCGCGATCAATACGGCGGCTCGTTCGAGAACCGCATCCGCCTGGTCCTGCAAGTCACCGAAGCGATCCGGGCCGTATGGCCGCAAGAGCTGCCGGTGTTCGTTCGCGTCTCCGCCACCGATTGGGTCGAGGACGGTTGGAACCCGGATGAAACCGTGGAGCTGGCGCGGCGTTTCAGGGCGCTGGGGGTGGACCTGATCGATGTGTCATCGGGCGGCACGGCCGCCAATGCGGAAATCCCCACCGGCCCGGGTTACCAGACACGCTTCGCCGAGCGGGTGCGCAAGGAGTCGGAAATCGCCACCGGCACCGTCGGCATGATCACCGAGCCGGCCCAGGCCGAACACATCCTGCGCACCTGCCAGGCCGACATCATTTTCCTGGCCCGCGAATTGTTGCGCGATCCGTATTGGGCCCTGCATGCCGATGATGACCTGGGCGGCCGCAAGGCCACGTGGCCGGCGCAGTACCAGCGGGCCACGCATCGGGACCAGCCGATTCATGAGTCGGATTTGCGCGATTGAGTGCCCAGTAAAAAAAAGCCCCGGTCGTGTTGGCCGGGGTTTTTTTATCTGGCTGAAATGTTCGGTGCCTGTACTTGCCTCATCGCGAGCAAGCTCGCTCCCACAGGGATTTCTGTAACCCCAGATCCCGTGTGGGAGCGAGCTTGCTCGCGATAGGGCCAGCCCAGGCACCCGATCCCTATCAGGGATACTTGCGCTTATCCGGTGCCGGCGGGAAGTACTGGTACAACCAGGTCTCGCTCAAGGTGCGGTCCTTGGTGCGAATGAACAGGCGCATCTGCACCGGGTCCACCCGGTCGTCGGTCGGGTACCAGTCGAAGGTAATGCGGTAGCCCTTGATCGCATCCAGCACTAACACGTTGAAGTCCTTCACTTCGCCGTGGGAGCAGGTCACCACCGGTTCGATGCCGGTGCCCGGCGGCAGTTGGTCGAGGCCGCCGCCGCTGAAGTCCACGGCGAAACGACGTGCCCAGACGGTCGGGTAATGCTCGCCCGGTGCCCAGCCTTCGATGAAACCGCCCATGCCTGAACGGGTCGCGTCGACGTGGGCCAGGTCGGTGCTGACCGGCGGCAGCGCGCTCCAGTAGAGCTTGTAGCCATAGTTCAGCGAATCACCGGCGGCCACCGGTTTTTTCGGCGTCCAGAACGCGACGATGTTGTCCAGGGTCTCTCCGGTGGTAGGAATTTCCAGCAGGTCCACCGAGCCTTCGCCCCACGCCGTCGTCGGTTCGACCCACAGGCTTGGGCGCTTGCTGTACCAGTCCACGGTGTCCTGGTAACTGGCGAAGTCGTGGTCGGTCTGCACCAGGCCGAAACCTTTCGGATTGTTGTCGGCGTAGGCATTGAATTGCAGGGTGGCAGGGTTGTTCAACGGACGACAGACCCACTCGCCGTTGCCGCGCCACATGGCCAGCCGGTCGGAGTCGTGGATTTGCGGGTGAATGGTGTCGCACATGCGCCGTTCGACGGTGCCGCAGCTGAACATGCTGGTCATGGGGGCGATACCCAGTTGCTCGATGGCGGTACGGGCATTGATGTGCGCATCGATTTCCATCACCACCCGGGTCGGCTGGCAATCGATGTCGAACCGATAGGCGCCGGTGGCGCTGGGGGAGTCGAGCAGGGCGTAGACCACGAAACGGGTGCTGTTCTTGTCCGGGGTTTCGAACCAGAACTTGGTGAAGTCCGGGAATTCCTCACGCTTCTTGGCATAGGTGTCGATGGCCAGGCCGCGGGCCGACAGCCCGTACTGGCCGCTGGCATCCACGGCGCGGAAATAGCTGGCCCCCAGGAACGAAACGATGTCGTGCCGATCCAGCTCCGGCGCCTTGAAGACACGAAAGCCGGCGAAGCCCAGGTCACCCGTCAGTTGCGAGGTGTTGACCGTGGTTTTCTCATAGTTGAACAGTTCCGTACGGAAGTGCACCTCGCGGGCCATACGCGTCTTCGGGTCGACGCTGTACATGCGTACCGGCTGCTTGAAGCCCATGCCGACATGGAAGAACTGTGCATCCAGTTGTCGCCCTTCCAGGTCATTCCATAACGAGTGATTGACGTCGTATTGGATGGCGTTGAACTGCAGCGGCGACATTTGCGCCAGGGTGGGTGGCAGGACTTGCTTGGTGTCGACGTAGCGGCTCTCGGCCAGCCGCCGGGCCTGATCCTTCAAACCGTTGAAATCGAAGGGACGGGCTTCGCCGTCGGCAGTCTGATCGGCGGCCCAGGCGCGTGCGGCCATGAGCCCGGAGGCCGACAGCCCGGTGTAGGCGGCGAAGGCCATGGAGGCCTTGAGCAGATTCCTGCGGTGCATAAATACAACCTTTCTCGAAACAATCCCGCGCCGATCCTGGCGACAGAGATTGGTAAATGAGTTCGGACATGCCTTTGGCCAAACGCGACGAACGTTAGAACAGATGCCTGAGAGCTGGATCGGTTCACCGAGGCGCAAAATCATAGGGGAAATGCGGGTTTTGAGAGAAAGGAAAGCGTGGCTTGGTCAAATTTTCTTACAGTTATTTCTTTTTTTATAAGGATTGCGGCATTTTTTGACTAATTACTCTAAAACTCCCTTCTCACGCTTCGAATCCTCCCTATTCTTTAGCGTGATAGACGATCTAACCCGGGTTCAGACGGCGCTATCAGGTCAACCTCGACGTAAAGAAGGACAACTCATGACAAAAATACAGGGCATTACCGAAATGCTGGGGATCTTTCCAGGCCTGACCAACCCGCGCAGGACACGCCGGCTCAGCCTTGAAGAATTGAGACTGGTGGAGCGCTATCGGGAGTTGTCGGAAAACGACCGTATCGCCATGCGCTACCTGGTGGATGCGATGAGGAGTGTTTCGCGGTTTTGAAGCGTGGCGCAGGTGAGCGGTCGGGGCAGGCGCGCCGACCGACATCACTCCACCGACCAGTCCTGGGGACGTTCGGTGCGCTGGTGCAGTATCCGCAGGACTTGCAGTTGCCCCTGCTGGAGCCGATAGGGGGCAACGAACGGGTAGCGTGTCAACACCAGCTCTCGAACATCGGGAATGACCGAAGGACGGCCCGAGCCGGGAAAGCGTTGCAGTTGGCGCAGTGTCTCCAGGATGGCGAGGATGACCTCATCGGCGCCTTCTGCGCCGATAGCGCTTTGGTAATGTTCGTGGATCGAGTCGAGGTCACTCTGTGCTTTGTCGGTCAGTACGATGCTCGGCACGCTTTGCCCACTTAGCCTTCACGGCGTCCAGATCGGTCAGGTTTCCAGCGTCGGCATCGGCCATGCCTTCGCTGATGGCTTGCAGATGCCAGGATTCGGCTTCCACATATCGGACCAGTGCACGCTTGAGGTGATATTGGCGGTCGCGGTCGGTGGCGGCAGCCAGCAAGTCCAGCTGTTGGGCCAGACCTTCTTCCACACGAAAGGACAAAACGGGCGAGGCCATGGCTGATCTCCAAGGTGTATACGTTGTAGACACCCTAGGTGCTGCCAGGATTTCCGTCAACCGGCGGGCGTGCACCGATCGACGAAAACCTTAGCAGGACGAACGCCGGGCAGGCGCGAGCATGTGTTGCCAACGTTGTCTTGTCGTCAATGCTTGAACATCACATGCCGCACCACCGTGTAGTCCTCCAGCCCATACATGGACATGTCCTTGCCATAGCCAGAACGTTTCTGACCGCCATGGGGCATTTCACTGACGAGCATGAAGTGGGTGTTGACCCAGGTGCAGCCGTATTGCAGGCGTGCCGACAGGCGATGGGCGCGGCCGATGTCGGCGGTCCAGACCGATGAAGCCAGGCCGTAGTCCGAGTCGTTGGCCCAGGCCAGCACTTGCGCTTCGTCGAGGAACGGGGTGACGGACACCACCGGCCCGAAGACTTCCCTCCGGACGATTTCATCATCCTGTTGGGCGTCGGCCAGCACCGTCGGCTCGAAAAAGAACCCGTTGCCGTCCACGGCCTTGCCACCGGTGACCAGGCGGATATGCGGCTGGGCGATGGCCCGCTCGACGAAAGCGGCCACGCGGTCGCGGTGCTGGGCGGTGATCAGCGGGCCCATCTCGGTGTCGGATGCGGTTTGCAGGCCGTACTTGATGCTGCCCACTGCGGCGCCGAGTTTCTCGACGAATTGTTCGTAGATGCCTTGCTGGGCATAGATGCGGCAGGCGGCGGTGCAGTCCTGGCCGGCGTTGTAGAAACCGAAGGTGCGGATGCCTTCCACGGCCGCGTCGATGTCGGCATCGTCGAAGATGATCACCGGGGCTTTGCCGCCCAGTTCCATGTGCATGCGCTTGACGCTGTCGGACGTGCTGGAAATGATGTTCGAGCCGGTGGCGATGGAGCCGGTCAGCGACACCATGCGCACTTTCGGGTGGGTGACCAGCGGGTTGCCGACTGTCTGCCCACGGCCGAAGATCACGTTGAGCACGCCGGCCGGGAAAATCTCCGACGCCAGTTCCGCCAGGCGCAGCGCCGTCAGCGGGGTTTGCTCCGACGGCTTGAGCACCACGGTATTGCCGGCGGCCAGGGCCGGAGCGATTTTCCAGGCGACCATCATCAGCGGGTAATTCCACGGCGCGATGGAGGCGATGACGCCCACCGGGTCGCGACGGATCATCGAAGTGTGCCCCGGCAGGTACTCGCCGCCCGCCGAACCGCTCATGCAGCGGCTGGCACCGGCGAAGAAGCGGAACACGTCGGCAATCGCCGGGATCTCGTCGTTCAGTGCGGCGCCAAGGGGTTTGCCGCAGTTGTCCGACTCCAGCTTCGCCAGTTCCTCGCCGTGGGCTTCGATGGCGTCGGCCAGTTTGAGCAGCAACAGGGACCGGTCCTTGGGCGCAACCTGCGACCAGCTGTCGAAGGCGTTGTCGGCCGCGCGGACGGCGGCATCGACCTGGGCTTCGCTGGCCTCGTTGATTTCCACCAGCACTCGCCCCAGCGAGGGGTTAAACACGGCCTGGCCGGGGCCTTCGCCGTCTACCAGATGCCCGTTGATCAGCAGTTTGGTTTGCATGTCCAAGTCCTCTTTTGAATGTTTTCCCAAGTCCCCTGTGGGAGCGGTTCCCCAGTGAGCGATTACTGTTGATTACTTCCCGCCGCTACCGGCCACGCTCTCACCTCCACGGGTCAGGTAATACGCGCCCAATATCGGCAACATCGTGACCATCATCACCAGCATCGCCACCACGTTGGTCACCGGCACGTCACGCGGGCGGCTGAGCTGGTTGAGCAGCCACAGCGGCAGGGTGCGTTCGTGGCCTGCGGTGAAGGTGGTGACGATGATTTCGTCGAACGACAGCGCGAAGGCCAGCATCCCACCGGCCAGCAGTGCCGACCCCAGGTTAGGCAGGATGATGTAGCGAAAGGTCTGCCAGCCGTCGGCGCCCAGGTCCATCGAGGCCTCGATCAGGCTGTGGGAGGTGCGGCGCAGGCGGGCGATCACGTTGTTGTAGACGATCACCACGCAGAAGGTGGCGTGGCCGACGACGATGGTGAACATCCCCGGTTCGATGCCCAGGGTCTTGAAGGTCGCCAGCAGGGCAATGCCGGTGATGATCCCCGGCAAGGCAATCGGCAGGATCAGCATCAGCGAAATGCCCTGTTTGCCGAAAAACTCGCGACGGTACAGCGCCGCCGAAGCCAGGGTGCCGAGCACCATGGCGATCAGCGTGGCGATGGCCGCGACCTGCAACGACAGCTTGATCGCCTCCAGCACATCCGGGCGCGAGAAGGCGACGCTGAACCACTTCAGGGTCAGGCCCTTGGGTGGGAAACTGAAGGCCGCGTCCTCGGTGTTGAAGGCGTAGAGGAAGATGATCAGGATCGGGAAATGCAGGAACACCAGCCCGCCCCACGCCGCGATCCGCAAGCCCCACGAGGCTCGGTCTTGAGAGTCAGAGCGCATCGAAAGCTCCCAGTCGCTTGACGATGGATAGATAGACTGCGATCAGCACGATAGGCACCAGCGTGAACGCCGCGGCCATGGGCATGTTGCCGATGGCGCCTTGCTGGGCGTAGACCATGCTGCCGACGAAATAACCCGGCGGGCCCACCAACTGGGGCACGATGAAATCCCCCAGGGTCAGCGAGAAGGTGAAGATCGAGCCGGCGGCAATGCCCGGGATCGACAGCGGCAGGATCACCTGCGTGAACGTCTGGCGTGGCCTGGCGCCCAGGTCCGCCGAGGCTTGCAGCAGCGAGGGCGGCAGGCGCTCCAGGGACGCCTGGATCGGCAGGATCATGAACGGCAGCCAGATGTAGACGAACACCAGGAAACGCCCCAGGTGCGAGGTGGACAAGGTGCTGCCACCCACGCCCGGGATTCCCAGTACGAACTGCAATACCGGCCCCAGGCCCAGGTGCTGGACGAACCACTGCGCCACGCCGCCCTTGGCCAGCAGCAGCGTCCAGGCATAGGCCTTGACGATATAGCTGGCCCACATCGGCAGCATCACCGCGATGTAGAAAAACGCCTTGGTCTTGCCGCGGGTGTAGCGCGCCATGTAGTAGGCGATCGGGAACGCGACGATGGCGCTGGCGATGGACACGGCAATCGCCATGCTCAGGGTGCGCAAAATGATGTCGAAGTTCGAGGGTTGGAACAGCGCCGCGAAGTTCGCCAGGGTCAGGTCCGGCGTGATCGCCATGGTGAAGTCATCGAAGGTGTAAAAACCTTGCCACAGCAACGTCAGCAGCGAGCCGAGGTAGATCGCGCCGAACCAGAGCAGCGGCGGCACCAGCAACATCGACAGGTACAGGTTGGGCCGTCGGTACAGCAGGTTGGCAAAGCGCCGCAGCGGCGAACCGGGCGCAGGCGCTTGGGTGATGGCCAGGGTGTTCATCTCACACCTCGCCACTGACGGTGTCGTGCAGCGCCACCATCGCCTCACGGGCCCAGCGAACGCTGAGGTGCTGGCCGGTCTGGTGTTGAGCCGCGTTGTCGAGCCACTGGGTGTTGGCCTGGCTGAGGTTCAGGGTCTGGCCGTTGGCAAGTTTCAATTCGTAGCGTGTGGCGCTGCCCTGGTACTGGATGTCGTGCAGCAGGCCGTGGACCTCGATTTCATCGCTGGCCAACGGGCCCTCGGCGAAACGCACGTGTTCCGGGCGGATCGAGAACGGCTGTGGATAACCGCTCAGTTCCCGGGCCAGCTCGCCACGAATCACGTTGGAGGTGCCGACGAATTCGGCGACGAAGGTGGTCGCCGGTTTCATGTACAGGTTGCGTGGGGTGTCAACCTGTTCGATGCGCCCCTTGTTGAACACCGCCACGCGGTCGGACATCGACAGCGCTTCGGTCTGGTCGTGGGTGACGAAAATGAAGGTGATGCCCAGCTGGCGTTGCAGCTTCTTCAATTCGCCCTGCATCTGCTCGCGCAGCTTCAGGTCCAGGGCGCCCAAGGGTTCATCGAGCAACAACACCCGCGGACGGTTGACCAGCGCCCGGGCCAGGGCCACGCGTTGGCGCTGGCCGCCGGAGAGCTGCACCGGCTTGCGTTCGCCGTAGCCACCCAAGGCGACCATTTCCAACGCTTCGTTGGCGCGCTGGATGCGCTCGGCCTTGGCGACGCCTTTGACTTTCAAGCCGTAGGCCACGTTGTCGCGCACGTTCATGTGGGGGAAGAGGGCGTAATCCTGGAAAACGGTGTTGACGTCCCGCTGGTACGGCGCGAGCCCGGTGGCTTCTTCGCCGTGGATACGAATCGAACCGGCACTGGGTTGCTCGAACCCGGCGATCAGCCGCAGGCAGGTGGTCTTGCCCGAGCCGGACGGGCCCAGCATGGAAAAGAACTCGCCGTCCTGGATATCAATGGAGACCCGGTCAACGGCTTTCACATCGCCGAACTGACGGGATACCTGGGTGAACTGGACTGCAAGCGTCATGGCTCGGGGCTCCAAAAGCGGGGCTTATGTTCTGAGTTATCGGGCATGGACCTGTGGCGAGGGGATTTATCCCCGCTGGGCTGCGAAGCAGCCCCAAAGCAGTCGACTCAGTCTGCCCGATAGTCAGAGGCGTCAGTTTTGGGGGCGCTTCGCGCCCCAACGGGGATAATTCCCCTCGCCACAAGAGCAGATGTTCATCTGCTATTTTCATGCGACTGAAGGGACTTAGCGCCCACCCATTATCGCAATGTAGTCCTGGGTCCAGCGGCTGTACGGCACGAACTTGCCGCCCTCGGCCTGTGGGGTTTTCCAGAAGGCGATCTTGTCGAACTGATCGAAGCCGTTGGTCTTGCAGCCTTCGGCGCCCAGCAGTTCGCTGCCCTTGCACGCTGCCGGCACCGCAGGCAAGGAGCCGAACCACGCGGCCACGTCACCCTGGACTTTCGGTTGCAGCGACCAGTCCATCCACTTGTACGCGCAGTTGGGATGCTTGGCCTCGGCGTGGAGCATCGTCGTATCGGCCCAGCCGGTGGCGCCTTCTTTCGGAATGGTCGAGGCGATCGGTTGCTTCTCGTTCATCAGGCCGTTGACCTGATACGGCCAGGCACCGGACGCCACCACGCCTTCGTTCTTGAAGTCGCTCATCTGCACAGTGGTGTCGTGCCAGTAGCGGTGGATCAACGGCTGCTGAGCCCTCAGCAATTCCAGCACGGCCTTGTATTGCGCTTCGTCGAGTTGGTACGGGTCCTTGATGCCCAGTTCAGGCTTGGCGGTCTTGAGGTACAGCGCCGCGTCGGCGATGTAGATCGGGCCATCGTAGGCTTGCACGCGCCCCTTGTTCGGCTTGCCGTCGGGCAGGTTCTGGGCATTGAACAGCACGCTCCAACTGGTGGGCGCCTGCTTGAACACGTCGGTGTTGTACATCAGCACGTTCGGCCCCCATTGATACGGGGTGCCGTAGGTCTGCTGGTTGACCACGTACCACGGCGCATCCTTCAGGCGCGGGTCGAGATTCTTCCAGTTGGCGATCAGCGCGGTGTTGATCGGCTGCACGCGCTTGCCGACAATCAGCCGCAACGAGGCGTCGCCGGAAGCGGTGACCAGGTCATAGCCGCCCTTGGTCATCAGGCTGACCATTTCGTCGGACGTGGCGGCGGTTTTCACATTGACCTTGCAGCCGGTTTCCTTCTCGAAACCGCTGACCCAGTCGTAGGCCTTGTCGCTTTCGCCGCGTTCGATGTAACCCGGCCAGGCAACGATATCCAGCTGGCCTTCGCCGGCACCGATGGCCTTGAGCGGTTCGGCGGCCTGGAGGCTGACGCTGGTCAGCAGCGCCGTAGTGAATGCACTGAGCAATACGGTCTTGTGCGCGTACATGGAAATCCCTCTTGCTTTAATTATGGTCGGGGCAGTTTTCGAACCGGGTGAAACGCCATGGCTGGCCTGTTATTAGAGTAGTGCTATTGGCTACAGATGCTGGCCGTGGCGGGCCATGATGTGGCGCACCACGCTGTAGTCCTGGAGCGAATCGCTGGACAGGTCTTTCCCATACCCCGAACGTTTCAGGCCGCCGTGGGGCATTTCGCTGACCAGCATGAAATGGCTGTTGATCCAGGTGCAGCCGTATTGAAGCCGCGCCGCCACCTGCATGGCCTTGTCCAGGTTCTGCGTCCACACCGAGGAGGCCAGGCCGTATTCGGAGTCGTTGGCCCAGTCCACCGCCTGGCTGAGTTCGTCGAAACGGGTCACGGTGACGACCGGGCCGAACACCTCACGCTGGACGATTTCATCGCTTTGCCTGCAGCCGGCCAGCAGCGTGGGTTGGTAATAGAAACCGGCGCCGGAATGCACCGCCGCGCCAGTGATGCGCTCGATGTGCGGCTGGCCGAGGGCGCGCTCGACAAAACTGGCCACGCGGTCGCGCTGACGGGTACTGATCAGCGGGCCGATCTCATTGTCGGCGTCGCGCTTGCCGGCAAAGCGCAGGCTGCTGACCGCCGCGCCGAGCTCGGCCACCAGGCGGTCGTGAATCCCGTCCTGGGCGTAGATCCGGCAGGCTGCGGTGCAATCCTGCCCGGCGTTGTAATAGCCGTAGGTGCGCACGCCTTCGACCACGGCCTGGATATCGGCGTCGTCGCACACGATCACCGGCGCCTTGCCGCCCAGTTCCAGGTGCGTGCGCTTGAGGGTTTTCGCCGCTGCCTGGAGGATCTTCTGCCCGGTGACGATGTCGCCGGTCAGCGAGACCATGCGCACTTTCGGGTGGCTGACCAGATGGCTGCCCACACCTTCGCCGCCCCCGCAAATGATATTGATGACGCCTGGCGGCAGGATCCTGGTCAGTGCCGGCGCCAGGGCCAGGATCGACAGCGGCGTGTGTTCCGAGGGCTTGAACACCAGCGTATTGCCGGCGGCCAGGGCCGGGGCGATTTTCCAGGCGGCCATCATGATCGGGTAATTCCACGGCGCAATGGACGCCACCACGCCGATCGGATCGCGGCGCACCATGCTGGTGTAGCCGGGCAGGTATTCGCCACTGAGCTGGCCGGTCTGGCAGCGCACGGCGCCGGCGAAGAAACGGAACACGTCCACCGTGGCGCTCAGGTCGTCCTGGCGCGCCAGGTGCAGCGGCTTGCCGCAGTTCAGGGATTCGAGGCGGGCCAGCTCATCGGCGTTCTTTTCGATGGCGCTGGCGATGTCCAGCAACAGGTTCGAGCGTTGTTGCGGCGTGGTGCGCGACCAGCCGTCGAAGGCGCGATGGGCGGCGAGGATCGCGGCTTCCACCTGTTCGGTGCTGGCCTCGGCGATGTGAGCCATCACCTCACCGGTGGCCGGGTTGAGGATCGGCTCGACAAGGCCTTCACCGGCAACGAGCTCTCCGTCGATCAGCAACGCGGTGCACAACGGGGTTTGTGTGCCAGCCATGTCCGATTTCTCTTTTTATCGGTTGAAACACAGAACCTGTGGGAGCGAGCTTGCTCGCGATGGCGGTCTATCCGTCGACAATTGTTTTGCTGACACTCCGCCATCGCGAGCAAGCTCGCTCCCACAAGGGATCGTGGTAATGCAGCAAGACTAGTGCCCAGCCTCTAGGCCGACAAATTCGAAATACTCAAGGCTGCATTCGATTAAATAGATGGCTTGCGCCCGCCATGAGGTTGTTCCCGGGCGACGGCCAGGAACGGGTCGACCGACGCCGGTCGCGCCGTGCCCCGGCGCCAGGCCAGGCCTACGTCGAGGGTCTGGTTGAGGTCGGCGATCGGTCGGGCTTCGATGATGTCGCCTTCCAGCGACCAAGGGCGGTAGGTCATGTCCGGCTGGATCGACACGCCCAATCCCGCCGCCACCAGGCTGCGCACCGCTTCGGTCGAGGCGGTGCGCAGGGTGACCCTCGGTTGCAGGCCGGCGCCGTGCCACAGGCGCTGAGCGTTGCGGTCCATTTCATCGACATTCAGCTGGATCAGCGGTTCGCGGGCCACGTCGGCCAGGTTGATGCTGTCGTGTTCCAGCAGTGGGTGCTGTGCAGGCAACCACAAGCGGTGTGGCGAATGGGTCAGGACTTCGGTCTGCAAGGCATGACGGTCTTCCAGGTTGGACAGGATCAGCACCCCGACATCGATTTCGCCGCTGACCAGCAAATGCTCGATGTACGGCCGTTCGTCCTCCATCACGCGGATCTCCACGTTGGGGTAGGCACGCTGGAAACGGGTGAGCAGGTCCGCCAGGTAATAGCCGGCGACTAGGCTGGTGACGCCAATGGTGACTTGGCCGGCCACCTGATCGGTGCTTTGTTGCAGGCTGCGCTTGGCGTTGTCGACAGTGGCCAGGATCAAATGGGCCTGGCGCAGGAATTGATGGCCCTGGTGGGTCAGGGTCATGCCCTTGGCGTGGCGGCTGAACAGGCTGACGCCGATGTCCTGCTCCAGTTGCTGGATCGCCAGGGTCAGGGTGGACTGGGAAATGAACGCCGTCTGCGCAGCCGCGGAGATGGAGCCGGTTTCGGCCACGGCGATGAAATGGCGGATCTGACGCAGGGTCATCATGGGCATATACCCGGTGGGCGATTTTATCGATGTGCTGGAGTGTATATCGTTTTTTCAGAAGGGTAGGTGAGTGCGTCTTCAATGAGCCAGGCAACATCTGGAAGCAATCTCGCCTGCGGCGCCAGGGCACTTTCGATCTAGGCTGGGGGCCTTACGTTGACCCGACAATGTGGAGGCAACACATGAACACCCGTGGATTGCTCGATCAGCTTCTCAAGTCCGGCCAGGAAATGTTGCAGAACAAGGCTGGTGGCTCACAGGGCAAGTCGTCCGGCGGCCTGGGCGGCTTGCTCGGCGGCTCCGGCAACCTGGGCGGGATGCTTTCCGGCGCGGGCGGCGGGGCCCTGGCCGCCGGGGCCATGGGCCTGTTGCTGGGCAACAAGAAAGCCCGCAGCTTCGGTGGCAAGGCCCTGGCCTACGGTGGCCTGGCTGCCTTGGGCGTGATCGCCTACAAAGCCTATGGCAACTGGCAGGCCCAACAGGGCACCGCGCCGAAAACCGAACCGCAGACCCTCGACCGCGTGCCTCCGGCGCAGGTTGAACAGCATAGCCAGGCGATCCTCAAGGCCCTGGTGGCGGCGGCCAAGGCCGACGGTCATGTGGACGAGCGGGAGCGGCAGTTGATCGAAGGTGAATTCACCAAGCTCGACAACGACCAGGAGCTGCAACACTGGCTGCACGCCGAGCTCAACAAGCCCCTGGACCCCACCGACGTCGCCCGCGCCGCCAGCACCCCGGAAATAGCCGCGGAAATGTACATCGCCAGTGTGATGCTGGTGGACGAGGAAAACTTCATGGAGAAGTCCTACCTCGACGAACTGGCGCGTCAACTCAAGCTGGAGCCGGGGTTGAAGGTGGAACTGGAAAAACAGGTGCGCCAGGCGACCGCCTAGAACAACCCCAACGCGATTCCCTGTGGGAGCGAGCCTGCTCGCGATGGCGCCCGGTCAGTCACAGCGTTTTTGACTGGTACACCGCTATCGCGAGCAAGCTCGCTCCCACAGTGGTTCTGGGGTATTTGGCAGCCCTGTGTCCCAACGCTATTCCCTGTGGGAGCGAGCCTGCTCGCGATGGCGCCCGGTCAGTCACAGCGTTTTTGACTGGTACACCGCTATCGCGAGCAAGCTCGCTCCCACAGTGGTTTTGGGGTGTTTGGCAGCCCTGTGTCCCAACGCTATTCCCTGTGGGAGCGAGCTTGCTCGCGATGGCGCCCGGTCAGTCACAGCGTTTTTGACTGATGCGCCGCTATCGCGAGCAAGCTCGCTCCCACAGGGATGCACTCCATCGCGAACCTCGGCCTGGTCAAAATCCTCCCTCGTGGCCATACAGACGCCACGCCGCCCTCGGCTATACTCCCCAGCATTTCAAAGGCCCGAGGTTTTACTGTGAAGAATTGGACATTGCGCCAACGCATCCTGGCGAGTTTTGCGGTGATCATCGCCATTATGCTGCTGATGGTGGTTGTCTCTTATTCACGGTTGTTGAAGATCCAGGACAGTGAAGAAAGGGTCCGGGCCGATGCGGTGCCGGGGGTGTATTACAGCTCCATGATCCGGGGTGGCTGGGTCGACAGCTATGTCCTGACCCAACAGATCGTCGGCCTTTCGGGCAACCGGGAAATCACCGCCGAGGACAAGGCCCGCTACCAGGGTTTCGAGCAGCACCTGCGCGAAGAGATACAGAACTACCAGAAGTTGATCCAGAACCCGGCCGACCAAGCCTCGTTCGACGAGTTCGAGGCCTTCCACCTGGCGTTCAATCAGGCGGTGGCAAAGGTCCTGGACTTGTACCAGCGCAAGGATTACGAGGGGGCGCGGCTGGCGCTGGAGAAAGACCTGACGCCCGCATGGATCGGTGGCCGCGGGCATTTGAATCAGATCATCGAGCGTAATCGCGAGCTGGCGCAAAGCGCCACCCAGACCATTGACGATGCGGTGACGGCGGCCAAGGTCGCCATGGGCCTGTCGTTCCTGGTCGCACTGATCATCGCCTTGCTCTGCGGCCTATTGCTGATGCGGGCGATCATGGCGCCGATGAACCGTATCGTCGAGATCCTCGCGATCATGCGCAGCGGCGACCTGAGCGGGCGCCTGAACCTGGCGCGCAAAGACGAATTCGGCGCCGTGGAAACGGGCTTCAACGACATGATGGCTGAACTGACCTCGCTGGTGTCCCAGGCCCAGCGCTCTTCCGTGCAGGTCACCACCTCGGTCACCGAAATCGCCGCCACCTCCCGCCAGCAACAGGCCACCGCCACCGAAACCGCCGCCACCACCACCGAGATCGGCGCGACGTCCCGGGAAATCGCCGCCACCTCCCGGGACCTGGTGCGCACCATGACCGAAGTCTCCACCGCCGCCGACCAGGCCTCGGTGGCCGCCGGCTCCGGCCAGCAAGGCCTGGCGCGCATGGAGGAAACCATGCATTCGGTGATGGGCGCCGCCGACCTGGTGAACGCCAAGCTGGCGATCCTCAACGAGAAAGCCGGCAACATCAACCAGGTGGTGGTGACCATCGTCAAAGTGGCCGACCAGACCAACCTGCTATCCCTCAACGCGGCCATCGAGGCCGAGAAGGCCGGTGAGTACGGACGCGGTTTCGCCGTGGTGGCCACGGAGGTGCGGCGCCTGGCCGACCAGACCGCCGTGGCGACCTATGACATCGAACAGATGGTGCGCGAGATCCAGTCCGCGGTGTCGGCCGGTGTGATGGGCATGGACAAGTTCTCCGAAGAAGTGCGCCGGGGCATGGCCGAAGTGCAGCAGATCGGCGAGCAACTGTCGCAGATCATCCATCAGGTCCAGGCCCTGGCCCCGCGGGTGTTGATGGTCAACGAAGGCATGCAGGCCCAGGCCACCGGCGCGGAGCAGATCAATCACGCCTTGGTGCAACTGGGCGATGCCAGCAGCCAGACCGTTGAGTCCCTGCGCCAGGCCAGTTCCGCCATCGACGAGCTGAGCCAGGTCGCCGTGGGGCTGCGCAGCGGCGTCTCGCGTTTCAAAGTCTGATGGGCGAAATCGATACCCGGCGTGGCGCCGCACCGACGGCCCACCAGTCGTTGTTCTTGGTGTTCAGCATCGGCAACGAACGGTACGCCCTGCAGGCCATCGATGTGGTGGAGGTGCTGCCGCGCTTGCCCCTCAAGCCGATTGCCCGGGCGCCGTCCTGGGTGGCGGGGGTGTTTGCCTGGCGCGGCACGATGGTGCCGGTGATCGACCTGTGCGCCCTGACGTTCGGCCAGAATGCCGAGGCCCGGACCAGTACGCGGCTGGTGCTGGTGCGTTATCGAAGCGATGGGCAACAAGCCGGGCAAGTGCTTGGGTTGATCCTGGAACAGGCGACCGACACCGTGCGTTGTGATCCGGCCGATTTCAAACCCTATGGCCTGGACAATCGGCAGGCGCCGTATCTCGGCCCCGTACGCGAGGATGTTCACGGATTGCTGCAATGGGTGCGGGTCAACGACCTGCTCGACGAATCCGTTCGGGCGCTGCTGTTTCCTGCGCCGCCGCTGGACCTCGACGACCTCGGGGCAACGCCATGAACGACGATCAGCGTTTTTTCGATTTTCTCAAGGAACGCATCGGCCTCGATGTGACCTCCGTCGGCACCGCGATCATCGAGCGGGCCGTGCGCCAACGGATCAGTGCCGTGCCCGGGCGAACCGCCGATGAGTACTGGCAGACCTTGCAGCATTCGGCCCCGGAGCAGCAGGCGCTGATCGAAGCGGTGATCGTCCCGGAGACCTGGTTTTTCCGCTATCCCGAATCCTTTGCGACCCTCGCCAGGCTGGCCGTCAAGCGCCTGGCCGAGATCAAGCACCTGCGTGCGCTGCGCATCCTAAGCTTGCCATGTTCCACGGGCGAAGAGCCTTATTCCATCGCCATGGCCCTATTCGACGCGGGCCTGGGGCCACATCAGTTCAAGGTCGACGGCCTGGACGTCAGCCCGCTGTCGGTGGCGCGGGCCAAGGACGCGCGCTACGGCAAAAACTCCTTCCGCGGCGCCGACCTGGGTTTTCGCGAACGGCATTTCGACGTCGCAGACGAGGGTTATTGCCTCAGCGAACGGGTGCGTGAACAGGTGCGCTTGCAGGTGGGCAACCTGCTGGATCCGGCTTTGCTGGTGAACGAGGCGCCTTACGATTTTGTGTTCTGTCGCAACTTGCTGATCTATTTCGACCAGCCGACCCAGCAGCAGGTGTTCGAGGTGCTCAAGCGCCTGACCCATCAGGACGGCGTGCTGTTTATCGGCCCCGCCGAGGGCAGCTTGCTGGGACGCCTGGGCATGCGCTCGATCGGGATAGCCCAATCGTTCGCCTTCAGTCGCCACGGGGCTGCGGAGCCTCAACCGTTGCCAGCGTTGATGCCGCCGCCGTTACCGGTTCGTCAGCCGCCACCCCGGGTCGTTGCGCCGGCGATTCGGCCGCGGCCGTTTGCCGCGAACGTCACGCCGATTGCCCCACCCAAGAGCAGCGACGCCGCGACCTTGCTGGCCAGTATCGCCGCCCTGGCCAACGGTGGCAAAAGCGCCGAGGCCCGTGGGGCGTGCGAAGAGTATTTGCGCAGCCATGCGCCGAACGCCCAGGTGTTCTATTGGCTGGGCCTGCTCAGCGACATGGCCGGCAGCGCGCTTGAAGCCCAGGGTTTTTATCGCAAGGCGCTTTATCTTGAACCGCAACACGCCGAGGCCCTGGTGCATCTGGCGGCGCTGCTGGCTTCCCAGGGAGACGCGGCCGGAGCCCGTCGATTGCAGGAACGCGCCGCCCGTAGCGGGCGCACGGTAGACAGTGAGCACAAACGATGAGCGGTTCGGCTTCTTACAACGTCACCCATGACGATGCCCAGGCAATCGATGATTGCTGGAACCGCATCGGGGTGCATGGCGATAAATCCTGTCCACTGTTGGTCGAGCATATCCACTGCCGCAATTGCTCGGTGTACTCGGCGGCCGCCACCCGGCTGCTCGACCGTTACACCTTGCCGCAGGATCAGCGGGACTTGTCCCTGGCCCCGGTGGACAACGAGGTGGTCACACGCTCGCTGCTGATGTTCCGCCTTGGCGAGGAATGGCTGGGCCTGACGACGCGCAGCCTGGTGGAAGTGGCACCGTTGCAGCCGATCCACTCGTTGCCCCACCAACGCTCACGGGCCTTGCTGGGCGTGGTGAATGTACGCGGGGCACTGGTGGCCTGCCTGTCGCTGGTGGAGCTGCTGGACCTGGAGCCCGGCGCGGCGGTGGCCGGTACACGGGTCATGCCGCGCATGTTGATTGTCGCGGCCAAGGGCGGGCCGGTGGTGGTGCCGGTGGATGAGGTGGACGGCATCCACGCCATCGATGAGCGCATCCTGGCGAGCGCTTCGCCATCGGCGGGCAAGTACACCCGTGGCGTGTTGCCCTACAAAGGCCGCAGCCTGCGCTGGCTGGATGAAGAACAGCTGCTGTCCGCCGTGGCCCGGAGCCTGTCATGACCCCTGACCAGATGCGCGACGCTTCGTTGTTGGAACTGTTCAGCCTGGAGGCCGAAGCCCAGGTCCAGGTGCTGAGCACCGGCTTGCTGGCCCTTGAGCGCGATCCGACCCAGGCCGATTACCTCGAGTCGTGCATGCGCGCGGCGCACTCCCTCAAGGGCGCGGCACGTATCGTCGGGGTGGACGCCGGCGTCAGCGTGGCCCACGTCATGGAAGATTGCCTGGTCGGTGCCCAGGAACGGCGCCTGATGCTGGGGGCCGAGCACATCGATGCCTTGCTGCAAGGCACTGACCTGCTGACGCGCATCGCCACGCCGGGCAACAACGTCGGCGCCCCGGACATCGACGCCTATGTGGCGTTGATGGGGCGTTTGCTCGATCCCAATGCCGCACCAATGCCGGCGCCGGTACCGGTACCGACAAGCATCGAGGTGCCCGTCGACCCCGTCAGTGCCGAGCCGCTCGTTCCGGAACCGTTCGTGGCACCGGAGCCGGCGCCGAAGAATAAACGGGTCACCGAAGGCGGCGAGCGGGTCTTGCGGGTCACGGCCGAACGCCTCAACAGCTTGCTCGACCTGTCGAGCAAGTCCTTGGTCGAGACCCAGCGCCTCAAGCCCTGGCTGGCGACGATGCAACGGCTCAAGCGCCAGCAAGGCACTGGCTTGCGCGCCCTTGAAGAGCTGAACATGCACCTCAAGGACCATGCCCTGAGCCTGCAGGCCCAGGAAGCCCTTGGCGATGCCCGCCGCTTGCTCGCCGAGACCCAGCAGTTGCTGGCGCAGAAAACCGCCGAGCTGGATGAGTTCGCCTGGCAGGCCAGCCAACGGGCGCAGGTACTGTACGACACGGCGCTGGCCTGTCGCATGCGGCCGTTCGCCGACGTGCTTACGGGCCAGGTGCGTATGGTCCGTGACCTGGGCCGCAGCCTGGGCAAACAAGTGCGCCTGGAGATCGAAGGCGAGAAAACCCAGGTCGACCGCGATGTCCTGGAAAAGCTCGAAGCGCCACTGACCCACTTGCTGCGCAACGCCGTGGACCATGGCATCGAAGCCCCGGAGCAACGAATACTGGCCGGCAAGCCCGCCGAAGGCCTGATCCGCCTGCGCGCCTCTCATCAGGCTGGCCTGCTGGTCTTGGAGTTGGTGGACGACGGCGCCGGGGTGGACCTGGAGCGGGTGCGCCGCAGTATCGTCGAGCGCGGTCTTTCCCCTGAGCAAACCGCCGCCAGCCTGAGCGAAGAGGAGCTGCTGACCTTCCTGTTCCTGCCCGGTTTCAGCCTGCGCGACAAAGTCACCGAAGTGTCCGGGCGCGGCGTCGGCCTGGACGCCGTCCAGCACATGGTCCGGCAGTTGCGCGGGGCGGTGGTGCTGGAGCAGACGGCGGGCGAGGGCAGTCGTTTCCATCTGGAGGTGCCACTGACGCTGTCGGTGGTGCGTAGCCTGGTGGTGGAAGTCGGCAATGAGGCGTACGCCTTCCCCCTGGCCCACATCGAACGCATGTGCGACCTGGCGCCGGAAGACATCGTCCAGGTCGAAGGGCGTCAGCATTTCTGGCACGAAGGCCGGCATATCGGCTTGGTCGCCGCCAGCCAGTTGCTCGATCGCCCGTCGACGCAGAACGGCGGCCAGACCCTCAAGGTCGTGGTGATCCGCGAGCGCGAGACGATCTACGGGGTGGCGGTGGAGCGGTTCATCGGCGAGCGAACCCTGGTCGTCCTGCCCCTGGACGAACGCCTGGGCAAGGTCCAGGACATTTCCGCCGGGGCCCTGCTCGATGACGGCTCGGTGGTGTTGATTATCGATGTCGAAGACCTGTTGCGCTCGGTGGAAAAATTGCTCGATACCGGGCGCCTGGAGCGCATCGCCCGGCAGAACCAGGCCCAGGCCCCGCGCAAGCGCATCCTGGTGGTAGACGATTCCCTGACCGTGCGCGAGTTGCAACGCAAGTTGCTGCTCAATCGCGGCTATGACGTGGCGGTGGCGGTGGATGGCATGGATGGCTGGAATGCATTGCGCTCAGAGGATTTCGACTTGCTGATCACCGATATCGACATGCCGCGCATGGACGGTATCGAGCTGGTGTCGCTGTTGCGGCGCGACAACCGCTTGCAGTCGCTGCCGGTGATGGTGGTGTCCTACAAGGATCGCGAAGAAGATCGTCGCCGTGGCCTCGACGCCGGCGCCGACTATTATTTGGCCAAGGCGAGTTTCCACGACGACGCCTTGCTCGACGCCGTGGTTGAACTGATCGGAGGAGCGCGCGCTTGAAGATCGCCATCGTCAATGACATGCCCCTGGCGGTCGAGGCCCTGCGCCGGGCCCTGGCGTTCGAGCCGGCGCATCAACTGGTCTGGGTGGCCGCCAACGGGGCCGAGGCGGTGCAGCGTTGCGCCGAGTTCACCCCGGACCTGATCCTGATGGATTTGCTCATGCCGATCATGGATGGGGTGGAGGCCACTCGGCGGATCATGGCCGACAGCCCCTGCGCGATCGTGATTGTCACCGGGGACAGCCAGCAGAACGTCCACCGGGTGTTCGAGGCCATGGGCCATGGCGCGCTGGATGTGGTCGATACCCCGGCCCTGGGGGTCGGTAATCCGGCGGACGCGGCTGCACCGCTGCTGCGCAAGATCGCCAACATCGGCTGGCTGATCGGTGAGCGCAACAAGCATGAGCGCCCCGCGCCAGCGGCGCAGCGAACGGCGGTGTCGCGCAAGAGCCTGGTGGCCATCGGGTCGTCGGCGGGCGGGCCGGCGGGCGGGCCGGCGGCGCTGGAAGTGCTGCTCAAGGCCTTGCCGCGGGACTTTGCCCCAGCGATCGTACTGGTCCAGCATGTGGACGAGGTGTTCGCCGCGGGCATGGCCGAGTGGCTGGGCAGTGTGTCGGGCCACACGGTGCGCCTGGCCCGGCACGGTGAGACGCCGCAAAGTGGCACGGTGCTGCTGGCCGGGACCAACCATCATCTGCGTTTGTTGAAGAACGGCACCCTGGCCTATACCGCCGAGCCGGTGAACGAAATCTACCGGCCCTCCATCGACGTGTTTTTTGAAAGTGTCGCCCAGTACTGGAGCGGTGACGCGGTGGGCGTATTGCTCACCGGCATGGGCCGCGATGGTGCGCAAGGGCTTAAACTCATGCGCCAGCAGGGCTATGTGACCATCGCTCAGGACCAGCGCAGCAGCGCGGTGTATGGCATGCCCAAAGCAGCGGCCGCTATCGATGCCGCCGTCCATATTCTTGCCCTGGACGCCATCGCGCCACGGCTGTTGGAGATTGTGACCCCATGAAGAACCCCGCGAGCCTTGCCCCGGGCCGTACCCAGGTAAGCCATCATGAATGATCTGCAGCTCGACGATTTCAAGCGCGATGAGAACGCCGCCATGGTCTTGCTCGTCGACGATCAGGCGATGATCGGCGAAGCGGTGCGGCGTGGGTTGTCGAATGAAGAAAACATCGACTTCCATTTCTGCTCCGACCCCCATCAGGCCATCGCCCACGCGATTCGCATCAAGCCGACGGTGATTCTCCAGGACCTGGTGATGCCCGGCCTGGATGGCCTGAGCCTGGTGCGCGAGTACCGTAACCATCCCTCCACCCGCGATATCCCGATCATTGTCCTGTCCACCAAGGAGGACCCGCTGGTCAAGAGCGCGGCGTTCGCCGCCGGGGCCAACGACTATCTGGTCAAGTTGCCGGACAACATCGAATTGGTGGCGCGCATCCGCTATCACTCGCGGTCCTACATGATGCTGTTGCAGCGTGACGCGGCCTATCGCGCGCTGCGGGTCAGCCAGCAGCAACTGCTCGACACCAACCTGGTGCTGCAACGGTTGATGAACTCCGACGGCCTGACCGGGTTGTCCAATCGCCGGCATTTCGATGAGTACCTGGAGCTGGAATGGCGCCGGGCGATGCGCGACCAGAGCCAACTGTCGCTGCTGATGATCGACGTGGACTACTTCAAGGCCTACAACGACAATTTCGGTCATCTGGAGGGCGACGAAGCCCTGCGCAAGGTCGCCACGGCGATCCGCGAGGCGTGCAGCCGTCCGTCCGACTTGCCGGCCCGCTACGGCGGCGAGGAGTTCGCCCTGGTGCTGCCGGGCACCTCGCCGGGCGGCGCCCGGTTGATGGCCGAAAAACTGCGCCAGAGCGTCGTCGCCCTGAAAATCCCCCACACCACGCCCGATGGCGGCGAGAACCTGACCGTCAGCATCGGTGTCTCGACGGTCACGCCGCAGCAAGGTGGCGATTGCCGGCAACTGATTTCGGCGGCGGACAAGGGGCTGTACCTGGCCAAGCACAATGGGCGCAATCGGGTGGGCTTCGAATAACCTTCGGTCGATGATGGACGCTTTTGTGGCGAGGGGATTTATCCCCGTTGGGCTGCGAAGCAGCCCCAAATTCAGCTGACACGATTTGCCTGAAGCACCGCAGGGTCCGATTCTGGGGCTGCTTCGCAGCCCAACGGGGATAAATCCCCTCGCCACAGGGGTGTGTACCAGGCTCGGTCTTGATTTCATTGCCCCTAAAGCCGCCAGGCGGGCTGCCGCTGGCGCTTGATTACGTTATACTCGCCGGCTTTCAAAAGTTCGCCTACGAGTGCTGCCCGCCATGGAAATCAACCCGATCCTTAACACCATCAAGGACCTGTCCGAGCGCTCCGAAACTATTCGGGGGTATCTTTGACTACGATCAAAAGCATGAGCGCCTGACCGAAGTCAATCGCGAGCTTGAAGATCCGAGTGTCTGGAACAACCCTTCGTACGCCCAGGAACTGGGCCGCGAGCGTTCTGCGCTGGCGCAGATCGTCGAGACCCTGGACGAGTTGTCCAGCGGCCTGGCCGATTGCCGCGACCTGCTGGACATGGCTGTCGAAGAGAACGATGAAGGCGCGGTCGGCGATGTCGTCGCCGAGCTGACACGCCTCGACGAGAACCTCGCCAAGCTGGAATTCCGTCGCATGTTCAGCGGCGAGATGGACATGAACAACGCCTACCTGGACATCCAGGCCGGTTCCGGCGGCACCGAGGCCCAGGACTGGGCCAACATCCTGTTGCGCATGTACCTGCGCTGGGCTGACAAGCGCGGTTTCGACGCCACCATCATGGAACTGTCGGCCGGCGAAGTCGCCGGGATCAAGGGCGCCACCGTGCACATCAAGGGCGAATACGCCTTTGGCTGGCTGCGGACCGAGATCGGCGTGCACCGCCTGGTGCGCAAGAGCCCGTTCGACTCCGGCAACCGTCGCCACACCTCGTTCTCGGCCGTGTTCGTTTCGCCGGAAATCGACGACAACATCGAGATCGAGATCAACCCGGCGGACCTGCGCATCGACACCTACCGTTCCTCCGGGGCCGGTGGCCAGCACGTCAACACCACCGACTCGGCGGTACGGATTACCCACGTACCGACCAACACCGTGGTCAGTTGCCAGAACGAGCGCTCCCAGCACGCCAACAAAGACACCGCGATGAAGATGCTGCGGGCCCGCTTGTACGAGCAGGAAGTGCAGAAACGCAACGCGGCGTCCCAGGCGCTGGAAGACACCAAGTCGGACATCGGCTGGGGTCACCAGATCCGTTCGTACGTGCTCGACGCCTCGCGGATCAAGGACCTGCGTACCGGCATCGAACGCAGCGATTGCGACAAGGTGCTCGACGGCGATATCGATGAATACCTGATCGCCAGCCTCAAGCAAGGGCTGTAACGCGACACCCATGCGGCGGTCGGGCACGCTTCCCTCAGGAAGCGCGGCTCGCCCGCGAACTCCGGCCCGGGCCGGGGGCAACGAACCTGTGATGGAATCCTTAAAGACATGAGCGACCTAGAACTCGACCCGCAAGCCCTGCAACAGGAAGAAAACTCCCTGATCGCCCTGCGCAAGGAAAAGCTTGCTGCCGAGCGCGCCAAGGGCCAGGCCTTCCCCAACGACTTCCGCCGCGACGCCTACTGCGACGTCTTGCAGAAGCAGTATGCGGACAAGACCAAGGAGGAGCTGGCCGAGGCGGCGATTCCAGTCAAGGTGGCCGGTCGTATCATGCTCAATCGTGGTTCGTTCATGGTGATCCAGGACATGACCGGGCGCATCCAGGTCTACGTCAACCGCAAGACCCTGCCGGAAGAAACCCTGGCGGCCGTCAAGACCTGGGACCTGGGCGACATCATTGCCGCCGAAGGCACCCTGGCCCGTTCCGGCAAGGGTGACCTGTACGTCGAGATGACCAGCGTGCGCCTGCTGACCAAGTCCCTGCGCCCGCTTCCGGACAAGCACCATGGCCTGACCGACACCGAGCAGCGCTATCGCCAGCGCTACGTCGACCTGATCGTCAACGAAGAAGTGCGCCAGACGTTCCGCGTGCGTTCGCAAGTCATCGCCCACATCCGCAGCTTCCTGATGAAGCGTGACTTCCTGGAAGTCGAGACGCCGATGCTGCAGACCATCCCTGGCGGTGCGGCGGCCAAGCCGTTCGAAACCCACCACAATGCCCTGGACATGGAAATGTTCCTGCGCATCGCGCCGGAGCTGTACCTCAAGCGGCTGGTGGTCGGTGGCTTCGAGAAAGTCTTCGAGATCAACCGCAACTTCCGTAACGAAGGCGTTTCGACCCGGCACAACCCCGAGTTCACCATGCTCGAGTTCTACCAGGCCTACGCCGACTACGAAGACAACATGGACCTGACCGAGGAACTGTTCCGCGAGCTGGCGCAGCTGGTCCTGGGCAGCACCGACGTGCCGTACGGCGACAAGGTGTTCCACTTCGGCGAGCCGTTCGTGCGGCTGTCGGTGTTCGACTCGATCCTCAAGTACAACCCTGAGATCACCGCCGCCGACCTGCAGGACATCGACAAGGCCCGCGCCATCGCCAAGAAGGCCGGCGCCAAGGTGCTCGGCTTCGAAGGCCTGGGCAAGCTGCAAGTGATGATTTTCGAAGAGCTGGTCGAGCACAAGCTGGAACAGCCGCACTTCATCACCCAGTACCCGTTCGAAGTGTCGCCGCTGGCCCGTCGCAACGACGAGAACCCAAGCGTGACCGACCGTTTCGAGCTGTTCATCGGTGGTCGTGAAATCGCCAACGCCTATTCCGAGCTCAACGATGCCGAAGACCAGGCCGAGCGTTTCATGGCCCAGGTGGCCGACAAGGACGCCGGCGACGACGAAGCCATGCACTACGATGCCGACTTCGTACGCGCCCTGGAGTACGGCATGCCGCCGACCGCCGGCGAAGGCGTCGGCATCGATCGCCTGGTGATGTTGTTGACCAACTCACCGTCGATCCGGGATGTGATTCTCTTCCCGCACATGCGGCCTCAAGCGTAAGTGCTTCAACTAAAAAGCCGCCTCGATGGGCGGCTTTTTATTGCCTGTCTGGTACAAACGTATCAATTGGTTAGTTTTTCAAAGAGCGAGGAAGACCTGTCGTGAATCGTGCAATGGCTTCAGAAGGTGCAGCGGGCGTCGCCACGGCTGTCGCTGAAAGTGTTCAGTACCAGGGCCGCAAGGCCAGCCGACAGGGCAGTGAGCAGCGTCGCCAGGAGATTCTCGATGCGGCCATGCGCATTGTCGTGCGCGATGGCGTGCGTGCGGTGCGTCACCGCGCGGTGGCCGCTGAAGCGGGCGTGCCGCTGTCGGCCACCACCTATTATTTCAAGGACATCGATGACCTGCTCACCGATACCTTCGCCCAGTATGTGGAGCGCAGTGCCGCGTTCATGGCCAAGCTGTGGACCAACAAGGAAGGTCTGCTACGGGAAATGGTCGCCTACGGGGACGGCAGCGCCGGATCCCGCTCGCAACTGGCGGACGATATGGCACGCCTGGCCGCCGACTACGTGCAGCACCAGTTGCACACCCGCCGCGAATACCTGATGGCCGAACAGGCCTTTCGCCAGGAAGCGCTGCTCAACCCGCGACTGGCTGAACTGGTGCGTTCCCATCAGCAGATCCTGCTGCAAGGTACCTGTCATATTTTCCAGGTATTGGGCTCGCGTGATCCGCAACAGGATGCCAAAGTGTTGACGGCGATTATCGGACGGATGGAATATCAGGGCTTGCTCAATGGTGCCGAGCCAGTCGCCGATGAAGATATGCTCGGCATCCTGACCCGCTACATGCACCTGGTACTGGCGTCGGTGTGACCCATTTGTGGGCCACCACAGCCTTTGTGGCGAGGGAGTTCAAATGAAAGCCTGGCGTGCCGTTGTACTGGCCGTGTCGTTGCTGCTGCTCAGTGGCTGCCTGGTGTCGTTCAAGGCACCGTTGCCTGACAGCGAAGCCGCGCCCGCGGGCCTGCTCGGCCACTGGACCAGCACCAATGCCTGGGGAGAACCGTTGAACCTGGAGTTGACGCAGGTCGGCAAGCACCGCTACCAGGCCATCAGCTACTTCAGGGCCAGGCCCCATGAGCGCGAAGCCATTCCCCTGACCGTCTCCCGGCACGGCAGCCGCTGGTACCTGTCGGCCAAGGTGCCGGCCCGCTATGGGGGACATTTCCTGATCGCCGGTTTCGAATTGACCGATAAACAGGAACTGGTGGTCTACAACCTGGATCTGGAACAGATCAACCAGGCTATCGACCAGAAGCTCCTCAGCGGCCAGCCGAACCAGAGCGAGGAGGGCGAAGGCGTGTTGGTGGACAGCGACATGAACAAGGTTTTCAGCTACCTCGACGACCCGGCCAATTCCGATGTGTTCTCGGAAGCCGTGCGTTACCAAAGACCGGCCAAATCCCAATAATTGCTACAAGCGGACGTTTTTTCACAGGAGTTCCGGGTGGACGATTACCAGCAGACGATACGCAACTTGTCCGATCGCATTGTGCTGGCGCAAACGCCGATTCGCATCCTCGATGCGGTGAAGTGGGACGAGAACATCCGCAAGGGGTTTCTCAAGGCCAAGGGCAAGGAAATGCCTGCGGTGGATCGCGACTATTACCTCAACCGGCCACTGTCCTTCGACTCCAGCAAAGTGAAGCTGGAGTTCCAGAACATCGAGCGTGACATCACCCGTCAACTGGGGCAGTTCAACCCGGTTGGCCAGATCATGCGCCGCATGTGCAAGGAATACCGCATGGTGGTGCGCATGCTCGAAGCGCGTGGCACCGAGGATTTCGGGCTGATCTCCCAGGAACTCTATGGCGCCGCCTCCGATGCCTTCCACGCCGGCGACCCGACCCTGGCCGACCTGGGCCTGATGCTTTCCGATTACCTGAATAACATCGATGGCCGTGGCGACCTCAAGGACGAGCCGAAAGTCCTCAGCGCCAAGGAAGCCGTCAACCTGTTGCAACACCGTCTCAACCGGGTGTTCGGCGAAGCGGAGGAAACCATCCGGGTGTTCGAGTCCGACGGCATCGTGGCCGACGCGGCGGCGGGCGCGGACTACATCAAGATCCGCACCGATGCGATGTTCAACGAACGCGATGTGCGGGCGCTGGAGGTCCATGAAGGGCTGGTGCATGTCGGCACCACCCTCAACGGCCTGAACCAGCCGATCTGCACCTTCCTGTCCAAGGGCCCGCCCTCGTCCACGGTGACCCAGGAAGGCCTGGCGATCCTGATGGAAATCATCACCTTCGCCTCCTACCCCAGTCGCCTGCGCAAGCTGACCAACCGCACCCGGGCCATTCACATGGTGGAGGAGGGCGCCGATTTCCTGCAGGTCTTCGAATTCTTCCGCGAGCAGGGTTTTGAAATGGCCGAAAGCTACGGCAACGCCAGCCGGGTGTTCCGTGGCTCGGTGCCGACCGGGCTGCCATTCACCAAGGACTTGTCCTACCTCAAGGGCTTCATCATGGTTTACAACTACATTCAGCTGGCCGTGCGCAAAGGCAAGCTGGAGCAGGTGCCGCTGCTGTTCTGCGGCAAGACTACCCTGGAGGACATGCGCACCTTGCGCCAGTTGGTGGACGAAGGCCTGGTGGTGCCGCCCAAATACCTGCCCGAGCAGTTCCGCGACATGAACGCCCTGTCGGCCTGGATGTGTTTCTCCAACTTCCTGAACCACCTGAGCCTGGACCGGATCGAGGCGGATTATTCCAATATCCTTTGAATACAACACTCACCCCCTGTGGGAGCGAGCTTGCTCGCGATAGCAGCAGGACAGTCAACACAGCCGTGACTGAACCGCCGCTATCGCGAGCAAGCTCGCTCCCACAAGGGGGGATGTTTCAACCTGATCTTGCGAGGTTTCACCGGATGCGAACCCTCGGCATCTTTTGCCTGTTGCTGGCCCTGACCGGTTGCAGCTCACTGCTGTTCTACCCCGAGCGCGGCCTGCCGTTTACCCCCGAGCGGGCCAAGCTCGAGTACCGCGACGTCACCCTGACCACCGCTGACGGCCTCAAGCTCCGAGGCTGGTGGCTGCCCGTCAAACCAGGCGTGGAGGTCAAGGGCACGGTACTGCATTTGCACGGCAACGGCGGCAACCTGGCCTGGCACCTGGGCGGGAGCTGGTGGTTGCCGGAGCAGGGGTACCAGGTGTTGATGGTCGATTACCGGGGTTACGGCGTGTCCGAAGGCGAGCCGAGCCTGCCGGCGATTTACCAGGACATCGACGCCGCGTTCCAATGGCTCGACCAGTCGCCCGAGGTCCAGGGCAAGCCGCTGGTGCTGCTCGGCCAGAGCCTGGGCGGCGCGCTGGCGGTGCATTACCTGGTGGAACATCCCCTGCGGCAACGGCAGCTCAAGGCCTTGGTGCTCGATGGCGTGCCCGCCAGTTACCGCGACGTCGGGCAGTTTGCCCTGAGCACATCGTGGCTGACCTGGCCGTTTCAGGTGCCGTTGTCCTGGCTGGTGCCGGACGGTGACAGCGCGATCAGTTCCGTGGCGCAGTTGAATGGCGTACCGAAATTGATCTACCACAGCCTGGATGACCCTATCGTGCCTCTTTCCAACGGCATCCGCCTGTATCAAGCTGCGCCGCCACCGCGGGTCCTGCAACTGACCCGCGGCGGCCATGTGCAGACATTCGCCGACCCGACCTGGCGCACCGTGATGCTGCGCTACCTCGACGACCCCCAGCACTTTGACGGCCTGCGCCGCCTGGGCGAAGTCCCGAACTACCCGAAATCATCCGTTGAATCACCAGAGAAGCCGCAATGAGCGAAGAACGTAACGCCATCCCCCTGATCATCACCGGTATCTGCAGCATCCTCGGCACCGTTGCGGTGCTGTGGTACTACGGCTACCTGCACTTCGCCAAGCCCGAGGATGCGTTGCTGCTCAACCAATTCACGATGCTCAAGACCGTGCCGGGGGAGGACTACAAAGTGTCCCTGGAGCCGGCCCCCGAGGTCGCCCAATGCATCGACGGTGTACTGGTGTTGTTCGACACCGAGCAGAAAGGCCTGACCGGTGTGCTGATCAACGAGAAGAAACGCGCGGTGCGCTGCATGGGCCAGGAGACGCCGCAGAAGCTTCAGCCGTAACAATTCCCTGTGGGAGCGAGCTTGCTCGCGATAGCGGTGGATCAGTCAACACCTATGTCGACTGACCTGCCGCCATCGCGAGCAAGCTCGCTCCCACAGGGGGAGTACGCCAACAAAAAGCCCCGCCTGATTGAAGTCAGGCGGGGCTTTTTTGTTGCACTCAGCCGATCAGTTGGCGCTCATGGTCGAGCGCGGGGCCACTGGCTGGTTGTCGTTGGAGATGGTCACTTCCACGCGACGGTTCATGGCGCGGCCCGAGACGCTGGTGTTGTCAGCGACCGGGAATTCCTTGCCGTAGCCCTGGGTCACGATACGGGCTGGGTCGACGCCCATCTTCACCAGCTCGGTGCGCACGGAGCTCGCGCGGCGTTCCGACAGCGACTGGTTGTAGGAATCCGAACCGGTGCTGTCGGTGTAGCCTTCGATGATCACCTTGCGGTCCGGGTTTTCCTGGAGGAACTGCGCCAGTTTGTTCACGTTCGTTATACCGCTGGCACGCAGGTCGGACTTGTTGGTGGCGAACAGCACGTCGCCGAAGGTCACCAGGGTGCCGCGTTCGGTCTGCTTGGCGTTCAGGCTGTCCTGCAGTTGCTTGATCTGCGCGTTGCGAGCGTCGAGCAGCGCACGGGCGCGTTCGTCGCCGGCGTTTTTCAGCTCGGCTTCGGCGTTGCGCAGGGCGATGGTCTGCTTGGCCACTTCGACGCGCTGATTGGTCAGGTAGGCCAACTGGTCGACCTTGGCTTCGTCTTCCTTGTCCAGGTAAGCCTTGTCGGCCTTGGCCAGGAAGTCCGCCGCGTCTTTGGTTTCCAGGGCCGCCACTTTGGTCGCCGCCGGGTCGGCCTGCAGGCCGTTGAAGTTGGTCCGCGCCTGTTCCAGGTTCGCGTTCGGGTCATGGGAGCAAGCGGCCAGGGCTACGCAGGCTGCGAGCAGGGCGGGCATCATCAAGTGTTTGTGCATCATAGTCTGTCGTCCTTTTATCAATGAGAAGTACGTCGTGGCGTGAACGGATTACTGAAGCTTGTTCATGCCTTCCTGACGCAGTTCCTGAACCCCTTTCTGAGAATCCTTGAGTGCTTGTTCGGCCTTGGCGGCCTGGGCCTTGCGCTCGGCGACGCGGGCATCCCATTCGGCCTGTTCGGCCAGTCGCTTGGCTTCGTCGTACTTCTTGTCATGCATGGCGATTTCGGCTTGCTTCAGTTTGTCCTGGGCCGATTTCATTTCCACGGCGGCGAATTCGGTGCCGCCGGCGCTGACCGCGCTGTTGACCGCCGATTGGGTCACCGCGTACTGCTCAGACGGTGGATTACCGGCGCAACCGGCGAGAATGAAGCTGCTACCGATCGCCAGGGCAGCCAGCTTCAAGCCGCGCAGGCCAGTGGATGAGGGTTTGGCAGTGCAGGTATTCATAGGCTTCAACTCCATTGGAAAACTCCTGAAAAAACGACAAATCCATGCTGGGACCGAAACCGTGACGTCTGGTTTGGCGTTGGCGCCAAGGCGCGTTTATTTAAACAACCGTTCCAGTATGGTTACTCGGTGTGACCCGAGGCGTTTTTCAAAAGTTCAGCGGGGATGGCCATTCGCCAAAAGGAATTACTGACTGATCGGTCAGTGGCAAAAAAGCTGAACTTTCAGGCCGCGCAGCGGTATTCCCGGCGTAGGGAGGCGTGCGTTTTTTGGGAGGGGGCGCGTGTAGGAGCTGCCGAGCGAAGCGAGGCTGCGATCTTTCCCCTGCCGCCTGAGTCTCAAGCGAAAGATCAAAAGATCGCAGCCTTCGGCAACGCCTACAACGCTTTGCGCCGTAGAGAAATCAGTGCTTGGACTTGTCGTTCTGCGAGGAAAGTTCATGCAGATGCCGACGGGACAAGGCGAGGAATCGCGGGGTCGGGCCCACATCTTCGTACAGCGGGTCACCTTCTTCATCGGTGGCCACGACTTGCGAACCCTTGATATAGGGGAAGCTCGCTTCCAGCTCTTCCAGCGCCGCCCCGATCAGTTCGCCCAGCAGTTCCTCGGGCTGGCGTTTGGGGTACATGTCGCAGATCGCCGCCAGGCGCGCGGCGGCTTCCACGTCCAGATGGATCGTGTAGCCGGTCTGGGTCAGGCGGCCCTTGGCGTTCTCTTCCCAATGCTGGGCAAGCTCACGAATTTTCATGATGACCTCAATCAGCCTGCTTGTGGCAGGCGCGGTGAGTGACAAGCCGTTGTGTGGCTTACTCATGAGACTAGCTGTGTTGGACAAGGTTTAAAGTCCCTTCGTCGCTTGTCATAAGTGGCGGGCATCGGCACTCTCTAGCCAAGAGCTGTCCGGACTTTTTTGCTGGAGAAATGCTGATGACCGATATCGATGCCCGCTTGCGCGAGGATGTCCACCTGCTCGGCGAACTGCTGGGCAATACCATCCGCGAACAGTACGGGGACACGTTTCTCGACAAGATCGAGCAGATCCGCAAGGGGGCCAAGGCTGACCGACGCGGCTCCGTGGACGCCGAACTCAGCGCCAGCCTCAACCAACTGAGCGAGGATGAATTGCTGCCGGTGGCGCGCGCGTTCAACCAGTTTCTCAACCTCGCCAACATTGCCGAACAGTACCAACTGATCCACCGTCGCGACGAGTCGCAACCGGCGCCCTTCGAGGCACGGGTCCTGCCCGAGCTGCTCGCCCGGTTGCGGGCCGAGGGCCATGGCGCCGAGGCGCTGGCCCGGCAGTTGGGGCGCCTGGAGATCGAACTGGTCCTCACGGCCCACCCCACGGAAGTGGCTCGCCGTACGCTGATCCAGAAATACGACGCCATCGCCGCGCAACTGGCCGCCCAGGATCACCGCGACCTGACCAGCGCCGAGCGCGCGCAGATTCACGAACGGTTGCAACGCTTGATCGCCGAAGCCTGGCACACCGAAGAGATCCGCCGCACCCGGCCGACCCCGGTGGATGAAGCCAAGTGGGGGTTCGCGGTGATCGAGCATTCGCTGTGGCACGCCATCCCCAATTACCTGCGCAAGGCCGATCAGGCCCTGCATGCCGCCACCGGCTTGCGTCTGCCGCTGGAGGCCGCACCCATCCGCTTTGCCTCGTGGATGGGCGGCGACCGTGACGGCAACCCGAATGTCACTGCTACCGTGACCCGCGAGGTGCTGTTGCTGGCGCGGTGGATGGCGGCGGACCTGTACCTGCGTGATGTCGACCAACTGGCGGCCGAGCTGTCCATGCAAAACGCCAGTGAGGCCTTGCGTGCCCAGGCCGGCGACAGCGCCGAACCTTATCGCGCCGTGCTCAAGCAACTGCGCGAACGCCTGCGCGCCACCCGCAACTGGGCCCACGCCTCGTTGAGTGCCGCCACGCCACCCGGCGCCGAGGTGTTGCAGCACAACCGCGAACTGTTGGACCCCCTGGAGCTGTGCTACCACTCCCTGCACGAGTGCGGCATGGGCGTGATTGCCGACGGGCCGTTGCTCGATTGCCTGCGTCGGGCGGTGACCTTCGGCTTGTTCCTGGTGCGCCTCGATGTGCGCCAGGACTCGACGCGCCATAGCGCCGCCATGACGGAAATAACCGACTACCTGGGCCTGGGCCGCTATGAGGATTGGAACGAGGAGCAGCGCATCGGCTTCCTGCTCGAGGAACTGAACAACCGGCGCCCGCTGTTGCCGGCCCATTTCAAGCCCTCGGCCGACACTGCGGAAGTGTTGGCGACGTGCCGGGAAGTGGCGGCGGCGCCAGCGGCGTCCCTGGGTTCTTACGTGATCTCCATGGCCGGCGCGGCTTCCGATGTCCTCGCCGTGCAGCTGTTGTTGAAGGACGCTGGCGTGTTGCGGCCGATGCGGGTGGTGCCGCTGTTCGAAACCCTGGCCGACCTGGACAACGCCGGGCCGGTGATCGAGCGGCTGTTGTTGCTGCCCGGCTATCGCTCACGGCTGCAAGGCCCCCAGGAAGTGATGATCGGCTATTCCGACTCGGCCAAGGATGCCGGGACCACGGCGGCGGCCTGGGCACAGTATCGGGCCCAGGAGCGGCTGGTGGACATCTGCCGCGAGCAGCAAGTCGAACTGCTGTTGTTCCACGGGCGTGGCGGCACCGTGGGCCGTGGTGGCGGTCCGGCGCACGCGGCGATCCTGTCCCAGCCACCCGGTTCGGTGGCCGGGCGTTTCCGCACCACCGAGCAAGGCGAAATGATTCGTTTCAAATTCGGCCTGCCGGACATCGCCGAGCAGAACCTCAATCTTTACCTCGCCGCGGTGCTTGAAGCGACGTTGCTGCCACCGCCGCCGCCCACGCCGCAGTGGCGGGACCTGATGGATGAACTGGCGGCCGACGGCGTCAGTGCCTACCGCGCCGTGGTGCGGGAGAACCCGCAATTCGTCGAGTACTTCCGCCAGTCCACCCCCGAGCAGGAACTCGGGCGCCTGCCCCTGGGCAGCCGTCCGGCCAAGCGTCGGGCCGGCGGTATCGAAAGCCTGCGGGCGATCCCGTGGATCTTCGGCTGGACCCAGACCCGCCTGATGCTGCCGGCCTGGCTCGGCTGGGAAACCGCGCTGAGCAAGGCCCTGGAGCGCGGCGAAGGTGAGTTGCTGGGGCAGATGCGCGAGCAATGGCCGTTCTTCCGGACCCGCATCGATATGCTGGAGATGGTGCTGGCCAAGGCCGACGCCGATATCGCACGCTCTTACGACGAGCGTTTGGTGGAACCTCGGCTGCTGCCTTTGGGGGCGCATTTACGCGACCTATTGTCGCAGGCCTGCTCGGTGGTCCTTGGCTTGACCGGTCAGTCGCAGCTACTGGCACATAGCCCAGCCACGCTGGAATTCATTCGCCTGCGCAACACCTACCTCGACCCGTTGCACCTGTTGCAGGCCGAGCTGTTGGCGCGCTCGCGGCAGCAGGATGTGGCCCAGGGCAGCCCCGTGGAACAGGCGTTGCTGGTGTCTGTGGCGGGGATCGCCGCCGGTTTGCGCAATACCGGCTAACATCAGGCAACGCACCGAAACGGCTCGTCCGGCGTTGCCGGGCGTTGTCTGCAGGGGGAGGGAGCAGGTCGGGCAGGCGACAGTTTGTTGTTCGGTTGCGACGCTCGCCACCCCCTCCGAAGGTCGTATCGGGCGCGGGTTACTCCGACTTTCGGCGGCTTGTGTGGGTCGGGCCTGCTGTGTATCTTGATCAGCCTTTGGCCGTTTGGGCGGTCACGATCCTGTTTTTCGAAGATTGGCCCCACGAGGCGAATCCGAGCGTTTTACATAAAAAAATTGAGGAGCACATCGATGCGCGTCATTCTGCTGGGAGCTCCCGGGGCCGGTAAAGGTACTCAGGCAAAGTTCATCACCGAAAAATTCGGTATCCCGCAAATCTCCACTGGCGACATGCTGCGTGCCGCGGTCAAGGCGGGCACTCCACTGGGCGTTCAAGCCAAGAGCATCATGGATGCCGGCGGCCTGGTGTCGGATGACCTGATCATCGCCTTGGTCAAGGATCGCATCGCTCAACCCGACTGCGCCAATGGCTTCCTGTTCGATGGCTTCCCGCGCACCATTCCCCAGGCTGAAGCCCTGGTGACGGCTGGTGTCGAGCTGGATGCGGTGGTTGAAATTGCCGTCGAAGACGAGGAAATCGTCCAGCGCATTGCCGGTCGACGCGTTCATGAGCCTTCCGGTCGCGTTTACCACACCGTCTACAATCCGCCGAAAACCGAAGGCAAGGACGACGTGACGGGTGAAGACCTGGTGCAACGCAAGGACGACACCGAAGAAACCGTGCGTCATCGCCTGTCGGTCTACCATTCCCAGACCAAGCCGCTGGTGAATTTCTACCAGAAACTGTCGGCTGCCAATGGCAAGCCGAAATACAGCCACATCGAAGGTGTCGGTTCGGTTGAAGCGATCACGGCCAAGGTGCTTGCAGCCTTGAGCTGAAAAGTCTGATCCGTTGCATCAACTACGGCCCGCTTGCGGGCCGTAGTTGTTTATACTGGCGCACTTTTTTTCCACCTGATTTACGGACACATCGATGAGCACCTTGCTGGCCCTGGACACCGCGACTGAAGCTTGCTCCGTTGCCCTGCTGCACAACGGCAAGGTCACTAGCCATTACGAGGTGATCCCGCGCCTGCATGCGCAGAAACTGTTGCCGATGATCCAGCGACTGTTGAGCGATGCCGGGACGACCTTGCAGGCGGTGGACGCGATTGCCTTCGGTCGCGGGCCAGGGGCTTTTACTGGCGTGCGCATCGCCATCGGCGTGGTGCAGGGACTGGCCTTTGCCCTGGAGCGGCCAGTGTTGCCGGTCTCGAACCTGGCGGTACTGGCCCAGCGGGCGATGCGTGAGCACGGCGCCCGCCAGGTGGCGGCGGCTATCGATGCGCGTATGGACGAGGTGTACTGGGGTTGCTACCGCGAAACCGCCGGTGAGATGCGCCTGGTCGGTTCCGAGGCGGTATTGCCACCCGAGGCCGCGGCGTTACCAAGCGGGGCCGACGGTGACTGGTTTGGCGCCGGCACAGGTTGGGGTTACGGCGAGCGCATCGCGGTCAGCCTGACCGGCCAGGACGCCACCCTGCTGCCTCACGCCGAAGACCTGCTGGCCCTGGCCCGTTTTGCCTGGGAACGCGGCGAAGCCATTCCGGCCGATGATGCGCAGCCGGTGTACCTGCGGGACAAGGTGGCAACGCCCAAGTCCGAGCGGTAACTCGACAGCGACGGGTATTCAAGCGAGCACCGTTGTGGCGAGGGGATTTATCCCCGCCGGGGCGCGAAGCGCGCCCCGACGGTGTTGGTCCATGCACTTGTTTAGCGAGTGTTGCGCACTCGAACGGGGATAAATCCCCTGGCCACAAAAGCATTCCCTGACACTGTGGAGTGCTTCATGCACACCCGGCACCCTCCCACCCAAAGTCATTTGCTCCTCCAAAAGTCACACCCAATATTGCCAGTCGTCACTTTTTCGGCCTGTTTTTAAACCTTTTTGACTTTATGTGTTCTAGTTATCACTTGCGCATTTGCGCGGCTGCGAAAGTGCCGCTAAATTGCCATCATTGATACCGAGCATTCTGTTATGCGTATAGACGGCTTTTCATCCCAGTCCTATCCCATCAAGCGTCGGCCTCGTGCGGGTAAAGCCACTGAGCCGGAAAACTTCGATGACATCGACGGTGACCTGGAATTTCCGTCCGAGGAACAATTGGCCGCCCGTGCCGCCAAAGCTTCCGCGCAACGCCTGAGCAATCTTCCCGCCCGTCAGCAAGACATGATTTATCACCGTGCGATGAGCCGCAGTGTCGCCACGGCCCTGGCGAGCTACCTGAGTACCGCCGGTTTCGTCGATTGGGATATGGAAGTGCTGGGACTCGATCTCTACATCTGATGGTCTTGCCTTACTACCTGGGCTGCCCGTCCTGGAGCGAAAACGCCTGGCGCGATTACCTTTATCCCCAGGACGCCAAAAGCACCGACTTCCTCGATCTCTATTCCCAAGTGTTCAATGCCGTGGAAGGCAATACGACCTTCTATGCCAGCCCGTCTGCGGCGACGGTCCAGCGCTGGGCCGACATCATGCCCGAGCACTTTCGTTTCACCGCCAAGTTTCCCGGTGACATCAGCCACAATGGCGACTTGCGCGAGCGCCTGACGGCCACCGAAACCTTCCTGCAACTGCTCAGCCCCCTGGGCGAGCGCGTCGCGCCGTACTGGCTGCAACTGTCCAAGGCCTTCACCCCGAATCGGTTAGCGGAACTGGCGGGGTTCATCGACGCCTTGCAGCGCCCCCTGGCCGTGGAAGTCCGTCACGATGAGTTCTTTGCCAAGGGCGACGCCGAGCGACGCCTCAATCGTCTGTTGCTCGATCGCGGCGTCGAACGCATCTGCCTCGATCCCCGGGCCTTGTTCAGCTGCACCTCCCTTGATCCCGCCGTGCTTCACGCGCAATCGAAAAAGCCCCGCGTGCCGCCCCGGCCCGCGGCGTTCACGCAATGTCCGCAAGTGCGCTTCATTGGCCATCCGGTGCTGGAAGCCAACGAGTCGTTCCTGACGCCCTGGGTGGAGAAAATCGCCGGTTGGATCGAAGAGGGGCGCACGCCCTATATCTTCCTGCACACTGCCGACAACCGGCTGGCGGCCCGGCTCGCGCAACGCTTTCACGAGCGTTTGATGAGTCGATTGCCTGGCTTGCCGGCCCTGCCTGCGCTATATAGAGAGCCCGCCGCCGAGCAACTGGGTTTGCTCTGAGGCCCACTCCTTCTCTGCTCAGGAGCGAACTACATGGATGCGCAAACTCGTCGAGCCCAGGCGTTCAAGGCCTTGCACGAACGCGAAGGGGCCTTTGTCATTCCCAACCCGTGGGATGCCGGTTCGGCCAAGATGCTGGCCAGCCTCGGCTTTGAAGCCTTGGCCACTACCAGTGCCGGTCATGCCTTTTCCTTGGGCCGACCCGATGGCGCGTTGGGCCTGGAGGACACGTTGGCTAACGTACGGGCGATTGTGGCGGCCACTGACCTGCCGGTGGCCGTCGACCTGGAGAACGGTTTTGCCGATGCCCCCGAGGACTGCGCCCGTAACCTGCTCCGTGCGGCGCAGGCCGGTGCGGTGGGTGGTTCGATCGAGGATGCCACGGGGCGCGAAGACAGCCCGATCTATTGCTTTGACCACGCCGTGGCGCGGGTCAAGGCCGCCGCCGAGGCCGTGCGCAGCTTACCGTATCCCTTCCTGCTGACGGCCCGGGCGGAAAACTTCCTGCACGGTAATCTGGATCTGGACGACACCCTTCGCCGCCTGACAGCTTTCGCGGACGCGGGGGCCGACGTGCTGTACGCCCCGGGGCTGAGCAGCGCCGGGCAAGTGCTCGCGGTGGTGCAGGCCGTGGCGCCGAAACCGGTGAATGTACTGATGTCCGGGGCACTGGACCTGACCGTCGCGCAGTTGAGCGAGTTGGGCGTCAAGCGCATCAGCGTCGGGTCGGCGCTGGCCCTGGCCGCGTATGGCGAGTTCTTCCGCGCCGCCGAGGAAATCCAGGAGCAGGGCTCGTTCACTTTCACGCGCCGCTCGATGCCGTTCAAGCAGGCCAACCAGTTGTTCAAGGGTTGATGCCGGAGGCCCCGCCGTGCGGTTCCTGAAAGGTATGGCGGTACTGACCCTGATCGTTGGTCTGGCCGTTTTCGGCGTATGGCGCGGCTGGCTGTCGCTGCCGCCACAGTGGAATCCGTGGGCGCCCCTGGACGTCAACCTGGCGCCCAACCTGCTGACCCGCTACAAGCTCATGGCCCTGCGCAACGACCCGCAGTTGTGTGACCAGGCCCTCGCCACCTCGGGGCTGCGTACCGCGCGCCAGGCCGACAGCGGTGCCAATACGACGTGCCCGTTGACCAACGTGTTGCGGGTGCAGGGCGGTGAGGTGGCGCTGAGCAGCAGTTTCCTCGCCAGTTGCCCGCTGGCGGTGGCGTTCGCGCTGTTCGAGCGCCATGGGTTGCAGCCGGCGGCAGTGGCGGCCTACGGGCAGAGAGTGACGCGGGTCGATCATCTCGGCAGTTTCGCCTGCCGCAACATGTACGGTCGCGAGAGCGGTGCGCGTAGCCAGCACGCTACCGCCAGTGCGTTGGATATCGCCGGGTTTCGCCTGGCCGATGGGCGCACGATCAGCGTGCTCAGGGACTGGCCCAAGGATAATGCCGATGCGCGTTTTCTGCGTCAGGCACGGGACGGCGCCTGCGATATGTTCAGTGTGGTCTTGAGCCCGGATTACAACGCGGCGCACCGCAACCATTTTCATCTGGACGTGGGGCCCTGGTGGATCTGTCGCTGATTCAGGCGGCGATGCGCAGGTTCTGCAGCACGATCGGACGTGCCCAGCGGGTGTCGAAGTCCAGTTGTTTCTGCTGTGCCACGAGCTCTTCTTCCGGGAAGGGCGGGAACGGTTTGTCCAGCAGGTCCAGTTCGAACTCGGCGATCGGCAGGTGCAAGGGGCGCGGTTGTGGCGCCGGGCCTGGCTCTGGCAGCGGTTGGCCGGCGGCGAGGACGAGTGGGCGAACCCAGTTGCTTTCAAAGGTCTGCTGTTTTTGCTGGGCGGCGATTTCTTCCGGCGGGAAGGGTGGGAAGGGCTTGTCCAGCAGGTCGAGTTCGAATTCGGCGATGGGCAGGAACAGTGGTTCAGGCGGCTTGACCGGCGTGTCGGTCACTTCACAGGTGCGCTGGCTGACGATGTGCGCCAGCAGCTCGGCGCCGAGGGTCGGTTCAACGGCCTCATCGAGGGGCTCTGGCTGGTAGCTGCCAGGCACCGGTGCGTTATCACCCAGTTGATCGGCCAGGGCCCGGGCAAAAAAATCCTGCCACAGGTGACTGACGCCGCTCAGCGCTTGGGTGTTACGCAGGCTGTAATCGCCGTAAGGGGAGATAACGCCTATCGATGTGGATTGAATGTCTGACATTTTTCTCGGTCGACGCTCAGCTCTGGCAAAATGCCGTTCACCGTTGTTATCGGCCGTTTTTGCCGATCCTTAATTTTTTGAGCATGTTTCCATGAGTGAGCAACCCGCGGCCTGCCGCATCCATGTCGAGGCCCTGGCCCCGGCCTTCCAACCGCAGGCCGAACACTGGGCCGAGCGCCTTGGCCTGCCTTTGCAAGTGGACGATGGCGAGTTTGCCTTGCAGGTCGGTGAGCAGGGTTTGCAATTGCAGCAGTTGGGTCCGGATGCACCAGGGCCGGTGCGCGTGGACTTCGTCGAAGGCGGTGCGGCCCACCGGCGCTTGTACGGCGGCGGCAGCGGCCAGATGATCGCCAAGGCGGTCGGCATCGCCCAGGGTGTGCGTCCGCGGGTGCTGGATGCCACGGCGGGGTTGGGCAAGGATGCGTTTGTGCTGGCCAGCCTGGGCTGCGACATGAGCCTGATCGAGCGCCAGCCGTTGATTGGCGCCTTGCTGGAGGATGGCCTGGCCCGTGGGGCCGAGGACTTCGAGGTGGCGCCGATCGTGGCGCGCATGCGTCTGCTCAAGGGCAATTCCATCGAGGTGATGCGCAACTGGGAAGGCGAACCGCCCCAGGTGATCTACCTCGACCCGATGTTCCCTCATCGTGAGAAAACCGCCCTGGTGAAGAAGGAAATGCGCCTGTTCCGCCCCCTGGTGGGCGATGACCCGGACGCTCCGGCACTGCTCGCCGCGGCCCTGGCCCTGGCGACGCACCGGGTGGTGGTCAAGCGCCCGCGCAAAGCCCCGTGCATCGAAGGGCCGAAGCCGAGCCATGGGCTCGATGGCAAGTCCAGTCGCTACGACATCTACCCGAAGAAAGCGCTCAAGCCCTGAGACCGGGTCGCCTGCATCGCGAGCAAGCTCGCTCCCACAGGGTTTGATGTGCACCACAGATCCAATGTGGGAGCGAGCTTGCTCGCGATGAGGCCCTTCCAGCCTGCGAAAGGCTACCGGTCGAGCTAAGGCCGATAAGCCCGCATGAACAACCCCACCACTTCCTGCACATGAGCCTCGGCCGCTTCCGGCTCCTGGGGTTCGCCGCAGCCAGACAATAACCGGAAATTCGCCGCGCCCTTGATCAGGCAGAAGAAATGCTCGGCGGCATTGCGCGGTTTATCGATGCTCAAGGCACCGCTCTGGTTGACCTTGGTCAGCAGCCGCTCCATGCCTGAGAGCATCCGCTGTGGGCCTGCTTCGTAGAAAATCGTCGACAGCTTCGGGTCCTGGCTGCCCAGGGCCATGATCAGCCGATGCAGGTTCAGGGATTCGGCGCTGTTGATCAGTTGGTTGAACCCGCGGGCGATGTTCAACAACACCTGTTCGATCGGAACGCCGTCGGGCCATTCATAAAACAGCGGCGGCACCTGCTCTTCGCACTTGGCTATCACGGCAGCGGAAAACAGCGTCTCCTTGTCGTTGAAATGGCTGTAGACCGTCAGTTTAGAAACCCCGGCCTCGGTGGCGACGGCGTCCATGCTGGTATTGGCATAACCCAGGCTCAGGAACAGGCGTTTCGCCGCGTCGAGAATGGCCTGGCGCTTGGCCAGGTCCTTGGGGCGACCAGGGCCGCTGGAGGGTGAAGGATTGTTCGACATTTCTTCGCTTTAATACTGGACTGGTGAGTTTGCTATTAATAACATACTCGCCAGTATAATTATTCCAAGCACCATTAGCGAAAGGTCACTCGTCATGTTCCGCTATGCCCTGCCCCTCGCCGTGCCAGTCACCCTGGTTTTTTTATTGTCTGCGTGTGGTCATGACGAGCCGGTGCCCGTCGCCGTGCGCCCGGCCATGGTGGTCAAGCCCGAGCCGTCGGCCCAGGCGATGGACAGTTACCCTGGCGAAGTGCGGGCGCGTTTCGAGCCCGACCTGGCCTTTCGCATTGGCGGCAAGGTGAGCCGACGTCTGGTGGAAGAGGGGCAGCGGGTCAAGGCCAATCAACCGTTGGCCGAGCTCGATCCCGAAGACGTGCGCCTGCAACTGGAAGCGACCCGTGCCCAGGTCGCCGCCGCCGAGGCCAACCTGAACCTGGTCCGCGCCGAGCGTGACCGCTACAAAACCTTGATGGAGCGGCAGATGGTCAGCCGCTCCCAGTACGACAACGCCGAAAACCTTTATCGCTCCGGCACCGCGCGGCTCAAGCAGATCAAGGCCGAGTTCGATGTCGCCAACAACCAGGCCAGCTATTCGGTGCTGCGTGCGCCCCAGGATGGCGTGGTGGCCAGGCGTTCGGTGGAAGTCGGGCAGGTGGTCTCGGCCGGGCAAACCGTCTTCACCCTGGCCACCGACGGTGAACGTGAGGTGCTGATCAGTCTGCCGGAACAGGGGTTTGGCCGGTTCAAGATCGGCCAGCCGGTCTCGGTCGAACTGTGGAGCCAGCCCGACCAGCGTTTCAGCGGGCATATTCGCGAACTGTCACCCGCTGCCGACCCCAGGTCCCGTACCTTCGCCGCCCGCGTGGCCTTCACCTCCGGCAGCGTTCCGGCCGAGCTTGGCCAAAGCGCGCGGGTGTTTATCCAGACCGCCGACAAGGTGCCGCTGTCGGTGCCCTTGTCGGCCCTGACGGCTGAGAACGGCGCGACGTATGTCTGGGTGGTCAACGCCAACAACACCTTGAAAAAAGTCCCGGTGCGGGTTGGCGCCTTCGGCGAAAAGACGGTGCCGGTGCTGGAAGGCCTCAGCCCCGATGACTGGGTGGTGGCTGCCGGCGTGCATGTGCTCCTCGACGGCCAGCAGGTGCGACCGGTGGATCGCTCCAACCGCGTGGTCAACCTGACGGCCAAGGAGTAATCCGCGATGGGTTTCAATCTTTCCGAATGGGCACTGCGTAACCGCCAGATCGTACTGTTCCTGATGTTGTTGCTGGCCATCGTCGGCGCGCTTTCCTACACCAAGCTTGGACAGAGCGAAGACCCGCCGTTCACCTTCAAGGCCATGGTGATTCGCACCAACTGGCCAGGCGCCACGGCCGAGGAAGTTTCGCGACAAGTCACCGAGCGCATCGAAAAGAAACTGATGGAAACCGGTGACTACGAAAGGATCGTCTCGTTCTCCCGGCCGGGGGAATCCCAAGTGACCTTCATGGCCCGCGACTCCCTGCATTCGGCGCAGATCCCCGAGCTGTGGTACCAGTTGCGCAAGAAGGTCGGCGATATCCGCCACACCTTGCCGCCGGGTATCCAGGGGCCGTTCTTCAACGATGAGTTCGGGACCACCTTCGGCAATATCTACGCACTGACGGGCGACGGCTTCGACTATGCCGTGCTCAAGGATTACGCCGATCGCATCCAGCTCCAGCTACAGCGGGTCAAGGACGTGGGCAAGGTCGAGCTGATCGGCTTGCAGGACGAAAAGATCTGGATCGAATTGTCGAACGTGAAGCTGGCGACCCTCGGCCTGCCCTTGGCTGCGGTCCAGCAGGCGCTTGAGGCGCAGAATACGGTTTCCACTGCGGGCTTCTTCGAAACTGACAGCGAGCGCTTGCAGCTACGGGTTTCGGGGAATTTCCAGACGGTGGAAGAGATCCGCAACTTCCCGATCCGGGTCGGCGATCGTACGTTCCGCATCAGCGACCTGGCGGACGTGCGCCGTGGTTTCAACGACCCGCCAGCGCCACGCATGCGCTTCATGGGCGAGGACGCCATCGGCCTGGCCGTGGCGATGAAGGAAGGCGGGGATATCCTGATTCTGGGCAAGGCCCTTGAAGCCGACTTTGCCCGTATCCAGAACACCCTGCCGGCGGGCATGCAGTTACGCAAGGTTTCGGACCAGCCGGCGGCGGTGAAGACCGGCGTCGGAGAGTTCGTCCAAGTGCTGGTGGAAGCGCTGACGATTGTATTGTTGGTGAGCTTCTTCTCCTTGGGGTTGCGCACCGGGATGGTGGTGGCACTGGCGATCCCGCTGGTGCTGGCGATGACGTTCGCCGCCATGTACTACCTGGGGATCGGCCTGCACAAGATTTCCCTCGGCGCGCTGGTATTGGCCCTGGGGCTGCTGGTGGACGACGCGATCATTGCGGTGGAGATGATGGCGATCAAGATGGAGCAGGGCTTCGACCGGATCAAGGCCGCCAGCTTCGCCTGGACCAGCACCGCATTCCCGATGCTCACCGGTACGTTGATCACGGCGGCGGGCTTCCTGCCGATCGCCACCGCGCAATCGGGCACTGGCGAATACACCCGTTCGATTTTCCAGGTGGTAACCCTGGCGTTGCTGGCGTCCTGGGTGGCCGCCGTGGTGTTTGTGCCGTACCTGGGGGAAAGGCTCCTGCCAGACCTGGCGAAAATTCATGCGGCCAAACATGGCACGACTGACGGCCAGACCGACCCTTATGGCACGCCGTTCTATCAGCGTGTCCGGCGGATGGTGGAATGGTGCGTGCGTCGGCGCAAAACCGTCATCCTGCTGACCGTGCTGTTGTTCGTCGGCTCGGTGGTGTTGTTCCGGTTCGTGCCGCAGCAGTTTTTCCCGGCATCGGGGCGGCTGGAGCTGATGGTCGACTTGAAGCTGCAGGAAGGCGCCTCCCTGAGCAATACCGCCGAACAGGTCAAGCGCCTGGAAGCGCTGCTCAAGGACCATGCCGGCATCGACAACTACGTGGCCTACGTCGGCACCGGTTCACCGCGTTTCTATCTACCGCTGGATCAACAACTGCCGGCTTCCAGCTTTGCCCAGTTCGTGGTGCTGGCCAAGACTATCGAAGACCGCGAGCCTTTGCGCAGTTGGTTGATCGCGACCCTGAACGAGCAATTCCCGACCCTGCGCTCGCGGGTCACGCGCCTGGAAAACGGCCCGCCGGTCGGCTATCCGGTGCAGTTCCGCGTCACGGGCGAGCACATCGAAGAAGTCCGGGCCCTGGCGCGGAAAGTGGCGACGAAAGTTCGCGAAAACCCCTACGTGGTCAATGTGCACCTGGATTGGGAAGAGCCGAGCAAGGTGGTTTACCTGAACGTCGACCAGGACCGCGCCCGGGCCCTGGGCGTCAGCACCACCGATCTGGCGAGTTTCCTGCGCAGCTCCCTTACCGGCTCCAGCGTCAGCCAGTATCGGGAAGACAACGAACTGATCGAAATCCTGCTGCGCGGTACGGTGCATGAACGCACCGAGCTGTCGTTGCTGTCGAGCCTGGCGGTGCCAACCGACAACGGCAAGAGCGTGGCCCTGTCGCAGATCGCGACCCTGGAATACGGCTTCGAAGAGGGTGTGATCTGGCACCGCAATCGCTTGCCGAGCGTGACCGTGCGGGCCGATATCTATGGCAAGGAGCAACCGGCGACCCTGGTCCAGCAGATCTTCCCGACCCTGGAGCCGATTCGTGCCGAACTGCCGGATGGTTACCTGTTGGAGGTGGGCGGTACGGTGGAGGATTCGGCCCGTGGCCAGAAATCGGTGAATGCCGGTGTACCGTTGTTCATCGTGGTGGTGCTGACGTTGCTGATGCTGCAACTGCGCAGTTTTTCCCGCACGGCCATGGTGTTTCTCACCGCTCCCCTGGGGTTGATCGGCGTCACGCTGTTCCTGTTGGTGTTCCGCCAGCCGTTCGGCTTCGTCGCCATGCTCGGCACTATCGCGCTGTCGGGGATGATCATGCGCAACTCGGTGATCCTGGTGGACCAGATCGAACAGGACATCAAGGCTGGCCTGACGCCCTGGCAGGCGATCATCGAAGCCACGGTGCGCCGCTTCCGCCCGATTGTGCTCACCGCACTGGCTGCGGTGCTGGCGATGATCCCACTGTCACGCAGCCTGTTCTTCGGGCCCATGGCGGTGGCGATCATGGGCGGCTTGATCGTGGCCACGGCGTTGACGCTGTTGTTCCTGCCGGCGTTGTATGCGGCGTGGTTCAGGGTCAAGAAAACCTGAACCGATCCAGCGACCAGCGCAGATCCAATGTGGGAGCGAGCTTGCTCGCGATAGCGGTGCAACAGCCAACAAAGATGTTGAAGCTGATACCGTCATCGCGAGCAAGCTCGCTCCCACAGTTGGTTCGGGTTGGGGCTCAGAGGGTGCCGAAGACTTTCTTCGCCAAACTGGTCGCCGCAGCCGCCGGGTTCTGGCGAATGGTGGCTTCCTGCTTGCCGATCATCTCGAACAACCCATCCAGCGCCTGTTCGGTCACGTAGTTCTCGATGTTGGCGCTCTTGGCATCCAGCACGCCGAGCGTCGCGGCCTGGCCGGCGAAGGCATTGTATTTCTGGGCCAGGCCGACCTTGTCGGTGGCTTGCTTGACGATGGGCAGGAACTTGGCGCGGATCTGCTCGCGGCTGCTCTTGTTCAGGTATTGCGTGGCCGAGTCGTTGCCGCCGCTCAAGATGCCCTTGGCATCACTCACGCTCATGTTCTTCACGGCATTGACCAGGATCGGCTGGGCCTGGACCACGGCGGCCTCGGCAGCCTGGTTCATGCTGGTTTCCAATTGATCGACCTGTTCACCCATGCCGAAGGCCTTCATCTTGCTGGCGACTTTGCCCAGCTTGCCTGGCAGTTCGATTTTCACATCCGGGTTGTTGCTGAAGCCGCCGGGTGTACCCAGCTGCTTGACCGCCACCTGTGCACCTTGGGTCAAGGCGTCCTTGAGGCCGCCCGTGGCATCTTGTTGCGACAGGTCGCCCAGAGACAGGGCCATGGCATTGGCGCAGATCAACAGGCCCGCGCACAGGCCGGTGAAACGGAGGGTAGAGCGGAGCATGATGGCGTCCTTGAAAAAAGTTGGAAAAAGCAATCAGCGTGCGGCGTTGACGCGGATCTTCAACGGCTGCGGATCCTTGCCATCGAGTTGTACGGCGTGTTGTTCGGTGGTGATGAACATCAACTGGCCGTCCACTTCGATGCGGGCGCTCACGGCATAACGATGGCCGGGCTTGACCTGGGCGGGATCATAACTGAGGTGGAACGGCAGCGGGACCTGGCCTTTGATCGGGCCGCTCTGTTCATCGAGCACCACCGCAGGAGCGTCGGCCAGGGAAACGTCCTGCAGGCTCACGCTCAAGGTGGCGTTGGGCGGCAGGGCGATGCGTTGCAGATAGAAGACTTCGCCGTCGAGGGACGCAGGGGGTGGCGTTGTCGATTGGCAAGCGGCCAGCAAGGCCATGGAGGCAAGCAGAGCGAGTTTTTTCATGGGGCAAGCACCTGGCTCGTTGACGCCGGCCACACATGGGCGTCAACGAGCATTTAACGGATTTGCGTCCAAGCATCCCTGCGTAATGTCGCGGCTCAGGAACCGACCGCAGGCGCTTGAACAGTTTCAGCCAGCGATGCTGGCGCCAGGCTCAGGGGGATGTCAACGTGTTGATCGCCGCCATCCCAGGTGAAGGCCTGTTCGGTATCAAGGAGAAGAGCGGTACCACCTTGGTACATCTGCACCTTTACCGAGAGCTTCTCGCCGACGGACGCCCTCTCGGAATTGATCTGGAAGCGATATTGCCAAGGCTGCTGGAGCGGCTCCCTTGGCGCCATGTTGGAGCCCTGGCCGCCGCTGGTGCTGATCTGCACACCGGCGGCATTTCGAACGCTGATTTCGGCACGGCCGGCTTCCGGGAGTTGATAGCCTTCGGGCAAACGCAGGGTGAGGGTGATGATGTTCATGTTGAATTCCTTTTCAATACGTCGACATTGACGTGGGCTCATCCTAGAGGCCTGCTCCAAAGTTCTCTGTAGGTCTTTTCTTCGTTTGACGTCGCCTTGGCCGCTGCGCAGCGTCGGAGTACGCCTGTCGACTGACCGATCCACTCACCAGAACCGTTCCATGTCCGGGGTGAGTGATCGGTCAATGTCAAAGGTCTGGACTGACGGCGATCTCCGCCGCATCTTCACTGCGATGCAACGCCACCTGGCGAATCGACAGGCGAATCTCCGCCGGCAGCACCCGCTTGGCCGCGCCTTCGGCCAGTTCGCCCAGCAATTGGTGGTAGCTGAGCTTGCCGGCCTCGTCGCGGCGCAGTACATCCAGGTCCAGCATCGTCTGGATGAAGTGGCGGAACAGGCTCTTGTCGAAGAATTCCGGTGCGTTCAGGCCATGGAGGATCGACAGGCGCTGGGCCATGACGGTGCAGAGGTCTTCCAGTTCTTCGGCGCTGACGCTGTTCTGACCGCTGTTGAGCAGCAGCGAGACGGTCATGTAGAAGCGCTGCAAGGTCTGGGCAATGCTTTTGGACAGCAGGGTCAGCAGCACGAAGTGCCGTGAACTCGGCGCCGGACGCAGGTACAGGTCGTTTTCGAAACGCAGCAGGCCCTGTTCGACAAACGCGTCGAGCCATTGGTCGACCACACCGTCCAGCTCTTCCAGCGACCAGCGAATGAACAACTCCGATTGCAGGTACGGGTACAGCGCATGGGTGTAGCGCAGGATCTGTTCGCGGTTCATGCGCGAGCTGCTCTGGAAGAAGCTCGCCAGCAACGCCGGCAGGGCGAAGATGTGCAGTACGTTGTTGCGGTAGTAGGTCATCAGTACCGCGTTCTGCTCGTCCAGGTACAGAATCTTGCCCAGGGCGTCGCTCTGTTCCGACAGCAGGTCCATGCCCTTCACGTGTTCGATCAGCGCTTGGCCATCGCCTTCGGGCAGGGTGGTGTGGGGGGAGTACGGGACTTTGCGCAGCAACGCCAGGTACAGGTCGAGTACCCGCGCCATGGCGCGGTCGTCCAGGGCCAGGCGGCTGGTGGACAACAGTGCCAGGGCGACAAGGTTGACCGGGTTGATGGCCGCGGCCTCGTTCAGGTGCCGGGCCACGCGCTCGCCGAGGCGATGGGTGGTTGCATTGAGCCAGGCCGGTTTGAATTGCGGGCCCAGTTCCTGTTGGCGCCAACCGGGTTGTTCGCCGTCGAGGAATTCCGCCAGCTTGATCGGTTCGCCGAAGTTCACCGCCACCTGGCCGAAGCGCTGCTTGAGGGCGCCGATGACTTTGAAGATGTCGAAGATCGATTCTTTCTTCTTGCTGGCCCCGCGCAGTTCGCCCAGGTAGGTGCGGCCTTCCAACACCCGCTCATAACCGATGTAGACCGGCACGAACACGATGGGCATGCGCGAGGAGCGCAGGAAGCTGCGCAGGGTGATGGCGAGCATGCCGGTCTTGGGTTGCAGCATGCGCCCGGTGCGCGAGCGCCCGCCCTCGACGAAATACTCCACCGGAAAGCCTTTGGTGAACAGGGTGTGCAGGTATTCGTTGAACACCGCGGTGTAGAGCGGGTTGCCCTTGAACGTGCGGCGCATGAAGAACGCCCCGCCTCGGCGCAACAGGCCGCCGATCACCGGCATGTTGAGGTTGATGCCGGCGGCGATGTGCGGTGGCGTCAGGCCGTTGCGAAACAGCAGGTACGACAGCAGCAGGTAGTCGATGTGGCTGCGATGGCACGGTACATAGATGACTTCGTGGCCCTGGGCGACGTTCTGCACGCCTTCGATGTGGTTGACCTTGATGCCGTCGTAGATCTTGTTCCAGAACCAGCTCAGCACCACTTCCAGGAAGCGGATCGCGGTGTAGGTGTAGTCCGAAGCGATCTCGTTGCCGTAGCGCAGGGCCTGGGCCTTGGCTTTTTCCGGGGAGATCTTTTCCCGCTCGGCTTCCTCGGCGATCGCCTGCTTGACCAGCGGCTGGTTCAACAGACCCTTGACCAGGTTGCGGCGGTGGGAGATGTCGGGGCCGATGACCGCCGCTTTCAAGTTGCGGAAGTGCACCCGCAGGATCCGCTGGGCCATGCGCACGGTGCGCTCGTGGCCTTTGCCGTGTTCGATCAGTTCGCGCAGGTGGATCGGTGCGGAGAATTGCACGCGGGTCTTGCGCCCCAGGATCATGATGCTCAACAGGCGACGCAAGCGCCCGGTGACGGCCCAGCTGTCGGCGAACAACAGTTTCCAGGGGCTGGACTCGCTGTCGGGCGACTGGCCCCAGAACACGCTGACCGGGATGATCTGGGCGTCTTCGGCGGCATTGTGGGTCAGGGCGTCGACCAATCGGGTCAGGGTGGGGGGCGCGCCACGTTTGTCCTGGCGGCCGAGCCAGTCCGGCGCGGGGGTCAGGTAGAAAAACGCCGCCGGCTCCAGCAGGTTACCCACCGAGACCGGCAGCACCGGACGGGGCAGGCCGGCCTTGGTGCATTCGGTGTCGAGCACCGCCAGGTCGGTGAGCGAAGGGTCTTGCAGGACGTAGAACACCGGACGACTGCGGTCGAGGTTGAGGGTAAAGGACGACTGGTTGATGGTCTCGGAGCGAACCCAGAGGTACAACAGTCGGCGCAGGGTGCCAAACACAAGACGGCGGAACGGGGAGCGGGTCATACGGCTTCTGCATGAGTGGATAAAACCGAGCGGCTGCTCGGGCCCGCTAGTGTGCCGGATTCATCGAAAATCGGCAAAAAAGCGCCGAAGTAAAGTCAGTTGAGAGTTTTTTCGGGTGTCATATACTCGGCAGTTACCGCCCCGGCCTCCCATGGACGGCCAGACAGTGGTGAAAGTTCGTACGGCTTTCCATCGAAAAGTCGACTTATAAGATAAAAATGGGAGTGAGCATCATGGCAGCACGGGAAACCGGCAGTGTGAAGTGGTTCAACGACGCCAAGGGTTACGGCTTCATCCAACGTGAAGGCGGGGCGGATGTGTTCGTGCATTACCGCGCCATCCGCGGTGAAGGCCACCGTTCCCTGACCGAAGGCCAGCAGGTCGAGTACGCGGTCGTGGAGGGGCAGAAGGGCCTGCAGGCTGAGGATGTGGTGGGGTTGTAAGCTGGCTACACAAAACCCCTTGTGGAGCGAGCTTGCTCGCGATAGCGGTGTGTCAGTCACTTCTAATCTGGCTGATCTACCGCTATCGCGAGCAAGCTCGCTCCCACAGTTTTGAATGGGGTGTTCACATATTTCGTGCCCGCCATACATCCCCTGTGGGAGCGAGCTTGCTCGCGATGACGGCGGTACATTCTACATCATCGTTTCAGGCAGACCGTCATTGCGGGTTAGCTCGCTCCCACATTGGCTTTTCGCCTCAGGCCGTCTTCCAGGTAATCTCTTCTTCCCCGTCGGCGCTGATGCGAATCCAGCGGTCCGCCGATTCTTCCCCTTCTTCCTCCACCCATGACCCAGGCGCGCAACGCACTTCGACGTTCAGTGCGGCGAAGGCGGCGCGGGCGCAGGCGATGTCGTCTTCCCACGGGGTCTGGTCGCTTTCCAGGTACAGGCTGTTCCATTTGCCCACGGCCTTGGGCAGCCAGGTCACTGGAATGCTGCCGGCCTTGCACTTGTAGGTCTGGCCTTTCTGGACCCAGTCGCTGCACGGGCCCAGGGCCTGGCCGAGCCAGGCGGCGATGGCCTTGTGGTCGACGTCGGCGTCCTTGAGGTAAATCTCGATATCGGGTTGGCGCATGGATGTCCTCGCTGCGGTCTTGAAAAATCCATTCGCGGATTTAACGGGCCCCGGGCGGTTGCCCGGGACCGGAATCAAAAGGTTATTGAAGAACGAAATAATCGTAGCGCATCGACACCGTGACCTCGAATGGCTCGGCCTGCTCGATCACGCTGGCGCGGCGTTCGGCGCTGGCGCGCCAACCATGGGGCGTCATGGCCAGCAGGTTGGCGCGATCCTGGCCATTGTCGAGGGTCAGCTTGAATTCGAGGGTTTCGCTGTGATCCAGCGCCATGCCCGAGGGCACCAGGGCCAGGTGCTTGTCGTCGGTGTAGGCGCGCACTTCGTCGTACAGGCGCTCGCGCAACTCCATCAGGTGGCCGGCGGTAGGGCCGACCTTCATCAGGCCGCCGCCAGGACTGAGCAGGCGCTTGGCCTCTTGCCAGTCCAGCGGGCTGAACACGCTGGCCAGGAACTGGCAGCAACCGTCCGCCAACGGCACCCGGGCCATGCTGGCGATCAACCAGGTCAGTTGCGGGTTGCGTTTGCAGGCGCGCTTGACCGCCTCGCGGGAAATGTCCAGGGCATAGCCGTCGGCATGGGGCAACGCCTCGGCGATCTGCGCGGTGTAGTAACCCTCGCCGCAGCCGATGTCCAGCCAGCGCCCGGGCGCGCGCTCGGCGGCCAGTTCCGCCAGGCGCCGGGCGACCGGGGCGTAGTGCCCGGCGTTGAGAAAGTCGCGGCGGGCTTCGACCATCGCCTGGTTGTCACCGGGGTCGCGGCTGTTTTTGTGCTGCACCGGCAGCAGGTTCAGGTAACCCTGCCGCGCGCGGTCGAAGCGGTGGCCGGCCGGGCACGCCACGCCATTGTCCACCGCGTTCAGCGGTTCACTGCAGATCGGGCAGGCGAGCATCAGGCGAGCAACTTGATCAGCGTCTTGTAGTAGATCTCGGTCAGCACGTCGAGATCGGTAGCCAGCACGCGCTCGTTGACCTGGTGGATGGTCGCGTTGACCGGCCCGAGTTCCACCACTTGCGTGCCCATGGTGGCGATGAAGCGACCGTCGGACGTGCCGCCGCTGGTGGACGCCTGGGTCTCGCGCCCGGTGACATCCCGGATGCTCGACGACACCGCATCGAGCAGCGCGCCCGGTTCGGTGAGGAACGGCAGGCCGGACAAGGCCCAGTCGATGTGCCAGTCCAGTTGATGCTTGTCGAGGATGTCGGCGACGCGCTGTTGCAGGCCTTCGACGGTGGACTCGGTGGAAAAGCGGAAATTGAAGACCGCTTCCAGGTCTCCGGGGATCACGTTGGTCGCGCCGGTGCCGGAATTGAGGTTGGAGATCTGGAAACTGGTCGGCGGGAAGAAGTCGTTGCCGTGGTCCCAGTGCTCGGCGGCCAATTCGGCCAAGGCGGGCGCGGCCAGGTGGATCGGATTCTTCGCCAGGTGTGGATAAGCCACGTGGCCTTGCTTGCCGCGCACGGTCAGTTTTGCGCCGAGGGAGCCGCGGCGGCCGTTCTTGACCACATCGCCCACCAAGGTGGTGCTCGACGGCTCGCCGACGATGCACCAGTCCAGTCGTTCCTGGCGGGCCTTGAGCCGTTCGACCACAGCTTTGGTGCCGTGGTGGGCCGGGCCTTCTTCATCGCTGGTGATCAGGAAGGTCAGCGAACCCTTGTGGTCCGGGTAGTCGGCGACGAACCGTTCGGCCGCCACGACCATCGCCGCCAGGCTGCCTTTCATGTCCGCCGCGCCACGGCCGCAGAGCATGCCCTGTTCGTCGATGACCGCATCGAACGGGTCGAGCTGCCAGGCCTTTACCGGACCGGTCGGCACCACATCGGTGTGCCCGGCGAAACACAGCACCGGACCGTCATGCTTGCCATGGCTGGCCCAGAAGTTATCCACATCCTCGATGCGCATCGGCTCGAGCGTGAAGCCCGCGTTGCCCAGGCGCTGCATCATCAGTTTCTGGCAATCGGCATCCACCGGCGTCACGGACGGACGGCGGATCAGGTCGCAGGCGAGTTGCAGGGTCGGCGAGAGGTCGGCGTGGGCCGTCATGAAAACTCCGGGAATATAGTGTGAACACAAGGCTTGTGCAGGCGCGGGCTGGCTCGCGCAAAATGGCGGTTATCTTATAGCAAAACGACCACCATTGGCCCAAGTATGCCGACGGTGTGTGACACAGAACCTGTGGGAGCGAGCTTGCTCGCGATAGCGGTGGATCAGTCGATACTCTATTGACTGGACTGACGCCATCGCGAGCAAGCTCGCTCCCACAAGGGAAATGGTGAGATTCATTTTGCGACCCGCTCGAATTGCCACGGCAAAGCCCTATAATGCGCGCCGGTTTTTGGGGTAATGGTCATGAGTACAGAAGATCCACGGTTTGCCGGCATCGCCCGTTTGTATGGCATTGAGGGCCTGGAACACCTGCGGGCGGCCCATGTGGCGATCGTCGGCGTCGGTGGTGTCGGTTCCTGGGCGGCGGAAGCCATCGCCCGTTGCGGCGTGGGCGAGATTTCGCTGTTCGACCTGGACGATGTCTGTGTCAGCAACGCCAACCGCCAGTTGCACGCCCTGGACAGCACCGTCGGCAAGCCCAAGGTCGACGTGATGGCCGAGCGGCTGCGGGGGATCAACCCCGACTGCACGGTGCACGCGGTGGCGGACTTCGTCACCCGCGACACCATGGCCGAATACATCACGCCGTACATCGACTGCGTGATCGACTGCATCGACAGCGTCAACGCCAAGGCTGCGCTGATCGCCTGGTGCAAGCGCCGCAAGATCCAGATCATCACCACCGGCGGCGCGGGCGGGCAGATCGACCCGACGCTGATCCAGGTCTGCGACCTCAACCGTACGTTCAACGATCCCCTGGCCTCCAAGGTGCGCTCCACCTTGCGCCGCGACTACGGTTTTTCCCGCACCGTGACCCGCCACTACAGCGTGCCCTGCGTGTTCTCCACCGAACAACTGCGCTACCCGAAGCCGGACGGCAGCATTTGCCTGCAGAAGAGTTTTGTCGGCGACGGCGTCAAGCTCGACTGCGCCGGTGGGTTTGGTGCGGTGATGATGGTCACGGCGACGTTTGGCATGGTCGCGGCGACCAAGGCTGTGGATAAGATTGTGGCGGGTGTGCGGCGACCGGCGGACAGGGTCAAGCCTCAGGTTTGAGGGGGGGCTGATGGCCTCATCGCGAGCAAGCTCGCTCCCACATGGGGTCGGGCTGAATGCAGTATTTGCGTACACCAAATCCCCTGTGGGAGCGAGCTTGCTCGCGATGGCGGTTACTGAGTCAACTCAAACATCCGCTTCAACACCGCATTCAAGCCATTGCTGCGCGACGGCGACAGCTGCCGCGACAATCCCAGTTGGTTGAACCAATCCGGCAGATCCACCTGCTGCAACTCGTCAGCGGACAACCCGTTGACCCGCGCCAGCAGCAACGCCACCAACCCACGGATCAACCGCGCATCGCTGCTGGCACAAAACTGCCAGTGCCCGTCGTGCAAGCGACCCACCAGCCACACCTGGCTCTCACAGCCGTGGACAAGGTTGGCCTCGCATTTGTCCTCATCGCTCAGGGGCGGCAGACGTTCGCCCCATTGCATCAGCAATCGGGCCCGTTGCTCCCATCCTGACGCGTCCCGGAAGATCTGCAGCGCCGTGGCGGCATCGGCTGGCAGGTTCATCGCAACATCTCCAAGGCTTGGTCGAGGGCTTCGAAGAACCGTTCGATGTCGGCGGAATCGTTGTACAACGCCAACGACACGCGGATCGCCCCGGACAGCTTCAAATGCTTGAACAGCGGCATCGCGCAGTGATGCCCGGCGCGCACGGCAATGCCTTGCTCGGTCAGCAGGTGCGCCAGATCGGCGTTGTGGATGCCTTCGACCACGAAACTGACCAGGGCCAGGCGTGGGTTGCCCAGCAGGCGAATGCCGTTGCGGGCCTGCAGGCCATGGAGCAGGTAGTCATGCAGCGCCGTCTCATGGTCGATGAGCGCTTGCGGATCTAGGGCGGACAGGTAGTCCAGGGTCGCGCCCAAGCCGATCACGCTGGCAATCGGCGGCGTACCGGCTTCGAAGCCCAGCGGCGCCGGACGGAAGGTGGCGCTGTGGTAATCGGCCTGTTGCACCATTTCGCCGCCGAACTGCCAATGGCGCAGCTTGCCGAGGGCTTCGGTACGGCCGAACAGCACGCCCAGCCCGTCGGGGCCATAGAGTTTGTGGCTGGAAAACACGTAAAAGTCGCAGCCCAGCGCTTCCACGTCGTGGCGGCCATGGACCACGCCCTGGGCGCCGTCGATCACTGTCAGCGCGCCTTGGGCCTTGGCCAGTGCCAGCAGCGCCGGCACGGGCTGCCAGGCCCCCAGCACGTTGGATAACTGGCTCACCGCCAGCAAGCGCGTACGGGGGCCGATCAGTTCGGCGGCGGCGCCAGGATCGATCACGCCGTCGGCATCCAGTGGCAACACCACCAGGGTCAACGAACGGCGCTCGGCCAGTTGCTGCCACGGCAGCAGGTTGGCGTGATGTTCCAGAGCGCTGATGACGATCTCATCGCCCGGGTTGAATAGATGTTCCAGCCCGTAGGCCAGCAGATTCAGCGCCGAAGTGGCGCCGTGGGTGAAGACCACTTGCCCGCAGTTTCCGGCATTGAGCCATTGCGAAGCCTTGAGGCGGCTGTCCTCGAATGCCTGGGTGGCATGGGCGCCCGGCAAATGTTGCGCACGGTGCACGTTGGCCGCGCCATTGGCGTAGTAATGCGTCAGGGCGTCCAACAGGGCCTGGGGTTTTTGTGTGGTGGCGGCGCTGTCCAGGTAGGTCTGGCCTTGCCGTTGCAGGGCGGCGATGGCCGGGAAATCGGCACGCCAAGGGGATTGGATCAACATGCTTTCGGGCCCTGCTGGAGTTACGCCGGACCTTGGGGGAGCAGGCTTTTTTTGTGGGAGCCGAGCTTGCTCGCGATGAACGATGACACGGTCTTGCAGTTAAACCGTGTCGCTGCCATCGCGAGCAAGCTTGGCTCCCACAAAAGCTCGCCCCCACAGGTGCTGGTGTGAAGCTTAGTTGTGGGCGTGCAGTGCTTCGTTCAGCTCGATGGCCGACTTGTGCGTCTTGCATTCCACCGCGCCGGTCTCGGAATTGCGGCGGAACAACAGGTCGGGCTGGCCGGCCAGGTCGCGGGCCTTGACCACTTTCACCAGTTGGTTGTTTTCGTCCAGCAGGGCGACTTTGGTGCCGGCGGTCACGTACAGGCCCGACTCCACGGTGTTGCGGTCGCCCAACGGAATGCCGATGCCAGCGTTGGCGCCGATCAGGCAGCCTTCGCCGACCTTGATCACGATGTTGCCGCCGCCCGACAGGGTGCCCATGGTCGAGCAACCGCCGCCCAGGTCCGAACCCTTGCCGACGAACACGCCCGCCGAGACACGGCCTTCGATCATGCCCGGGCCTTCGGTGCCGGCGTTGAAGTTGACGAAACCTTCGTGCATGACCGTGGTGCCTTCGCCCACATAGGCACCCAGGCGGATGCGCGCGGCGTCGGCGATGCGCACGCCGGCCGGGACCACGTAGTCGGTCATTTTCGGGAACTTGTCCACAGAGAACACTTCCAGCAGTTCACCACGCAGGCGGGCTTCGAGCTGGTGCTCGGCCAGTTCGGCCAGGTCGATCGCGCCCTGGCTGGTCCAGGCCACGTTCGGCAGCAGAGGGAAAATGCCGGCCAGGTTCAGGCCGTGGGGCTTGACCAAACGATGGGACAGCAGATGCAGCTTGAGGTAGGCCTCAGGGGTGGAGCTCAGTTGGGCATCTTCGGCCAGCAAGGTGGCGACCAAGGGCTTGTGGCTTTCAGCCAGGCGGGTCAACAGGGCCGCTTGTGCGGCATCGACGCTCTTGAGGGCTTCAGCCAGTTGCGAGGCCTGGGCGGTGGTGAAGGTGATGGCCTGGTTGCCTTCGCTGTAGCCAAGGATCGGCGCGATGGCTTTGACGATGTCAGCCGACGGCTTGAGCAGCGGCTGCGCGTAGAACACTTCCAGCCAGGCGCCTTGACGGTTTTGGGTGCCGACACCGAAGGCCAGGCTGAACAGGGTAGTGGACATGAAATTACCTCTACAAAATGGACTGGGCAGGCTTACTTGATCTCTGCCGCATAAATATCTGGCTTGAAGCCAATCAGGGTTCGGTCACCGAGATCGAGCACCGGGCGCTTGATCATCGAGGGTTGGGCGAGCATCAGTTCGATGGCTTTCGTCTGGTCGAGATCGGCTTTGCGTTCGTCGTCGAGTTTGCGAAAGGTCGTACCGGCACGGTTCAACACCACCTGCCAGCCATGCTCGTTGCACCATTGGGTCAGGTGCTCACGGTCGATGCCGGCGGTCTTGTAGTCGTGAAAGTCGTAGCGTACAGCGTGTTCATCGAGCCAGGTGCGCGCCTTTTTCATCGTGTCACAGGCTTTGATGCCGAAAAGGTGCAACGTTTTGCTTGAATCGGTCAAGGAACTGCCCCCTTTGCAGGTGCTGGGAATAAAAGGTGAAGGATTATGCCATGACCTGACGGTTTCGCGACGGCCCAGGTTGTTGTACGCCAAAACCTGTGGGAGCGAGCTTGCTCGCGATGGCGGTCTTACATCCAACATTGATGTCGACTGGCTACACCGCTATCGCGAGCAAGCTCGCTCCCACAAGAGGTGGGGCTGCGACATAGGTGTAACGGCCAAGTTAATCCTAGGCGGTTAATATGGCACTTCAACGGCAAGCTGTTGCCGGATGTGTGTCGCTGCCAGTGGAAAACCGTTATGCAAAGCGCTTATACCGTCCTGATCCTGTTGATGCTGGTAGGCGTGTCGCGCCTGATCGGACGGTTGATCCCGCTGCCGTTGCCCCTGGTACAGATCGGCGCCGGTGCTGTGCTGGCCTGGCCGTCCCTGGGCCTGCACGTGGCCCTCGATCCTGAGTTGTTCCTGTTTCTCTTCCTGCCCCCGCTGCTGTTCTCCGACGGTTGGCGCATGCCCAAGCGCGAGTTGTGGCGCCTGCGCGGACCGATCCTGACGCTGGCGGTGGGGCTGGTGTTGTTCACGGTGGTGGGCGCCGGTTATTTCATTCAATGGCTGCTGCCAAGTATCCCGTTGCCGGTGGCCTTCGCCCTGGCCGCGGTGCTGTCGCCGACCGATGCGGTGGCAGTGTCGGCGATTGCCCGCGACCGTCTGCCCGCGCCGTTGATGCACATGCTTCAGGGCGAGGCGCTGATGAACGATGCATCGGGCCTGGTGACCTTCAAGTTCGCCCTGGCGGCGGCCATCACCGGGGTGTTTTCCCTGGCCAGTGCGAGCCTGACGTTCGTATTGGTGGCGGTGGGTGGCCTGCTGGTCGGCGTGGCCCTGAGTTGGCTGCTGGGCCGACTGCGGGCGTGGATGATTGCCCGGGGTTGGGACGACCCGGCCACCCATGTGGTGTTCATGTTGCTGCTGCCGTTTGCCGCCTATGTGCTGGCTGAGCGCTTGGGTGCCTCGGGCATTCTCTCGGCGGTGGCGGCGGGGATGATGCAGAGCTGGCTCGACCTGCTGCCGCGCCAGACCGGCACGCGGCTGCTCAATCGCAGTGTCTGGTCGCTGTTGGAGTTTGCCTTCAACGGGTTGATCTTCCTGCTGCTGGGCTTGCAACTGCCGGACATCATCAAGGCGGTGACCCGCCTCGAGCCCACGCTCTGGCCGACGCTGTTCTACCGTTGCCTGGATGTGCTGGCGATTTTCCTGGTGCTGCTGGTACTGCGGTTTGTCTGGGTGCAAAGCATCTGGCGCCTGTCCGGGCTGTTGCGACGCTGGCGTGGCCAGGGCGAACTGACGCCGGTGCCGACAGCACGTTCTTGCTGGTTGCTGACTTTCGGTGGCGTGCGCGGCGCGGTGACGCTGGCGGGCGTGCTGTCGGTGCCGATGCTGTTGGACGCGGGTGAGGCGTTTCCCGAGCGGGACCTGCTGATCTTCATTGCCGCCGGGGTGATTCTGTTGTCGCTGATCGCGGCGTGCATCGCCTTGCCGTTGTTGCTGCGGGGCATCGAAAAGAGCCCTGATGACAAACGGCGCAACGAAGTCCGCGAGGCCTGGCGCAAAACCGCTGAAGCGGCGATTCATGCGCTGGAAGTGGAAGAACCGACCGAGGCGGGCAGTACGCCGGATGCGGCCCAGGCGGCGCTGGCGACCGAGGTCAAGGCACGGCTGATGTCCGAGTATCGTCACCAGCTCGACGTGTTCAACGACTCCGCCGAAGCCCAGGCGCTGGCATTCGAGATGGACCTGCTGGAGCGCCGGTTGCGTTTGAAGGCTTTTCGGGCGCAGCGCTTGGAGTTGTATCGACTTAGTCGTCATCACCAGATTGGGGATGATGTGTTGCGTGAGGTGTTGGGGGAGTTGGATTTGGCTGAGGCGAATTTGGGGTTGGGTAAATAGAAGCCATTGCGCAAAGCTAATTGTGGCGAGGGAGCTTGCTCCCGCTGAGGCGCGAAGCGCACCCAAAACCTGACAACCCGGTATGCCAGGTAAATTGAGTTGACCGCTTGGGGCCGCTACGCAGCCCAGCGGGAGCAAGCTCCCTCGCCACAGAGATGGTGGTCTGTCAGACGCACCGAAGTTTCCGACAAGTTTTTAAGGTCGGAAACGAGGGCTCTAGCCTCTGGGTGTCGCTGCTAATTCAGCGACCGGACGTGAGAATCCGAACTTTCCCTAGGAGCACATACTTCTGCGCTATTTCGCCCCTGAAAGCTGCAAGAAGCCGCTGATCGTGCGCTGGATCATTACCTCAAGCCTGACGACAGCGAGTCAGACCCCAGGCCCTCGGTACAGTTGTTCACCGTGTCGGACAGCGTTGATACCGAAGCCTTGCTAGCCAACCTCAGCGAAACCCTGGCTTCGGCCAATGCGATGCTCAGCGACCTGGCGTTTGGCCTGGAAGGCTCACGGCGGCATGTGGCGTTGGGAGTGGCGCAGATGATTGAGTTGGGGGCGTTGTTGGCGAACAAGGCGTTGGATCGGGTAGAGCTTCGGACTTGATGCAATAAGTGCCGGCCCCATCGCGAGCAAGCTCGCTCCCACAGGAGGCAGGTGTCGATCACAAGTTTTGTGAACAACACCCGTCCACTGTGGGAGCGAGCTTGCTCGCGATAAATCGAAAGGCAAACACAAAAATCCCGAGCACTGGACCTGTGGCGAGGGAATTTAGCGAAACGTCGCACCGCCCCGTTGGGCTGCGCAGCAGCCCTAAAGCAGTGAACTCAATCTTTCTGGTACACCGAGTTGTCTGTTTTGGGGGCCGCTGCGCAGCCCAGCGGGAGCAAGCTCCCTCGCCACAGCAGCGGTCCACTTCAGCGCGATACAGCCATCAACCCCGACGCTGGATAAACGCGCGGATCCGCTCCGCCGCCTCCACGCATTCGGCCAATGGCGCAACCAGGGCCATGCGCACACGCCCGGCGCCCGGGTTGACGCCATCCACATCGCGGGACAGGTAGGAGCCCGGCACCACGGTCACGTGTTCCTGTTCGAACAGGTCGCGGCAGAACGCTGCATCATCGCCGGCCACGTTCGGCCACAGGTAGAAGCTGCCGTCGGGGCGTTGCACGTCCAGCACCGGGCTGAGGATTTCCAGTACGGCGTCGAACTTCTCCCGGTACAGCGCGCGGTTGGCCCGTACGTGCACTTCGTCGTTCCACGCCGCGATGCTCGCCAGTTGGGTCTGAACCGGCATCGCGCAGCCGTGATAGGTGCGGTACAGCAGGAAACCCTTGAGGATGTCCGCGTCGCCAGCGACGAAACCGGAGCGCAGGCCGGGCAGGTTGGAGCGTTTGGACAGGCTGTGGAACACCACGCAGCGCTTGAAATCCTTGCGACCCAGTTCGACGCAGGCGCTGAGCAGTCCTGGCGGCGGGGTCTGTTCGTCGAAGTACAGTTCGCTGTAGCACTCGTCCGCCGCGATGACGAAGTCATGCTCGTCGGCCAAGGCGATGAGTTTTTTCAGCACGTCCACCGGGATCAACGCGCCGGTCGGGTTGCCCGGGGAACACAGGAACAGGATCTGGCAGCGTTTCCAGATGTCCGGCGAAACCGCATCGAAATCCGGGTTGAAACCGTTCGCGTCCAGGCACGGCAGGTAGTGCGGCTTGGCCCCGGCCAGGAACGCCGCGCCTTCGTAGATCTGGTAGAACGGGTTCGGGCTGACCACCAGGGCGTCGTCGCCCCGGTTGACCACGGTCTGGGTGAAGGCGAACAAGGCTTCACGCGTGCCATTGACCGGCAGCACATGGCGCGCCGGGTCCAGCCAGCCGTTCGGCACGTTGAAGCGACGCTCGCACCAGCCGGTGATGGCTTCACGCAGTTCCGGGATGCCGAGGGTGGTCGGGTACACGGCCATTTTCTCCAGATTGCTGGCCAGGGCTTCAGCCACGAAGCTGGGCGAGCGATGCTTGGGTTCGCCGATGGACAACGCGATGGGGCGTTTGTCGGGGTTGGGCGTGACGCTGCCGAGCAGGGCGCGGAGCTTTTCGAACGGGTAGGGTTGCAACTGGTTCAAAGCGTTGTTCATCGGGGCCTCGTCAATGTGGGCACGGTCCTTGTGGGAGCGAGCTTGCTCGCGATGGCGGTGTGTCAGCAGCCTCAATGCTGGATGTTCCGCCGCTATCGCTAGCAAGCTCGCTCCCACAGAGGGGGATTGTTCGTTCAGATGCTGATGCGTGTCAGGTGAGCATCGGGTTCCTGGTTGACGCTCAGGTGCCGGACGATGGCCTCCTGCAGGCGGCTGCACAGTTGCGGATCGGACAGCGGCTGGTTGTGAGCGTCGGTGATGAAAAACACGTCTTCTACCCGTTCGCCGAGGGTGGCGATCTTGGCGTTTTGCAGCGACAGATCGAACTCCAGGAAAATATGGCCGACCCGCGCCAGCAGGCCCGGGCGGTCCGGGGCGCTGAGTTCCAGCACGGTGACCTGGCGCTGGGCGTCGTTGTGGATCGTCACCTGTGGCGCAAACGCAAAATGCTTGAGTTGGCGCGGTACCCGGCGCTGGATGATGGTCGGATAGTCCGCCGGGTTGCGCAGGGCTTCGGTGAGGCCGTCGCGAATCTGCTTGACCCGCGCGGGGTTGTCGCCAATCGAGTCGCCGTCGGTGTCGAGCACGATGTAGGTGTCGAGGGTGAACTGGCTGCTGGAGGTAATGACCCGGGCGTCATGGATGTTGAGGTTGAGCTGGTCCATCGCCGCCACGGTCACGGCGAAGAAGTCGTGCTGGTCCGGCGCATAGATGAAGATCTGCGTGCCGCCCTCGAACTCGCGCTGGGTGGTTTCCTTGATCAGCACCAGCGGCCCGCCATCGGCCGGTTGCTGCAGGATCGCGTCGCTGTGCCAGGCCACGTCGCCGGCGGTGTGGCGCAGGAAATAGTCATCGCCCAATTGCGACCAGAGCTGCTCGACATCGTCCGGATCGGTGCCGCCGCGTACCAGGATGTCCAGGGCCGCGCTTTGGGTGCGACGGATCTGTTCTTCGCGGTCCACCGGGTTTTCCAGGCCACGGCGCAAGGCCCGCTTGGTCTCGGTGTAGAGCTGGCGCAACAGGCTGGCGCGCCAGGAGTTCCACAGGCTCGGGTTGGTGGCGTTGATGTCGGCCACGGTCAGCACGTAGAGGTAATCCAGGCGCGTTTCATCACCGACGATCTGGGCGAAGTCGTGGATCACCTGCGGGTCGGACAAGTCCTTGCGCTGGGCGGTGGTGGACATCACCAGGTGGTTCTGCACCAGCCAGACGATCAGCCGGCTGTCCCACAGGGGCAGTTGATGGCGCTGGCAGAACGCTTCGGCATCCACCGCGCCGATTTCGGAGTGGTCACCGTGGCGGCCCTTGCCAATGTCGTGGTACAGCCCGGCCATGTAGATCAGCTCGGGCTTGGGCAGCTTGCCCATGAGCTTGCTGGCCAGCGGGAATTTCTCCGACACCTGGGTGTACTGCAGCTTACGCAGATGCTTGATCAGGTTCAGGGTGTGGGCATCGACCGTATAGATGTGGAACAGGTCGTGCTGCATCTGTCCGACGATGAAGCCGAACTCCGGCAAATAACGCCCGAGAATCCCGTAGCGGTTCATCCGGCGCAGGTTGCGGTGCACGCCGATCTTGCACTTGAACAACTCGATGAACAGGCTGGTGTTGCGGATATCGTGGCGGAAATCTTCATCGATCAGATGACGGTTTTCCCGCAGCAGGCGGATGGTGTCGGCGCGTACGCCCTTGATTTCCGGCTGCTGGGCCATGAGCACGAAGATCTCGAGCATGGCGAAGGGCGTGCGGCGGAACACGTTGGGGTTGCGCGCTTCGATGTAGCCGTCGTGCAATTGGAAGCGTGAGTTGATCGGCTGTGGCGGCTCTTCGTCCTCGGGGGCGAGGATGACTTCCTCGAAGTGCTGGATGATCAGTTCGCTGAGCTGGGCGATGCTCATTACCACACGGTAGTACTGCTGCATGAAGTTTTCGATGGACTGTTTGGCATCCTGCCCTTCGAAACCCAACAGGCCGGCGATGGAGCGTTGGTGATCGAACAGCAGGCGGTCCTCGGAGCGCCCGGCGAGCATGTGCAGGGCGTAGCGGACCTTCCACAGGAATTCCTGGGACGAGGCCAGCAAGGCGTTTTCGCTTTCCACCAGGAAACCTTCGCCGGCCAGGGCGCGCAGGTTCAGCGTGCCGTACTGGCGACGGGCGACCCACAGGATCGTCTGGATGTCCCGCAGCCCGCCGGGCGAGCCCTTGACGTTGGGTTCCAGGTTGTATTCGGTGTCGTTGTACTTGTGGTGGCGGGCCTTCTGCTCGGCGCGCTTGGCCAGGAAAAAATCCTTGCTGGGCCACATGTGCTCGGTGCTGGTGACATCGAGCATGCGCTGGCGCAAGCGCTCGGGGCCGGCAATGGTGCGGCTTTCCATCAGGTTGGTGATCACCGTCAGGTCGGCGCGGGCCTCGTCGGCGCATTCCTGTACCGAGCGCACGCTCTGGCCGACTTCCAGGCCGATGTCCCACAGCAGCGTCAGGAAACGCTCGATGGAATCGCGGAAAACCTCATGGTCGGCGCTGTCCAGCAGGATCAGCAGGTCGATGTCGGAGTAGGGGTGCAGCTCCCCGCGCCCATAGCCGCCCACGGCCACCAGGGCGATGTCGGCGTCTTCGCTCCAATCGAACTGCTCCCAGGCCTTTTGCAGGATGTTATCGACGAACCAGGCGCGGTCCTCGATCAGCCGGCGAATGTCCCGGCCATTGCGAAAGCGCTGGTCGAGCACTTCATGGGCCTGGCGGATCGCCTTCTTGAACGCCGAGATGGGGCTTGCCTTCAGGGCCAGTTCAGCCTGGAACTGGCCGCGGTCGAAGAGTTCGGGATCCACCTGCGGCATTGAATGGCTTTCCTTTCTATCTATATCTAACGGATCTATAGGCTGGGTTCGGATCAGGCGGAAACGCGCGCGATGGTGTCATCGCTACGCAGGGTGAAGATTTCATAGCCGGTCTCAGTGACCAGCAGGGTGTGTTCCCACTGGGCCGACAGCTTGCGGTCCTTGGTGATGGCGGTCCAGCCGTCGCCCAGCACCTTGGTGTCGGCGCGGCCCTGGTTGATCATCGGCTCGATGGTGAAGGTCATGCCCGCCTGCAGTTCCATGCCGGTGCCGGCACGGCCGTAGTGCAGGATCTGCGGTTCTTCGTGGAACACCTTGCCGATGCCGTGGCCGCAGAACTCGCGCACCACCGAGAAACCGTTCTTCTGCGCGTGCTTCTGGATCACTTCGCCGATGTCCCCCAGGCGGCAGCCCGGCTTCACCAGTTCGATGGCCATGTACATGCATTCCTGGGTGACCTTGGACAGGCGCTGGGCCCACTCCGGCACGTTGCCGACATGGAACATGCGGCTGGTGTCGCCGTGATAGCCGTCCTTGATGACGGTGACGTCGATGTTCAGGGTGTCGCCATCCTTCAACGGTTTTTCGTTGGGGATGCCGTGGCAGACCACGTGGTTGATCGAGGTACAGATCGACTTCGGGAAGCCTTTATAGTTGAGCGGGGCCGGAATGGCCTTCTGCTCGTTGACGATGTAGTCGTGGCAGATGCGGTCCAGCTCTTCGGTGGTCACGCCCGGCTTGACGTAGTCGGCGATCATCTCCAGCACTTCGGCGGCGAGTTTGCCGGCGACACGCATTTTGGCGATGTCCTCGGGTGTCTTGAGGGTAACGGTCATACAGGCTCTCTCTGCGCCCGACGGCGCTGTTCAAAACGAAATGGGCGGCGGATGATGACCAGCGCGGCCCTGAAAACGCGATTCTAACAGACGATCAGTACAAAGAACTCCCCAGCCCGAACTCAGCGGCGAGGGGAGCCCCGCTGGTGCGCGCCCGTAGGAGCTGTCGAGCGAAGCGAGGCTGCGATCTTTCTCCAGACGCTTGAGTCTCAAGCGAAAGGTCAAAAGATCGCAGGCTTCGCCAGCTCCTACAACGTCCAGCGGGATGCTGCGACGTTTCGCTAAATCCCCCCGCCACAGAGGATTTCAGAATCCGTGTTCCGTTTTCGCCCTTGCTGTGGTATAAAATGCGCCGCTTTCCGGGGATGACCCCGTAAGCTTAAATCCACACACGTGTCGACACGATGACCTGGGTGCCTTCGGTTATATAGCCGCTGGTTGGTCATTGGGATACGTGGAGGCCAAACCCGACTTATCAAGGAACTATCATGTCCCAAGTCAACATGCGCGATATGCTGAAGGCCGGTGTGCACTTCGGTCACCAGACCCGTTACTGGAACCCGAAAATGGGCAAGTACATTTTCGGCGCGCGTAACAAGATCCACATCATCAACCTTGAAAAAACCCTGCCGATGTTCAACGAAGCACTGACCTTCGTAGAGCGCCTGGCCCAGGGCAAAAACAAGATTCTGTTCGTCGGCACCAAGCGTTCCGCTGGCAAGATCGTTGCTGAAGAAGCGGCACGTTGCGGTTCGCCGTACGTCGATCACCGCTGGTTGGGCGGCATGCTGACCAACTTCAAGACCATTCGCGCTTCCATCAAGCGTCTGCGTGACCTTGAAGTCCAGTCCGAAGACGGTACTTTCGCCAAGCTGACCAAGAAAGAAGCGCTGATGCGCACTCGCGATCTTGAGAAGCTGGACCGCTCCCTGGGCGGTATCAAGGACATGGGCGGTCTGCCTGACGCACTGTTCGTGATCGACGTTGACCACGAGCGCATCGCGATCACCGAAGCCAACAAGCTGGGTATCCCGGTCATCGGCGTTGTCGATACCAACAGCAGCCCGGAAGGCGTTGACTACATCATCCCAGGCAACGATGACGCCATCCGCGCCATCCAGCTGTACATGGGTTCGATGGCTGACGCAGTGATCCGTGGTCGCAACAACGTGAATGGCGGCACCGAAGTCTTCGCTGAAGAAGCTCCGGCAGCAGCCGCTGAGTAATTGACGCCCCTGGCGTTGACTCAGTAAGCAAAAAGGGGGCTTGGCCCCCTTTTTGCCACCTCGAAAACCATTTGCCGCCAGCGCAGTGACCTGTTTGTAACCTGCCGCGGCCTATAAGCAGTGGTTTTCCAGGAAGAATTGATCGCCCGTTCGATCGGGTGGAATGGTTGAAAACCTATCCAAGAGGATTTTGAAATGGCAGAGATTACTGCAGCGTTGGTCAAAGAACTGCGCGAGCGTACCGGCGAAGGCATGATGGATTGCAAGAAAGCCTTGACCAAGGCTGGCGGCGACATCGAGAAAGCCATTGATGACATGCGTGCTTCGGGCGCCATCAAGGCTGCCAAGAAAGCCGGCAACGTTGCGGCTGAAGGCGCCATCGCCATCAAGGACGACGGCAAGGCCGCCGTTCTGCTGGAAGTCAACTCCCAGACCGACTTCCTGGCTCTGCAGGATGACTTCAAGGCATTCGTCGCTGCCAGCGTCGAGAAAGCCTTCGCTGACAAACTGACCGACGCAGCTCCGCTGATCGAAGCCCAGGAAGAAGCACGCCTGGTCCTGGTCGGCAAGACTGGCGAGAACGTCAACATCCGTCGCCTGGTTCGCGTTGAAGGTGATGTGGTCGGTACCTACCTGCACGGCAACAAGATCGGTGTTGCGGTTGTCCTGAAGGGCGGCGACACCGAGCTGGCGAAAGACATCGCCATGCACGTGGCAGCTACCAACCCTGAGTTCCTGCTGCCTTCGGACGTTTCGGCTGAAGCGATCGAGCGCGAGAAGGGCGTTTTCCTGCAGCTGAACGAAGAGAAGCTCAAAGGCAAGCCTGCTGAAATCGCAGAAAAAATGGTCAGCGGCCGTATCTCCAAGTTCCTGGCCGAAGCCAGCCTGGTTGAGCAGGCCTTCGTCAAGAACCCGGAAGTCAAGGTCGGCGACCTGGCGAAGAAAGCCGGTGCTGAAATCGTTTCGTTCACCTACTTCAAAGTAGGCGAAGGCATCGAGAAGCCGGTTGATGACTTCGCTGCTGAAGTTGCTGCCCAGGTAGCTGCTGCCAGCAAGCAATAAGACGGTTTTCATAACTGTCGCCCTGAAGAGGCTGCCCGCTTAACGCGCGCAGCCTCTTTTCGGATGGGGATGCCGATTTTTATTGGTTTCCTGTCGGAACTGGCTTACAAAGCCGTGTTCCGATGGCGCTGTGTCAGCGTCGAGCTAGAGTGAACGCAGGCTGCAAACAGCCTGCAAAGAATTTTTTGAACACATACGCCGCAGGAGAGATTCGCAATGGCTCAGCAGGGCAGTGGTTATCAGGCTCGCTATAAACGCATTCTACTCAAGCTTAGCGGCGAGGCCCTGATGGGCTCGGAAGAGTTCGGGATCGATCCGAAAGTGCTGGATCGCATGGCCCTGGAAGTTGGCCAGTTGGTCGGGATCGGCGTTCAGGTCGGCCTGGTCATCGGCGGCGGCAACCTGTTCCGCGGCGCGGCGCTGAGCGCGGCCGGCATGGATCGGGTCACGGGCGACCACATGGGCATGCTGGCCACTGTGATGAACGCCCTGGCTATGCGTGATGCGCTGGAGCGTGCCAATATCTCGGCCATCGTGATGTCGGCCATTTCCATGGTTGGCGTGACCGATCACTACGACCGCCGCAAAGCCATGCGCCACCTCAACGCCAAGGAAGTGGTGATTTTTGCCGCCGGTACCGGTAATCCGTTCTTCACCACGGATTCGGCCGCTTGCCTGCGAGCGATCGAGATCGATGCCGATGTCGTGCTCAAGGCAACCAAGGTCGATGGCGTCTATACCGCTGACCCGTTCAAAGACCCGCATGCCGAGAAGTTCGATCATCTGACCTACGATGAAGTGCTGGATCGCAAGCTGGGTGTCATGGACCTGACGGCTATCTGCCTGTGCCGCGACCACAAGATGCCACTGCGCGTCTTTAACATGAACAAGCCCGGTGCCCTGTTGAATATCGTCCATGGCGGCGCCGAAGGAACACTGATCGAGGAAGTTCAACAATGATCAATGAAATCAAAAAAGACGCTCAAGAGCGCATGCAGAAATCCCTGGACTCTCTGAACCACGCATTCGGCCAGATTCGTACCGGCAAGGCTCACCCCAGCATCCTCGGCAGCGTCATGGTGCCTTACTACGGCACTGACACACCGCTGAGCAGCGTTGCCAACGTCACCGTGAAAGACTCGCGCACCCTGCAGGTCGTGGCTTTCGAGCGCAACATGCTCGCTGCTGTAGACAAGGCGATCCAGAGCGCCGGTCTGAACCTCAACCCAACTAACTTGGGGGAGCTGCTGCTGATCCCGATGCCGGCCCTCACCGAGGAAACGCGCAAAGGCTTCACCAAACAAGCCCGTAGCGCAGCGGAAGATGCGCGTGTTGCTGTGCGCAATATTCGTCGTGACGCGTTGGGTGAGCTGAAGAAGTTGGTCAAGGATAAGGAAATCAGTGAAGACGAAGAGCGTCGTGCCATCGCTGATATCGATAAGCTGACCAAAGAATCCGAGGCCCAGATCACCAAGGCCACGGACGAGAAAGAAAAAGACCTGATGGCCGTATAAGGGTCTCGTTTTCATGGAAAAGACCAAGCAGGCCGTGCCGTTCGCGGTTCCGCGCCACGTGGCGATCATCATGGACGGCAACAACCGCTGGGCCAAGAAACGCTTTATGCCTGGCGTCGCCGGGCACAAGGCGGGGGTCGATGCGGTTCGTGCGGTCATCGAGGTGTGCGCCGAGGCGGGGGTCGAGGTGCTGACCCTGTTCGCCTTCTCCAGCGAAAACTGGCAGCGGCCGGCCGATGAAGTCAGCGCCTTGATGGATTTGTTCCTCAAGGCTCTGCGTCGTGAGGCCAAGCGCCTCAACGACAACAAGATCAGCTTGCGCATCATCGGTGATCGCTCGCGCTTCCATCCTGAATTGCAGGCTGCGATGCGCGAAGCCGAGGCCGCGACGGCGGGCACCAATCGGTTCGTCCTGCAGATCGCCGCCAACTACGGCGGCCAGTGGGACATTGCCCAGGCTGCCCAGCGGCTGGCGCGGGAAGTCCAGGCCGGGCACTTGCGCCCGGAAGACATTACCCCTGAACTGTTGCAGACCTGCCTGGCGACCGGCGACCTGCCATTGCCGGACCTGTGCATCCGTACCGGTGGCGAGCATCGCATCAGCAACTTCCTGCTCTGGCAGTTGGCTTATGCCGAGCTGTACTTCTCCGACCTGTTCTGGCCGGACTTCAAACACGAAGCCATGCGCACCGCACTGGCCGATTTCGCTTCCCGTCAGCGTCGCTTCGGTAAAACGAGCGAGCAGATCGAAGCTGGAGCCCGGGTTTAATGCTTAAACAACGAATCATCACTGCCTTGATCCTGTTGCCTGTCGCCCTGGGTGGCTTCTTCCTGCTCGAAGGTGGCAGCTTTGCGCTGTTCATCGGGCTGGTCGTGACCCTGGGTGCGTGGGAGTGGGCGCGGCTGGCGGGCTTTCCTGCGCAGTCGGCGCGCGTGACCTATGCGACGGCCGTGGCGGCCATGCTGTTCATCATGTACGTGGTGCCCGGCCTCGCGCCGTGGGTTTTGGGTGCCGCGGTGCTGTGGTGGGCGACGGCGACCTTCCTGGTCCTGACCTATCCACGGACGACGCATCATTGGGCCAATACGGCGACCAAGCTGGTGATCGGCCTGTTGATCCTGCTGCCGGCCTGGCAGGGGCTGATCTGGATCAAGCAAGGCCCGTTGGGCAACTGGCAGATCATGGCCGTGATGGTGCTGGTCTGGGGTGCCGACGTTGGCGCCTATTTCTCCGGTCGGGCCTTCGGCAAGCGCAAGCTCGCGCCGAAAGTCAGCCCTGGCAAGAGCTGGGAAGGGGTCTATGGTGGCCTGGCCTTGAGCCTGGTGATCACCACTGTGGTCGGTTTCGTGCGGGACTGGACGGTCGCGCAACTGTTCATGGGCCTTATTGGCGCCGCCCTGATCGTATTCGTGTCGGTGGTCGGCGACCTGACCGAAAGCATGTTCAAGCGTCAGTCCGGGATCAAGGACAGCAGTAACCTGTTGCCCGGTCACGGTGGTGTGCTGGATCGCATCGACAGCCTGACTGCCGCGATCCCGATCTTTGCCGTGCTGTTGTGGATGGCGGCATCGTGAGTCGCCCCCAGCAGATCACTGTCCTTGGCGCGACCGGTTCGATTGGCCTCAGTACGCTGGACGTCATTGGCCGGCATCCGGCGCGCTACCAGGTGTTCGCCCTCAGTGGCTTCACGCGTTTGAGCGAATTGCTGGCGTTGTGCATTCGTCACACGCCGCGGTTTGCCGTGGTGCCTGAGGTCGGCGTGGCGCGGGCGTTGCAGGACGATCTGCGCACAGCTGGCCTGCAAACCCGCGTGCTGGTGGGGGAAGAGGGGCTCTGCCAAGTGGCTGCCGACCCTGAAGTCGACGCCGTAATGGCGGCGATCGTCGGTGCGGCGGGCCTGCGTCCGACCCTGGCGGCGGTGGAGGCTGGCAAGAAGATCCTGCTGGCCAATAAAGAGGCGCTGGTGATGTCCGGCGCGCTGTTCATGCAAGCTGTACGCAAGAGCGGCTCGGTGCTGCTGCCGATCGACAGTGAGCACAATGCGATTTTTCAATGCATGCCGCGGGATTTTTCCCGTGGTCTCGGCGCGGTAGGTGTCCGGCGGATTTTGCTGACGGCCTCCGGTGGTCCGTTCCGGCAGACGCCGCTGGAAGAATTGGTGCATGTTTCACCCGAACAGGCCTGTGCCCATCCGAACTGGTCCATGGGGCGCAAGATTTCCGTGGATTCGGCGAGCATGATGAACAAGGGCCTGGAGCTGATCGAGGCCTGTTGGCTGTTTGATGCCAAGCCGTCGCAGGTCGAGGTGGTGATTCATCCCCAGAGCGTGATTCACTCCCTGGTGGACTACGTCGACGGGTCCGTGCTGGCCCAGTTGGGTAACCCGGACATGCGCACCCCGATCGCCAATGCCCTGGCCTGGCCGGAGCGTATCGACTCGGGTGTTGCGCCGCTGGACCTGTTCGCTATCGCTCGCCTGGATTTCCAGGCGCCCGATGAGCAGCGCTTCCCCTGCCTGCGCCTGGCGCGCCAGGCGGCCGAGGCGGGCAACAGTGCGCCGGCCATGTTGAACGCTGCCAATGAAGTGGCCGTTGCCGCGTTTCTCGATGGACGTGTCCGTTACCTCGAGATCGCGAGTATCATCGAGGAAGTCTTGAATCTCGAGGCCGTGGTTTCGGTCGATGACCTCGATACAGTATTTACGGCGGATGCCAGGGCTCGTGAGTTGGCGGGCCAATGGCTGCAGCGCCACGGGCGTTGAAGCTGCGATACGTTAGCCAGGGTTGCCCTGGACAGGATTGCGGAGAAAACAGATGAGCGCGCTCTATATGATTGTCGGCACCCTGGTTGCCTTGGGGGTGTTGGTCACTTTTCACGAATTCGGTCATTTCTGGGTTGCGCGTCGCTGTGGCGTCAAGGTCCTGCGTTTTTCCGTGGGCTTCGGCATGCCATTGCTGCGCTGGCACGACAAGAAAGGCACCGAGTTCGTCGTGGCGGCCATCCCGTTGGGTGGCTACGTCAAGATGCTCGACGAGCGCGAAGGCGAAGTCCCGGCCGATCAGCTCGACCAATCCTTCAATCGCAAGACCGTCCGTCAGCGTATTGCCATCGTCGCGGCGGGGCCGATTGCCAACTTCCTGCTGGCCATGGTGTTTTTCTGGGGCCTGGCCATGCTCGGCAGCGAACAGGTGCGCCCGGTCATCGGTGGGGTAGAGGCCGGTAGCGTTGCCGCCCGTGCCGGGCTGGGTGCCGGGCAGGAAATCGTCGCCATCGATGGCGAGCCGACATCGGGCTGGGCGGCGGTCAATCTGCAGTTGGTGCGTCGCCTGGGTGAGAGCGGTTCGTTGCAATTGATGGTGCGCGAGCAGGGCTCCACAGTGGATTCGCCTCGCGAGCTCATCCTGGACAACTGGCTCAAGGGTGCGGACGAGCCGGATCCGATCCGTTCCCTGGGGATCCGGCCATGGCGTCCGGCCTTGCCGCCGATCCTCGCGGAACTCGATCCGAAAGGCCCGGCCCAGGCGGCTGGCCTGAAGACCGGCGATCGGTTGCTGGCCCTCGACGGCCAGCCGGTCAGCGATTGGCAGCAGGTGGTCGATTCGGTTCGTGTACGTCCTGATACCAAAATTGTGCTGCGCATCGAGCGCGACGGTGCTCCAATCGACGTCCCGGTAACCCTGGCCGCCCGTGGCGAAAGCAAGGCGCCGACCGGTTACCTGGGAGCGGGCGTCAAGGCGGTCGACTGGCCACCGGAAATGATCCGCGAGGTCAGTTTCGGCCCGGTGGCGGCGATTGGCGAGGGTGCGCGTCGTACCTGGACCATGAGCATCCTGACGCTGGACTCGCTCAAGAAAATGTTGTTCGGCGAGCTCTCGGTAAAAAACTTGAGTGGACCGATAACCATTGCTAAAGTGGCGGGCGCTTCTGCCCAGTCGGGCGTCGCTGATTTCCTGAATTTCCTTGCTTATCTGAGCATTAGCCTGGGGGTTCTGAATTTGCTGCCCATTCCGGTACTGGATGGGGGGCATCTGCTGTTTTATCTGATCGAGTGGGCGCGTGGTCGTCCCTTGTCGGATCGGGTGCAAGGTTGGGGGATACAGATCGGCATCAGCTTGGTGGTCGGGGTCATGTTGCTTGCCCTCGTCAACGATCTGGGTCGTCTGTAACGCTTCGCTGAATTGCGAATCTGCCGCATTTTGCGGCAGTTTGTTTATTGCCAGTTGGAATAAGAAAGGACTTCATGAAACGTCTGCTGCTAACTGCGGTTCTCACCGTATTGATGATCGCCGAAGTTCACGCCGAGTCCTTCACTATCTCTGATATTCGCGTCAATGGCCTCCAGCGGGTCTCCGCGGGTAGCGTCTTTGGTGCCTTGCCGTTGAATGTCGGCGAGCAGGCGGATGATCGGCGCCTGGTGGAATCCACGCGTGCGCTGTTCAAGACCGGCTTCTTTCAAGATATCCAGCTGGGCCGTGACGGCAATGTCCTGGTCATCACGGTAGTCGAGCGCCCATCGGTCGCCAGTATCGAGATCGAAGGCAACAAGGCGATCTCCACCGAAGACCTGATGAAGGGCCTCAAGCAGTCCGGCCTGGCCGAAGGCGAGATCTTCCAGCGCGCCACCCTCGAAGGCGTGCGTAACGAGCTGCAGCGCCAGTACGTTGCCCAGGGCCGCTACTCGGCCACCGTCGACACCGAAGTGGTGCCGCAGCCACGCAACCGCGTCGGCCTGAAGGTCAACATCAACGAAGGCACCGTGGCGGCCATCCAGCACATCAACGTGGTGGGCAACACGGTTTTCCCGGATGAAGACCTGATCGACCTGTTCGAACTCAAGACCACCAACTGGCTGTCGTTCTTCAAGAACGACGACAAGTACGCCCGTGAAAAACTCTCCGGTGACCTGGAGCGCCTGCGTTCCTACTACCTGGACCGTGGCTACATCAACATGGACATCGCTTCGACCCAGGTGTCCATCACCCCGGACAAGAAGCACGTCTACATCACCGTCAACGTCAACGAAGGCGAGAAGTACACCGTTCGTGACGTCAAGCTCAGCGGTGACCTGAAGGTTCCCGAGGACCAGGTCAAGTCGCTGCTGCTGGTACAGAAGGGCCAGGTGTTCTCGCGCAAGCTGATGACCACCACCTCCGAGCTGATCACCCGCCGCCTGGGTAACGAGGGCTACACCTTCGCCAACGTCAATGGCGTGCCGCAGCCACACGATGAAGACCACACCGTCGACATCACCTTCGCCGTGGACCCGGGCAAGCGTGCCTACGTCAACCGCATCAACTTCCGTGGCAACACCAAGTCCGAGGACGAAGTGCTGCGTCGTGAAATGCGCCAGATGGAAGGTGGCTGGGCGTCGACCTACCTGATCGACCAGTCCAAGACCCGCCTGGAGCGCCTGGGCTTCTTCAAGGAAGTGAACGTCGAGACGCCGGCCGTGCCAGGCGTCGATGACCAGGTCGATGTGAACTACAGCGTCGAAGAGCAGGCTTCCGGCTCGATCACCGCCAGCGTCGGTTTCGCCCAGAGCGCCGGCCTGATCCTCGGTGGTTCCATTACCCAGAACAACTTCCTGGGTACCGGTAACAAGGTCAGCATCGGCTTGACCCGCAGTGAATACCAGACCCGCTACAACTTCGGTTACGTGGACCCCTACTGGACCGCTGACGGCGTGAGCCTGGGCTACAACGCCTTCTATCGCACCACCGACTACGACGAGCTCGACTCCGATATCTCCAGCTATGCGGTGGACAGCTACGGTGTCGGCGCCAACATCGGCTATCCGATCAGCGAGACCTCGCGCCTGACCTTCGGCCTCACCGCCCAGCAGGACAAGATCAACACCGGTCGCTACACCGTCGACGAGATCTTCGACTTCGTTAACAAGGAAGGCGACAGCTACCTGAACTTCAAGGCGTCCGCCGGCTGGTCCGAATCGACCCTGAACAAGGGCGTGCTGGCAACCCGTGGTCATTCCCAGAGCCTGGTACTGGAAACGACTACGCCAGGCAGTGACCTGTCGTTCTTCAAACTCGACTACCGTGGCCAGTTGTTCCAGCCGCTGACCGACACCTACACCATGCGCCTGCACACCGAGCTGGGCTATGGTGACGGCTACGGCTCGACCGATGGCCTGCCGTTCTACGAGAACTACTACGCTGGTGGTTTCAACTCGGTGCGTGGCTTCAAGGACAGTACCCTGGGCCCGCGCAGTACGCCGAGCCGAGGCAACAATCCAGGTACCATTGCCGACCCGGATCAGGATCCGCTTCCGTTCGGTGGCAACGTCCTTATCCAGGGTGGTCTGGAAGTCCTCTTCCCGATGCCGTTCGTCAAGGATCAGCGTTCCCTGCGTACCTCGGTATTCTGGGACGTGGGTAACGTATTCGACTCCAAGTGCAGCGACACTACCAACGCCAACGGCACCAGGTCCGACACTCAGTGCAACGACATCAGCCTGAGCAACATGGCCAGTTCCGTCGGTGTGGGCGTGACCTGGGTCACCGCGCTGGGTCCGTTGAGCTTCGCATTGGCGATGCCGATCAAGAAACCGGATGACGCTGAAACCCAAGTGTTCCAATTCTCCCTCGGCCAGACGTTCTAAGCGTCTGACCCATGACAACGACAATGGATTTTGTAGGAGTGCATCGTGCGTAAGTTGACTCAATTGGTTCTCCTGGCGACCGTACTGGTCGCAGGTCCGGCTTTTGCCGACATGAAGATTGCCGTGCTGAATTATCAGATGGCCCTGCTGGAATCCGACGCGGCGAAGAAATACGCCGTGGATGCCGAGAAGAAATTCGGTCCGCAACTGACCAAGCTCAAGGGCCTGGAAAGCAGCGCCAAGGGCATCCAGGATCGTCTGGTCGCCGGTGGCGACAAGATGGCCCAGGGCGAGCGCGAGCGTCTGGAGCTTGAATTCAAGCAAAAGGCCCGTGACTTCCAGTTCCAGTCCAAGGAGCTGAACGAAGCGAAAGCCGTTGCCGACCGCGAAATGCTCAAGCAACTCAAGCCGAAACTCGATAGCGCGGTGGAAGAAGTCATCAAGAAAGGTGGTTTTGACCTGGTGTTCGAGCGTGGCGCAGTGATCGATGTCAAGCCTCAATACGACATCACGCGCCAAGTGATCGAGCGCATGAATCAGCTGAAGTAATCCATGACAGCGACTATCAAGCTCGGCCAGTTGGCCGAGTTCCTCGGCGCCACCCTGCGTGGCGACCCGGAGAAGACAATTACTGGGCTAGCCACTTTGCAAGAGGCTGGCCCAGCTCAGTTGAGCTTTCTGGCAAACCCTCAATACCGCAAGTACCTGGTCGACAGCCGGGCGGCCGCGCTGTTGCTCAAGGCCGCTGATGCCGATGGGTTTGCCGGCGATGCCCTGATCGTGCCCGATCCGTACCTGGCGTATGCCCGCATTTCCCATCTGTTCGATCCCAAGCCGACATCGGCCGCCGGTATTCATCCCAGTGCCGTGATCGCCGCGGATGCCGTGGTGGACCCTACCGCCAGCGTCGGCCCGTTCGTGGTCATCGAAAGCGCGGCCCGAATCGGTGCCGGCGTCACGCTGGGCGCCCATTGCTTCATTGGCGCACGCAGCGAGGTCGGCGAAGGCGGCTGGCTGGCGCCACGGGTCACCCTGTATCACGATGTGCGCATCGGCAAGCGGGTGGTGATCCAGTCCGGCGCCGTGCTGGGTGGTGAAGGGTTCGGTTTTGCCAACGAGAAAGGCATCTGGCAGAAGATCGCCCAGATCGGCGGTGTCACCATTGGCGATGACGTGGAGATCGGCGTCAACACCGCGATCGACCGCGGTGCCCTGGCCGACACGGTCATCGGCAATGGCGTCAAGCTCGACAACCAGATCCAGATCGCCCACAACGTCCAGGTCGGTGACCACACCGCCATGGCCGCCTGCGTGGGTATCTCCGGCAGCACCAAGATCGGCAAGCATTGCATGCTCGCCGGTGGCGTCGGCCTGGTGGGCCATATCGACATCTGTGACAACGTATTCCTGACCGGGATGACCATGGTGACCCACTCGATTACCGAGCCGGGTGCCTATTCTTCCGGCACAGCCATGCAACCGGCAGCCGAATGGCGCAAGAGCGCGGCCCGTATCCGCCAGCTCGACGACATCGCACGGCGCCTCAAGCAGGTGGAAAAGCGTGTAGGGGACGTGACCCCTGGCGGTAATGCTTCATCAGATGGCTGATACCATTTCCATATCAAGTGTGCACAGCCGTTAGGGCATCTTGATTTGCTAGCGGAGTGCGCGTCACTCGTGCGCTCCCAATCTTTACATAGGCTTCCCCCCGAAATGATGGACATCAACGAGATTCGCGAATACCTGCCTCACCGTTACCCGTTCCTGCTGGTGGATCGGGTGGTGGACCTGGACGTTGAAGGCAAGCGCATTCGCGCCTATAAGAATGTCAGCATCAACGAGCCGTTCTTCAATGGTCACTTCCCCGCGCATCCCATCATGCCGGGCGTATTGATCATCGAGGCGATGGCCCAGGCTGCCGGGATCCTTGGTTTCAAAATGCTTGACGTCAAGCCTGCCGACGGCACGCTCTATTACTTCGTCGGCTCCGACAAGCTGCGCTTCCGCCAGCCGGTCACCCCGGGTGATCAGTTGATCCTCGAAGCCAAGTTCATCAGTTGCAAGCGCCAGATCTGGAAATTCGAATGCCAGGCTTCGGTCGACGGCAAGCCAGTCTGCTCCGCTGAAATCATCTGTGCGGAACGCAAACTATGAGTTTGATTGACCCTCGCGCAATCATCGATCCGACGGCCGTCCTGGCCGCCGATGTCGAGGTCGGCCCGTGGTCGATTGTCGGCGCAGGTGTGGAAATCGGCGAGGGTACGGTGATCGGTCCCCACGTAATTCTCAAAGGGCCGACCCGGATCGGTCGGCACAATCGCATCTACCAGTTTTCTTCGGTAGGCGAGGACACGCCCGATCTCAAGTACAAAGGTGAAGAAACCCGTCTGGTCATTGGCGATCACAACGTGATCCGCGAAGGCGTGACGATTCACCGTGGCACCGTTCAGGATCGTTCCGAAACGACCCTGGGCGACCATAACCTGATCATGGCTTACGCACACATCGGCCATGACAGCGTGATTGGCAACCATTGCATCCTGGTCAACAACACCGCGTTGGCCGGCCATGTGCACGTGGACGATTGGGCGATCCTGTCGGGGTTCACCCTGGTGCACCAGTACTGCCATATCGGCGCCCACAGTTTCTCTGGCATGGGTACCGCCATCGGCAAGGACGTCCCGGCCTATGTCACGGTGTTCGGCAACCCGGCCGAAGCCCGCAGCATGAACTTCGAAGGCATGCGCCGTCGTGGTTTCAGCGAAGAGGCGATTACGGCCCTGCGTCGCGCCTACAAGGTGGTGTACCGCCAGGGCCTGACCGTCGAGCAGGCGCTCGCCGAACTGGCCGAGGCGTCGGTGCAACACCCGGAAGTCGCGATCTTCCGCGATTCCATCCAGTCTTCGACCCGCGGCATCACTCGCTGACCATGGCTAACGTGCGCGTTGCACTGGTGGCGGGAGAGGCTTCCGGTGACATTCTGGGCGCGGGTCTGATGCGAGCGCTCAAGGCGCAGCACCCCGCGGTGGAATTCATCGGGGTCGGTGGGCCATTGATGCAGGCCGAAGGCCTGATCTCCTATTTTCCGATGGAACGCCTGTCGGTGATGGGCCTGGTGGAGGTGCTCGGTCGCCTGCGCGAGCTGCTGGCCCGGCGCAAGATGCTGATCCAGACCCTGATCGAAGAAAAACCGGATGTGTTCATCGGCATCGATGCGCCGGATTTCACCCTCACTATCGAACTCAAATTGCGTCAGGCCGGGATCAAGACCGTGCACTACGTCAGCCCGTCGGTCTGGGCCTGGCGGCAGAAGCGGGTGCTGAAGATCCGCGAAGGCTGCGACCTGATGCTGACGCTGCTGCCGTTCGAGGCCAGGTTCTACGAAGAGAAGGGCGTGCCGGTGCGGTTTGTCGGGCACACCCTGGCCGATACCATTCCCCTGGAGGCCGACCGCGAGGCGGCTCGCCGGACGTTGGGCTTGCCCGACGGGCCGCTGGTGGCCTTGATGCCCGGTAGCCGGGGCGGCGAGGTGAGTCGCCTGGGGAGCTTGTTCTTCGACGCCGCCGAACGCCTTCGGGCGATGCGCCCTGGTGTGCGTTTTGTCCTACCGTGTGCCAGCCCGCAGCGTCGCGTCCAGCTGGAAGCCCTGCTGGTCGGTCGCGATTTGCCGGTGACGTTGCTCGACGGCCGTTCCCATGACGCGTTGGCGGCCTGTGATGCGGTGTTGATTGCTTCCGGCACTGCTACCCTTGAGGCATTGTTGTATAAACGCCCGATGGTGGTCGCCTATCGCCTGGCGCCGCTGACGTTCTGGATTCTCAAGCGCATGGTCAAGAGCCCCTACGTGTCCTTGCCGAACCTGCTGGCCCAACGCCTGTTGGTGCCGGAGCTGCTGCAGGACGATGCGACCGCCGAGGCGCTGGCCACCACGCTCTCGCCCTTGATCGACGGTGGCGAGGAACAGACGCGGGGCTTTGACGAAATTCACCGTACCCTGCGTCGCGATGCCTCCAACCAGGCGGCTGACGCGGTACTGACCCTGATTGGCGCGAAACCATGAGCAACGTAAAGCTACAGATGGGCCTGGACTTCAACCTGGTCGCCGAAGTGGAAGAACTGGTGGCCGGTGTCGATGAAGTGGGGCGCGGCCCATTGTGCGGCGCGGTGGTGACGGCGGCGGTGATTCTCGACCCGAACCGGCCGATCCTGGGGCTCGATGATTCGAAGAAGCTCACGCAAGCCCGTCGCGAAAAACTCTACGACGAAATCTGCGAGAAAGCCCTGAGCTGGTGCATCGCCCGGGCCGAAGTCGAAGAAATCGATGAACTCAATATCCTGCACGCCACCATGCTTGCCATGCAGCGTGCGGTACAGGGCCTGCACATCACGCCGAAGTTGGCGATGATCGATGGCAATCGCTGCCCGAAACTGTCGATGCGCGCCGAAGCGGTCATCCAGGGCGACGGCAAGGTACCGGCCATCGCGGCGGCCTCGATCCTGGCGAAGGTCAGCCGTGACCGGGAGATGAGCGCCTTCGAGTTGATCTACCCGGGCTACGGCATCGGCAGCCACAAGGGCTACCCGACCCCCGTTCATCTGGAGGCCCTGGCGCGCCTGGGGCCAACGCCGATCCACCGGCGCTCGTTCGCCCCGGTGCGGCTGGCTTATGAAGCCCGTGAAGGGTTGATCATAAACAATCAGTGCCCTGTTTCTTAAGACGAACGATGCTTTTGTGGCGAGGGGATTTATCCCCGCTGGACTGCGAAGCAGTCCCGAAGTCTATCAGGCGTAACGGGTTGTCAGGTTTAAGGGCCGCTTCGCGCCCCAGCGGGGATAAATCCCCTCGCCACAAAAGCCGTGTTCGCGTTTTCAAGACCGGACACTCATGGCTGATGTTTTACCCAAGGCCCGGTACAATCCGGGCCTTGTTGTTTTCATGACTTAACGCAGGATCACTATGCCGGCTTCATTCGTTCATCTACGCCTGCACACTGAATACTCCCTGGTCGACGGTCTGGTGCGGATCAAGCCCCTGGTCAAGACCCTGGTGGGCATGAACATGCCTGCCGTGGCGGTTACCGACCAGAACAACATGTGCTCGCTGGTCAAGTTCTACAAGGCCGCCATGGGCGCCGGGATCAAGCCGATCTGTGGCGCCGACCTGTGGTTGTCGAACAAGGACCCGGACGCGCCGCTGAGCCGTATCAGCCTGTTGGTGATGAACGGCGTGGGTTATCGCAACCTCACCGAGCTGATCTCCCGCGGCTTTATCGATGGCCAGCGCAATGGCTCGATCATCATCGAGCGCGAGTGGGTGGCCGAGGCCAGCGAAGGGCTGATCATGCTGTCGGCGGCCAAGGAAGGTGAAATCGGCCTGGCCCTGCTCAGTGGCAATCCCGACGAAGCCGAGACCCTGGCCCGTGACTGGATGGCGGTGTTCCCGGACCGCTTCTACATCGAGGTGCAACGCACCAACCGTCCCAATGACGAAGAGCACCTGCATGCCGCCGTGGCCCTGGCCGACAGGATCGGCGCGCCGCTGGTGGCGACCAACGACGTGCGGTTCATCAAGCAGGAAGATTTCGAAGCCCACGAAACGCGGGTCTGCATCGGTGAGGGCCGTGCACTCGACGACCCGCGTCGGTCGAAGAACTACAGCGACCAGCAATACCTCAAGAGCGCCGAGGAAATGGCCGAGTTGTTCAGCGACTTGCCCGAGGCGTTGGAAAACACCGTCGAGATCGCCAAGCGCTGCAACATCGAAGTGAAGCTGGGCAAGCACTTCCTGCCCAACTTCCCGATTCCCGATGGTATGACCATCGACGAATATTTCCGCAAAGTCTCCTTCGACGGCCTCGACGAACGCCTCCGCGTCCTGTTGCCCAAGGACACCACCGAAGATTACGAAGCCAAGCGCCAGGTCTATGTCGATCGGTTGAATTTCGAGCTGGATATCATCATCCAGATGGGTTTTCCCGGTTACTTCCTGATCGTGATGGACTTCATCCAGTGGGCCAAGAACAACGGCGTGCCGGTGGGCCCTGGCCGTGGATCGGGTGCCGGGTCGCTGGTGGCCTATGTGCAGAAGATCACCGACCTCGACCCGCTGGAATATGACCTGCTGTTCGAACGTTTCCTCAACCCGGAACGGGTATCCATGCCCGACTTCGACGTCGACTTCTGCATGGACGGCCGCGACCGGGTCATCGACTACGTGGCCGAGAAATACGGCCGCAACGCGGTAAGCCAGATCATCACCTTCGGTTCCATGGCCGCCAAGGCGGTGGTGCGTGACGTGGCGCGGGTGCAGGGCAAGTCCTACGGTCTGGCGGATCGCTTGTCGAAGATGATTCCGTTCGAAGTCGGCATGACCCTGGAGAAGGCCTATGAGCAGGAAGAAATCCTGCGGGACTTCATCAAGGTCGACGAAGAGGCCGCGGAAATCTGGGAGATGGCCCGCAAGCTCGAAGGCGTGGTGCGTAACGTCGGCAAGCACGCCGGGGGCGTGGTCATCGCGCCGACCAAGCTGACGGACTTCTCGCCGATCTATTGCGATGAAGAAGGCGACGGCCTGGTGACCCAGTTCGACAAGGACGACGTCGAGGCGGCGGGCCTGGTCAAGTTCGACTTCCTCGGCCTGCGGACCCTGACGATCATCGACTGGGCGCTGAAAACCATCAACCGCGACCGGGCCAAGGTCGGCGAAGAGCCGCTGGACATTGCCTTCATCCCGCTGGATGACAAGCCGACCTACAGCCTGTTGCAAAAAGCCGAAACCACGGCAGTGTTCCAGCTTGAATCCCGGGGCATGAAGGAGCTGATCAAGAAGCTCAAGCCCGACTGCCTGGAAGACCTGATCGCACTGGTGGCCCTGTTCCGTCCGGGGCCCCTGCAATCGGGCATGGTGGATGACTTCATCAACCGTAAGCACGGTCGCGCCGAGCTGGCGTACCCGCACCCGGATTATCAGTACGACGGCCTCAAGCCGGTGCTGGCCCCGACCTACGGCATCATCCTGTACCAGGAACAGGTGATGCAGATTGCCCAGGTGATGGCCGGCTACACCCTCGGCGGCGCGGACATGCTGCGTCGAGCCATGGGTAAGAAAAAACCCGAGGAAATGGCCAAGCAGCGCGGCGGTTTCATCGAAGGTTGCGCGAACAACGGCATCGATGCGGACCTGGCGGGCAACATCTTCGACCTGGTGGAAAAATTCGCCGGCTACGGCTTCAACAAATCCCACTCCGCCGCCTATGGCCTGGTGTCGTACCAGACGGCATGGTTGAAGGCGCATTACCCGGCGCCATTCATGGCCGCGGTACTGTCGGCGGATATGCACAACACCGACAAGGTCGTGACCTTGATCGAAGAAGTGCGGACCATGAAGCTGCGCCTCGACGCACCGGACGTGAACGCTTCGGAGTTCAAGTTCACGGTGAACGACGAAGGCCGCATCATCTATGGCCTCGGTGCGATCAAGGGCGTGGGCGAGGGGCCGGTGGAAGCCATCACCGAAGCGCGCCAGGACGGGCCGTTCAAGGACCTGTTCGATTTCTGCGCGCGGGTCGATCTCAAGCGCATCAACAAGCGCACCCTCGACGGTTTGATCCGCAGTGGCGCGTTGGACCGGCTCGGGCCTTACTTCCAGGATGAGCCCAAGGCCTACCAGGCCAACATCGACCGCAACCGCGCGGTGTTGCTGGCGGCGATGGAGGAGGCGATCAAGGCCGCCGAACAGACCGCCCGTACCCACGACAGTGGCCACGCCGACCTGTTTGGCGGGCTGTTCGTCGAGGAGGACGCCGATGTCTACGGCAATCATCGCAAGGCCAAGGAACTGACCCTCAAGGAACGTCTCAAGGGTGAAAAAGACACCCTGGGCCTGTACCTCACCGGTCACCCGATCGACGAATACGAAGGCGAGATCCGCCGCTTCGCCCGCCAGCGCATCATTGACCTTAAGCCGGCGCGCGACACCCAGACGGTCGCCGGCATGATCATCGCCCTGCGGGTGATGAAGAACAAAAAGGGCGACAAGATGGGTTTCATCACCCTCGACGACCGCTCCGGGCGCATCGAGGCGTCACTTTTCGCCGATGCGTTCCATTCTGCGCAGTCGCTGTTGCAGACCGACGCGATGGTGGTGGTGGAAGGCGAAGTCAGCAACGATGATTTCTCTGGTGGCCTGCGGTTGCGGGTCAAGCGGGTGATGAGCATGGAAGATGCCCGTACCAACCTGGCCGAGAGCCTGCGCCTGAAGTTGCAGACCCAGGACCTCAAGGGCGATCAGCTACGCTGGTTGGGCGAATTGTTCAAGCGCCATCGCGGTGCCTGTCCGATCACCATGGAGTACGTACGCCCCGATGCCAAGGCCGTGCTGCAGTTCGGCGAAGGCTGGCGGATCGATCCGGCGGATGCGTTGATTCAAGCCTTGCGTGACCAGTTCGGCAAAGACAACGTCTTCCTCCAATACCGTTGACGGCCAGGGGCCACTGTTGAAACCGGAATGCCCCTGATCTCGACCCGAATTTTTAATCTCGACCTGAACGCGCCTCTCCCTTAAGGTAGGCGCGAATAGACAACCGGCCGGCCCAAGCTCTCTTGGACGTCGACCCAAGACGGACGCCTATGAACCCGAATTTTCTTGATTTCGAACAGCCGATCGCCGACCTGCAAGCCAAGATCGAAGAGTTGCGCTTGGTCGGTAATGACAATTCGCTGAATATCGGCGATGAAATCTCTCGTCTGCAGGACAAAAGCCGCACGCTGACCGAAGACATCTTCGGCAAGCTGACCAGCTGGCAGATCGCCCGCCTGGCACGTCACCCGCGTCGTCCCTACACCCTGGACTACATCGAGCACATCTTTACCGAGTTCGATGAGCTGCATGGCGACCGTCACTTCTCCGACGACGCCGCGATCGTCGGCGGTGTCGCCCGCCTGGAAGACCAGCCGGTGATGGTGATCGGTCACCAGAAAGGCCGCGAAGTCCGCGAGAAGGTGCGCCGCAATTTCGGCATGCCGCGTCCGGAAGGCTACCGCAAGGCGTGCCGCCTGATGGAAATGGCCGAGCGCTTCAAGATGCCGATCCTGACCTTCATCGACACCCCGGGCGCCTACCCGGGCATCGACGCCGAAGAGCGCAACCAGAGCGAAGCGATTGCCTGGAACCTGCGCGTCATGGCACGCCTGAAAACCCCGATCATCGCCACCGTGATTGGCGAGGGTGGTTCCGGCGGTGCGTTGGCCATCGGTGTCTGCGACCAGTTGAACATGCTGCAATATTCCACTTACGCAGTGATCTCGCCGGAAGGCTGCGCCTCGATCCTGTGGAAAACGGCCGAGAAGGCGCCGGATGCCGCCGAGGCCATGGGCATTACCGCCGAGCGTCTCAAAGGCCTGGGCATCGTCGACAAAGTGATCAACGAGCCCGTGGGCGGCGCCCACCGCGACCCGGCTGCGGCGGCGGCACTGATCCGCGCCGAGCTGAGTTCCCAACTGTCGATGCTCAAGAAATTCGACAACGACGCGCTGCTGGCCCGTCGCTACGAGCGGTTGATGAGCTACGGTCTCTGATCCAAGCGCTGTACCCTTCTTGTGGGAGCGAGCCTGCTCGCGATATCGGTTTAACATTCAACACGTGAGTTGACTGATACACCGATATCGCGAGCAGGCTCGCTCCCACAGTTGTTTGTGCCAAGGCTGACTCCTATGAACTCCAGCGCGGACCTGCCAACCCGGCTCCTCACACAGCTATCCCCCTGGCGCAACGCCGCCACCTGGCGCATCGCCTTCTCCGGCGGCCTCGACTCCACCGTCCTGCTGCACCTGCTCGCCACCCTTTCACGACACCACGCCCTGCCCGCGCTGAGTGCTATCCATGTGCATCACGGCCTTCAGGCAGTGGCCGAGGCGTGGCCGGATCATTGCCGTTCGGTCTGTGGAGCCCTTGGTGTGCCTCTGGAGGTGGTGAATGTGCAAGTGCGCCCTGGCGCCAGTATCGAGCGTGCCGCCCGGGAGGCACGTTATGGCGCGTTCGTGGCGGCCCTCCAGGGCAATGAAGTGCTGCTCACCGCCCAGCATCGTGATGACCAGGCCGAAACCTTGTTGTTTCGCCTGCTGCGGGGGGCAGGGGTGAGGGGCCTGGCGGCGATGCCACGGCAGCGGCCTTTGGGGCTGGGGCATCTGCTGCGGCCCTTGCTCGAGGTGCCCCGTGTCGAGCTGCAAGCCTATGCGACGCAACAGGGCTTGAGCTGGATCGACGACCCGTCCAACGATGATCACCGGTACGCGCGCAACTACCTGCGCCAGCGGGTTTTTCCAGTGCTGGCCGAGCACTGGCCGCAAGCCTCGGCGACCTTGGCCCGAAGTGCTGCGCACATGGGCGAAGCCCAAGGCTTGCTGGACGACTTGGCGCGGATCGACTTGGCCCAGGCCGCGACGTCAGATGCGTTCGACTGGCTTGGGCTGCAATCGCTGGTGCTGGCGCCATTGCGGGCGTTGTCGCCGGCCCGTCAGCGCAACGCATTGAGCCACTGGCTGGCGCCACTGACCCTGCTGCCCGACAGCGATCACTGGGCCGGCTGGGACTCGTTGCGCGATGCCGCGGACGATGCCCGGCCAATCTGGCGTCTGGCCGGCGGCGAGCTGCACCGGGCCGCCGGGCGGGTCTGGTGGTTATCCGACCACTGGCTATGTTCGCTGCCAGGCCCCGTCGACTGGGCGGATCCGGCGCTGCCGCTGCCCTTGCCAGGCAACGGTCGGGTGGCGCTTATCGGCCAGCCGCCTGCGGGGCCGCTTAGCGTGCGCTATCGTCAAGGCGGCGAGGTGCTGGCGCTAGCGGGTCGTGGTCATCGTGATCTCAAGCGTTTGCTCAATGAAAAGGGTGTGCCGGCGTTTGTTCGCGGCCGATTGCCGCTGCTTTATCAAGGCGAGCGATTGCTGGCGGTGGCCAACCTGGCCGGGCTCGATGCACAAGCTGATGGCAGTTGGCGATTGATCTGGACGCCAGGAAACCAAGATCTGGGTTTGAGCTGAAAGGGGCTTTCCGGTAGACTACGCTCCCTTCTTGATACAACTTCTGTGGATTCGCCTGAATTGCAGGAGTTGCCGATTACCAAGCAGTCTTTGCTGGGCGATTCCAAAAAATGTGTAGCGAGCAACGTACCGGTGATTTCACTTCCGGTCTGTCCCAACGCGGCGGTTTTTTTGAAAGGTGCACTGTGATTAATGCAGGTGATCGGGGGCTTCGGCCTTCCTTCGCTTTCCCCGGCGGCTCGGACCGCTTTAACGCAGACTTCTAGGGTTTTTCATGACGCGCTACATATTCGTCACGGGCGGTGTTGTTTCTTCATTGGGGAAAGGCATTGCCTCGGCTTCATTGGCGGCCATCCTGGAGGCGCGGGGACTTAAGGTCACCATGCTCAAGCTGGACCCGTACATCAACGTCGACCCGGGCACCATGAGCCCGTTCCAGCACGGTGAAGTGTTCGTCACCCACGACGGCGCCGAGACCGACCTGGACCTGGGCCACTACGAGCGGTTCATCCGCACGACCATGACCCAGAACAACAACTTCACCACCGGCCGTGTCTACGAACACGTGCTGCGCAAGGAGCGTCGTGGTGACTACCTGGGCGCGACCATCCAGGTCATCCCGCACATCACCGACGAAATCAAGCGCCGCATCATCAAGGGTGCCGGCGACGCCGACGTGGCGATGGTCGAAATCGGCGGGACCGTGGGCGATATCGAGTCCCAGCCGTTCCTCGAAGCCATCCGCCAGTTGCGTTTCGAAATCGGCGCCAAGCGCGCGATGCTGATGCACCTGACCCTGGTCCCGTACATCGCCACCGCCGGCGAAACCAAGACCAAGCCGACCCAGCACTCGGTCAAGGAACTGCGCTCCATCGGCCTGCAGCCGGACGTGCTGATCTGCCGCTCCGACCACCCGATCGACATCTCGTCGCGTCGCAAGATCGCCCAGTTCACCAACGTTGAAGAGCGCGCGGTCATCGGTCTGGAAGACGCCGATACCATCTACAAGATCCCGGGCATCCTGCACTCCCAGGGCCTGGACGATTTCGTCGTCGAGCGTTTCGGCCTGCAATGCGCCAGCGCCGACCTCTCCGAATGGGACGCCGTGGTCGATGCCAAGCTCAACCCGGAGCACGAAGTCACCATCGCCATGGTCGGCAAGTACATGGAACTGCTGGACGCCTACAAGTCGTTGATCGAGGCGATGAGTCACGCCGGTATCAGCAACCGCACCAAGGTCAACCTGCGCTACATCGATTCCGAAGACATCGAGAACCAGGGCACCGGCCTGCTCGAAGGCGCCGATGCGATCCTCGTGCCGGGTGGCTTCGGCCTGCGGGGCGTGGAAGGCAAGATCACCGCGGTGCAATACGCTCGCGAAAACAAGGTGCCTTACCTGGGCATCTGCCTGGGCATGCAAGTGGCGGTCATCGAGTTCGCCCGTAACGTGCTGGGCTGGAAGGACGCCAACTCCACCGAGTTCGATCGCGCCAGCGGCCATCCGGTCGTGGGCCTGATCACCGAGTGGGAAGATGCCACCGGCGCCGTGGAAGTGCGCACCGAAAGTTCGGACCTGGGCGGCACCATGCGTCTGGGCGCCCAGGAATGCCTGCTCGAAGCCGGCTCCAAGGTGCACGATTGCTACGCCAAGGATGTGATCGTCGAGCGTCACCGTCATCGCTACGAAGTGAACAACAACCTGCTGCCGCAACTGATCGAGGCCGGCCTGAAAATCTCCGGTCGTTCCGGTGACGGCGCGCTGGTGGAAGTGGTCGAGTCCCCGGACCATCCATGGTTCGTCGCCTGCCAGTTCCACCCCGAGTTCACCTCCACGCCTCGGGACGGTCATCCGTTGTTCAGCGGTTTCGTGAAGGCCGCGTTGGCTCAACACCAGAAAAAGGCATAAGACGATGGCCCAGAAGATCATCCGCGTCGGCGACATCGAGATTGCCAACGACAAGCCCATGGTGCTGTTCGGCGGCATGAACGTGCTGGAAAGCCGCGACATGGCGATGCAGGTCTGCGAGGAGTACGTGAAGGTGACCCAGAAACTGGGTATCCCTTACGTGTTCAAGGCCAGCTTCGACAAGGCCAACCGTTCGTCCGTGACGTCCTACCGTGGCCCGGGCCTGGAAGAGGGCATGCGGATTTTCCAGGACATCAAGCAAGCCTTTGGCGTGCCGATCATCACCGACGTCCACGAGCCTGCCCAGGCCGCGGTCGTCGCCGAGGTCTGCGACATCATCCAGTTGCCGGCTTTCCTGTCGCGCCAGACCGACCTGGTGGTGGCGATGGCCAAAACCGGTGCGGTGATCAACATCAAGAAAGCCCAGTTCCTCGCGCCCCAGGAAATGAAGCACATCCTGAGCAAGTGCGAAGAGGCCGGCAATGACCAGTTGATCCTCTGCGAGCGTGGCTCGAGCTTCGGCTACAACAACCTGGTGGTGGACATGCTCGGCTTCGGCATCATGAAGCAGTTCGAGTACCCGGTGTTCTTCGACGTGACCCACGCCTTGCAGATGCCCGGTGGTCGCTCCGATTCCGCCGGCGGTCGTCGCGCCCAGGTCACCGACCTGGCCAAGGCGGGCATGAGCCAGTCCCTGGCCGGCCTGTTCCTCGAGGCCCACCCCGATCCGGACAACGCCAAGTGCGACGGCCCTTGTGCCTTGCGCTTGAACAAGCTGGAACCTTTCCTGTCTCAGCTCAAGGCATTGGACGAGCTGGTCAAGGGTTTTCCGACGATAGAAACCGCGTAACGCGGTTTTCTCCGGTAAAGTACCGCTCGATTATCGCTCTGGCCCGCTGGCCGCACTGCTCTTGTGGGAGCATGGCTTGCGATGGTGTCCTTCAGGGCTCATCGTCGGCAAGCCTTGCTCCTTGTGGCGAGGGAGCTTGCTCCCGCTGGAGCGCGAAGCGCTCCCCATCCAGGCTCTAGGCTGCATCGCAGCTGAGCGTGAGCAAGTTTTCTGCAACGTTCTAGTCAACTTTGGAGTGTTTACAACAATGGCAAAAATCGTCGACATCAAAGGTCGTGAAGTTCTCGACTCCCGTGGCAACCCCACTGTTGAAGCGGACGTGCTTCTCGACAACGGTATCATCGGCAGCGCCTGCGCGCCGTCCGGTGCTTCCACTGGCTCGCGCGAAGCGCTGGAGCTGCGTGATGGCGACAAGAGCCGTTACCTGGGCAAGGGCGTGCTCAAAGCCGTCGCCAACATCAACGGTCCGATCCGCGACCTGTTGCTGGGCAAGGACCCTGCCGACCAGAAAGCCCTCGATCACGCGATGATCAAGCTCGACGGTACCGAGAACAAAGCCTCCCTGGGCGCCAACGCTATCCTCGCCGTGTCCCTGGCCGCTGCCAAGGCCGCTGCCCAGGACCAGGACCTGCCGCTGTATGCGCACATCGCCAACCTCAACGGTACCCCGGGTGTCTACTCGATGCCGGTGCCGATGATGAACATCATCAACGGCGGCGAGCATGCCGATAACAACGTCGACATCCAGGAGTTCATGGTGCAGCCGGTTGGCGCCAAGACCTTCTCCGAAGGCCTGCGCATGGGCACCGAGATTTTCCATCACCTCAAGGCCGTGCTGAAGGCCCGTGGCCTGAGCACTGCCGTTGGCGACGAAGGCGGTTTCGCACCGAACCTGGCGTCCAACGAAGACGCGCTGAAAGTGATCTCCGAAGCCGTGGCCAACGCAGGCTACAAGCTGGGTACCGACGTGACCCTGGCCCTGGACTGCGCCGCCAGTGAGTTCTTCGAAGACGGCAAGTACAACCTGTCCGGCGAAGGCCAGGTGTTCACCGCCGAAGGTTTCGCCGACTACCTCAAGGGCCTGACCGAACGTTATCCGATCATCTCCATTGAAGACGGCCTGGACGAGTCCGACTGGGCTGGCTGGAAAATCCTCACCGACAAGATCGGCGAGAAGACCCAGCTGGTGGGTGACGACCTGTTCGTGACCAACACCAAGATCCTGAAAGAAGGCATCGACAAGAAGATCGCCAACTCGATCCTGATCAAGTTCAACCAGATCGGCACCCTGACCGAAACCCTGGAAGCCATCCAGATGGCCAAGGCCGCCGGCTATACCGCCGTGATCTCCCACCGCTCCGGTGAAACCGAAGACTCGACCATTGCCGACCTGGCCGTGGGCACTGCGGCGGGCCAGATCAAGACCGGTTCGCTGTGCCGTTCCGACCGCGTTTCCAAGTACAACCAATTGCTGCGTATCGAAGAGCAATTGAATGGCAAGGCCAAGTACAACGGTCGTGCCGAGTTTCGCGGTTAAGCGGTAAATGGTAAAAAGACAGCGGCTTAGGTCGGAAAAGTCGCCATGGCGGCGCTTTTCCCTCTAATCTGATGCCTTATCAAGCACAAGCCTGGTTTTTCCAGGCTTCGTGCTATCAGACGCTTCAAAGTTTGGCATGGCGGTCTTTTTTCACTGGATACCTGATATTCGATGCGCAGTCCCAATTGGTTGTTTCTTGTCTTGCTCCTGTTGCTGGCCGGCCTGCAGTACCGCCTGTGGGTGGGCAATGGCAGCTTGGCGCAAGTGGCCGACCTGACTCAGCAAATTGCCGACCAACACGCCGAAAACGAGGCGTTGCTGGAGCGTAATCGGGTGATGGACGCCGAAGTGACAGAGTTGAAAAAAGGCATGGAGACCGTTGAAGAGCGGGCTCGACATGAACTGGGCATGGTCAAGGAGGGCGAAACCCTCTACCAGTTGGCCCAATGAGTATGCGTTTGCCGGCCTTCTGGGCCGTGATTCCTGCCGCTGGCGTTGGCGCCCGGATGGCCGCCGACCGTCCCAAGCAATACCTGCAACTGGGCGGACGCACCATTCTCGAACACAGCCTCGGCTGTTTCCTCGACCATCCCGCCGTCAAGGGTGTGGTGGTCAGCCTTGCACACGATGATCCTTACTGGCCGACCCTGGCCTGCGCCAGCGACACACGCATCCAGCGTGTCGACGGTGGCGAGCAACGTTCCGATTCAGTGCTCAATGCCTTGCTGCATCTGCACGGGCAGGGCGCCGACGATCACGATTGGGTGTTGGTCCACGATGCCGCACGGCCCAACCTGAGCCGGGACGACCTGGACACGCTGCTCAGCGAGTTGGCGAACGACCCGGTCGGCGGCCTGCTGGCCGTTCCGGCGCGCGACACCCTCAAGCGCGTCGACAAGCATGGCCGCGTGCTGGAAACCGTTGATCGCAGCGTGATCTGGCAAGCCTACACGCCGCAGATGTTCCGCCTCGGTGCCTTGCACCGAGCCCTGGCCGACAGCCTGGTGGCGGATGCATTGATTACCGACGAAGCGTCCGCCCTGGAGTGGGCGGGGCAGGCGCCTAGGTTGATCGAGGGGCGAGCGGATAACATCAAGATTACCCGGCCGGAAGACCTGGAGTGGTTGCGCCAGCGTTGGGCGAATCGGCATTGAGCGGGATCTGTTCCCTCGTTAGATCTTCAGCATCTGGGCTGGCGCCATCGCGAGCAAGCTCGCTCCCACAATGGGGACCGGTGCCCATCATTCGACGATAAGACCCTGTGGGAGCGAGCTTGCTCGCGATAGCAATCGTTCAGGCAACATAAAATTCACTGTCACCCCCGATACTCCGGCCGCTGCGCCAACCCCTCCTTCAAATACTCCACCAACTTGCGCACCTTCGGTGACAGATGCCGCTGCTGTGGATACAACGCCCACACCGCCGTATTCGGCGGCTGATGGGCTTCCAGCAGCGAGATCAACGCACCACTGTGCAGATGCTCCAGCACGTAATAATCCGGCAACTGACACAACCCCACCCCTTGCAGCGCCGCATCGAGCACCGCTTGCCCACTGTTGCAACGCCAGTTTCCCTGCACCCGTTGGGAAAATTCCCGCCCGTTCTGCTCCAGTTGCCAGATGTCGGAGCTGCCGATCAGGCAATTGTGGCGGCTCAGTTCCGACACGCTGTGGGGCCGGCCGTAGCGTTCCAGGTAAGAGGGTGAGGCGCACACGTACATGCGCCGGGGGGCCAGGCGCGTGGCGACGAGACGGGAGTCCTGCAAGCGACCCAGGCGAATCGCCAGGTCCAGGCTCTCGTGCACCAGGTCCAGCGGGCGATTGCTCAGCTCGATGTCGACCCGCAACTGCGGGTAGAGCCCCATGAACCGCGTCACCAGTGGCACGATAAACCGTTCGCCATAGGCCACGGCGCAGGTCATGCGGAGCATGCCCTTGGGTTCGCTGGTCAGGTCGCCGACGGCTCGCAGTGCTTCTTCGCGTCCATCCTGCAGACGCTGGCAATGCTGCAAAAAAGTTTGTCCGGCTTCGGTCAGGGTCACCCGGCGGGTGCTGCGGTAGAGCAAGCGTGTCTGTAGACGCTCTTCGAGCCGTACGATTTGTCGACTGATATGGGAGGACGAAACCCCGAGACGCTCGGCGGCGGCGGTGAATTGGCTGCATTCGGCCACGGCCACAAATTCGTCGATGCCTTCCCAGCGGTTATCGGACATGAAGGATTATCCCTGTGCAGCAATAATGTTTTGCTTTTGGCTGGATTATTCATTGTCCGGCGGAGGATTACACTCCCGGTCTTGTATTTATTTGCTGGAGTACCCGAATGATCAAGTCGCGCGCTGCCGTTGCCTTCGAGGCCAAGAAACCCCTGGAAATCGTTGAAGTCGACGTCGCCATGCCCAAGGCGGGCGAGGTGCTGTTGCGCGTGGTGGCTTCCGGTGTCTGCCACACCGACGCCTACACCTTGTCGGGCGCCGACCCGGAAGGGATCTTCCCGTCGATCCTGGGCCATGAAGGCGGTGCCATTGTCGAAGCCATCGGCGAGGGCGTGACCTCGGTGGCGGTGGGTGACCATGTGATCCCGCTGTACACACCGGAGTGCGGCCAGTGCAAATTCTGTAAGTCGGGCAAGACCAACCTCTGCCAGGCGATTCGCGCCACCCAGGGCAAAGGCCTGATGCCGGATGGCACTTCGCGTTTTTCCTACAAAGGCGAGACGATTTTCCACTACATGGGCACGTCGACGTTCTCCGAGTACACCGTGCTGCCGGAAATCTCCGTCGCGAAGATCCCAAAAGAAGCGCCGCTGGAAAAAGTCTGCCTGCTGGGTTGTGGCGTCACCACGGGCATCGGCGCGGTGCTCAACACCGCCAAGGTCAAGCCGGGTGACACCGTGGCGATCTTCGGCCTGGGCGGCATCGGCCTGTCGGCCGTGATCGGCGCCGTGAAGGCCAAGGCCGCGCGGATCATCGCCATCGACATCAACCCGGCCAAGTTCGAAATCGCCAAGCAACTGGGCGCCACCGATTGCGTCAACCCGAAAGATTTCGACCGTCCGATCCAGGAAGTCATCGTCGACATGACCGATGGCGGCGTGGACTTCTCCTTCGAATGCATCGGTAATGTGCAGTTGATGCGCGCTGCGCTGGAATGCTGCCACAAGGGCTGGGGTGAGTCGGTGATCATCGGCGTGGCCGGGGCCGGGCAGGAAATCGCTACCCGTCCATTCCAGTTGGTGACCGGGCGCGTGTGGCGCGGTTCGGCCTTTGGCGGCGTACGCGGGCGCAGCGAATTGCCAAGCTACGTGGAAATGGCCGAGAAGGGCGAGATCCCGCTGGATACCTTCATTACCCACACCATGGGCCTGGAAGATATCAACAAGGCGTTCGACCTGATGCATGAAGGCAAGAGCATCCGCACCGTTATCCATTTCTGAGGTCGGTCATGAGTCTGGAAAACATTTCCTGCCAGAAAAGCTTCGGCGGCTGGCACAAGCGCTACCGGCACCGTTCCGAGGTGCTGGGTTGTGACATGGTGTTTGCCGTGTACCTGCCACCGCAAGCCGAGCAGGGCGGCAAGTTGCCGGTGCTGTATTGGTTGTCCGGGCTGACCTGCACCGACGAGAACTTCATGCAAAAGGCCGGCGCCCAGCGCATGGCCGCCGAGCTGGGCCTGATCATCGTCGCGCCGGACACCAGCCCTCGTGGTGCCGACGTGCCGGGCGATCCGGACAATGCCTGGGACTTCGGCCTGGGGGCGGGCTTTTATCTGAACGCCACGCAGGATCCGTGGGCGCGGCACTATCGGATGCATGACTACGTGGTGCAGGAATTGCCAGCGCTGGTCGAAGCGCATTTCCCGGCTTCGGACAAACGCGGCATCAGTGGCCACTCCATGGGCGGTCACGGTGCGCTGGTCTGCGCCTTGCGCAACCCGGGGCGTTACCGTTCGGTGTCGGCCTTTTCGCCGATCAACAATCCAATGGATTGCCCATGGGGCCAGAAGGCGTTCTCCCGTTACTTGGGAGAAGACCGCTCGAAGTGGCGGGAATGGGATGCCTGTGCATTGATTGCCGAGGCGCAGGAGAAGCTGCCATTGCTGGTGGACCAGGGCGATCGCGATGATTTCCTGGCCAACCAGCTCAAGCCCGAAGCCTTGCAACAGGCGGCCAAGTCCGCCGGCCATCCGTTGGAGTTGCGCCTGCAACCGGGCTACGACCACAGCTACTTCTTCATCGCCAGCTTCATTGACGACCACTTGCAGCATCATGCGCGCGCTCTAAACGCCTAATGCAGGTAGAATCACGCCCTGACAAAAATCGGGGCGTTTTTTTATGCGTATTGGCCACGGCTACGATGTTCACCGTTTCGCTGAAGGCGACTTCATTACTCTGGGCGGCGTGCGGATCGCACACGGCTTCGGGCTGCTCGCGCATTCTGACGGTGATGTCCTGCTGCATGCCTTGAGCGATGCCTTGCTCGGCGCCGCGGCGCTGGGTGACATCGGCAAGCACTTCCCCGACACCGACCCGCAATTCAAGGGCGCCGACAGCCGCGTGCTGCTGCGTCATGTGGTCGCGCTGATCCATGCCAAGGGCTGGAAAGTCGGCAATGTCGACAACACCATTGTCGCCCAGGCGCCCAAGATGGCGCCGCACATCGAGTCGATGCGTCGCCTGATCGCCGAGGATCTTCAAGTTGAGCTGGACCAAGTGAACGTCAAGGCCACCACCACCGAAAAGCTTGGCTTCGTCGGCCGTGAAGAAGGCATCGCCGTCCATTCCGTTGCCTTGTTGCTGCGCCCATGACCGAACTGGAACTGTTGGGACCGCGTGCCTACGGCCCATCGCTGGGCAGTGCGGTCCTCAAGGCCACCGCTGAGGATTTCCAGGTCGACGAAGTGCTCGATATCCCATTGACGGACGATGGCGAGCATTTGTGGATCTGGGTGGAAAAGCGCGGCCTGAACACTGAAGAGGCCGCCCGGCGCATCGCCAAGGCCGCCGGCGTGCCGTTGCGCACCGTCAGCTACGCCGGGCTCAAGGACCGCCAGGCCCTGACCCGCCAGTGGTTCAGCGTCCAACTGCCGGGCAAGGCCGATCCCGACCTGTCGGCGGCGCAGAACGACACGCTGAAGATCCTCAAGACCGGCCGGCATCGACGCAAGCTGCAACGCGGTGCGCACTCGGCCAATGGCTTCACCCTGCGCCTGACCCAGTTCAAGGGGGACGTGGCCGCCATCGAGGCGCGGCTGCAACAGATCATGCGCCAGGGCATCCCCAATTATTTCGGCGCCCAACGGTTTGGCCATGACGGCGGCAATGTCGTCGATGCCCGTGCCTGGGCCGCGCGCAAGGCTTTGCCGGAACAGCGCAACGTGCGCTCGCGATTGTTGTCCACCGCCCGCAGTTTCCTGTTCAACCGGGTGTTGGCGGCGCGGGTCGCCGATGGCACCTGGCAACAGGCACAGGTCGGCGACTTGCTGGCCTTCACCGACAGCCGCAGTTTTTTCCCCGCCGGTGAGGCTGAGTGCAGCGATCCGCGCCTGGCCATACTCGACCTGCATCCGACCGGGCCGCAATGGGGCGAGGGACCATCGCCTGCCGCCGGCGCGACCTTTGAGTTGGAACAGGCCATCGCCGAGGGCGAGGCCGATCTGCGGGACTGGTTGATAAACGCGGGAATGAGTCACGAACGTCGCATCCTGCGACTGCCCATTGGCGGGCTGTCGTGGCATTATCCCCAGCCTGACATTCTGCAACTGGAATTCGTCCTGCCGGCCGGATGTTTCGCCACTGTCTTGGTGCGCGAACTCGTCGATCTGGTGCCGGTGGGGCAGACGGACAGCCCATGCGTATTCTGATTTCTAACGACGACGGGGTGACAGCACCCGGTCTTGCCGCGCTTTATGCTGCGCTGGCGGATTTTGCCGAGTGCGTGGTCATCGCTCCGGACCAGGACAAAAGCGGCGCCAGCAGCTCGCTGACGCTCGACCGTCCGTTGCACCCCTGCTATCTGGATAATGGTTTCATCAGCCTCAACGGGACCCCGACCGATTGCGTGCACCTGGGTATCAACGGGTTGCTGGAACGAGCACCGGACATGGTGGTGTCGGGCATCAACCTGGGCGCCAACCTGGGGGATGACGTGCTTTATTCCGGGACAGTCGCCGCTGCCCTGGAAGGTCGCTTCCTGGGAAACACGTCGTTCGCCTTTTCCTTTGTTTCACGCCAGGTCGACAATTTGCCGACCGCCGCCTACTTCGCCCGTAAATTGGTCGAAGCCCATGGTGCGCTGGACCTGCCGCCACGTACGGTGCTGAACGTGAATATCCCGAATCTGCCGCTCGATCATATCCGTGGCATCCAGCTCACGCGCCTGGGCCACCGCGCCCGCGCTGCCAGGCCCATGCACGTGGTCGACCCACGCGGCAAGGCCGGCTACTGGATCGCCGCCGCCGGGGATGCCGAGGACGGCGGGCCGGGCACCGACTTCCATGCAGTGATGCAAGGTTATGTCTCGATCACGCCGTTGCAGTTGGACCGCACCTTCAATGACGCCTTTCGAAGTCTCGATGGCTGGCTGGAGGGGCTGCGCTGATGGCTCGTGAGCAAGACGATATGATGCGCCGCGGGATTGGCATGACCTCCCAGCGGACCCGTGAACGATTGATCCAGCGCCTCTACGAAGAGGGGCTGTCCAACGCCCAGGTATTGGAAGTGATTCGCCGCACGCCGCGGCACCTGTTCGTCGATGAAGCCCTGGCCCATCGCGCCTATGAAGACACGGCGTTGCCCATCGGCCACAACCAGACCATTTCCCAGCCTTACATGGTGGCCCGCATGAGCGAGTTGCTGCTCGAGGCCGGGCCGCTGGATAAGGTGCTGGAGATCGGCACCGGTTCGGGTTACCAGACGGCGGTGTTGTCGCAACTGGTCGAGCGGGTGTTTTCCGTCGAGCGGATCAAGGTGCTGCAGGATCGCGCCAAGGAACGCCTGGTGGAGCTGAACCTGCGCAACGTGGTGTTTCGTTGGGGCGATGGCTGGGAAGGGTGGCCGGCCTTGGCGCCCTACAACGGCATCATCGTGACCGCCGTGGCCACCGACGTGCCCCAGGCCCTGCTGGATCAGCTCGCCCCTGGTGGGCGGCTGGTCATTCCCGTGGGCGCCGGTGAAGTCCAGCAATTGATGCTGATCGTGCGCGAAGAACACGGTTTTTCGCGACACGTCCTGGGAGCGGTGCGGTTCGTGCCGTTGCTCAATGGACCGTTGGCCTGAGCATTTATAAACAGGCGCTGAATTCCGTGGCCACGCCTGTGTCTTACAGCGGCACCGATTCGCTGAACAGAGCCCAATGGCGTCGAGCAAACGTGTGCGGCGGCGCGTTGCGCTTCATTAATAGAGGCGCAGTCGTTGCCAGCTATATTTGTATGAACGCTGCCTGGACAGGCAGCCTCCAATTTTTCAGCCACCACAAAGGGAGCGGCGGGTGAGTCTCACAGTCATTGCGCAGCGTATGGGTATCACGAGCTTTCAGCGCCTGGTGACTGGCCTTGTCTTGAGCACTTTGCTGGTCGGTTGTTCCAGTACGCCGTCGAGCAATGTCCGGGTTGTCGATCGCAACAGTGCAACACCTCAACGTCCTACGGTAACGACGGGCCAATATGTAGTCCGTCGCGGCGATACGCTGTTTTCCATCGCTTTTCGCTACGGCTGGGACTACAAGGCCCTCGCGGCGCGCAACAACATTCCTGCGCCTTATACGATTCACCCCGGTCAGACAATTCGCTTCGATGGCCGTAGCGGTTCAACGCCTACCGCAGTGGTGACACAGTCGGGTTCGACGGCTTCGTCGTCGAGCAAAACCACTGTCATTCGCCGGCCGGCGGGGTCTGGAACAGCGGTAATACCGTCCGTCGCGAGCAAACCGGCCCCTGCTCCGATGCCTCCTGCGGGTCCCGCCCCGACTGGCTGGGGATGGCCTTCTAATGGCGTTCTCATTGGAAAATTCTCTTCAAACGGTAGTTTGAATAAAGGAATTGATATCGCCGGGGATTTGGGACAGCCTGTTTTAGCCGCGTCTGATGGCACGGTTGTGTACGCCGGGAGTGGTTTGAGGGGCTACGGCGAACTCGTGATCATCAAACACAGCGATACCTACGTCAGTGCCTACGGTCACAACCGCAGGCTGTTGGTTCGGGAGGGGCAGCAGGTCAAGGTCGGACAGACAATTGCCGAAATGGGATCAACGGGAACGGACCGGGTGAAACTGCACTTTGAGATTCGCCGACAAGGTAAACCAGTCGATCCGCTGCAATTCCTGCCACGTCGTTGATTTGATTGTCAGCCTGTTCCGTCACGTAGAGGGAACAGGCTCCAGCGTTGCCAAGGATAAAGGCGTCGCTTGAGCTTGAGGTCGAACTCACCAAAGGACTATAACAATGGCTCTCAGTAAAGAAGTGCCGGAGTTTGACATCGACGATGAGGTTCTCCTTATGGAGACCGGCATCGCTATGGATTCGATGTCGAATGATGAAGGGGCGACTCCACCTTCCGTTCGTGCCAAATCCAGACACTCCGCTTCACTTAAACAACATAAGTACATCGATTACACCCGGGCGCTTGACGCCACTCAGCTGTACCTCAACGAAATCGGTTTTTCGCCACTGCTCTCTCCCGAGGAAGAAGTTCATTTTGCGCGGCTGTCGCAAAGTGGCGACCCGGCCGGTCGAAAACGCATGATTGAAAGCAACCTGCGCCTGGTGGTGAAAATCGCCCGACGCTACGTCAATCGTGGGCTTTCGCTGCTGGACCTGATCGAAGAGGGCAACCTGGGCCTGATTCGCGCCGTTGAGAAGTTCGACCCCGAGCGCGGCTTCCGCTTCTCGACCTACGCCACCTGGTGGATCCGCCAGACCATCGAACGGGCGATCATGAACCAGACCCGGACGATCCGGTTGCCGATTCATGTGGTCAAGGAACTGAACGTCTACCTGCGGGCTGCCCGCGAGTTGACCCAGAAACTCGACCATGAGCCTTCACCTGAAGAAATCGCCAACCTGCTGGAAAAACCGGTGGGTGAGGTCAAGCGCATGCTTGGGCTCAACGAGCGGGTCTCCTCGGTGGACGTTTCCCTGGGGCCGGACTCGGATAAAACCTTGCTGGACACCCTCACCGATGATCGACCTACCGATCCATGCGAGCTGTTGCAGGACGATGACCTGTCCCAGAGCATCGACCAGTGGCTCTCGGAGCTGACCGACAAGCAACGGGAAGTGGTGATCCGCCGCTTCGGCTTGCGGGGGCATGAAAGCAGCACCCTTGAAGATGTAGGCCTGGAGATTGGTTTGACCCGTGAACGGGTCAGGCAGATCCAGGTGGAAGGCCTCAAGCGTCTGCGAGAGATCCTGGAGAAGAACGGCTTGTCGAGCGAGTCGCTGTTTCAATGACCTGAATGCAGCGCAGCAAGAAAAGCCCCGACTGGTTCGGGGCTTTTCCGTTTCCGAAAGATTGTTTTTTCCATAGCCGCTCTATTTGTAGGTTCGACTTGTAAGCCTTTGCCTAGTGTTGCGTAAGCGATCGGTTTCTCATTGGCGGGACAGACAGCTATAAGTGTCGTGATTTTTTTGTACTTATATGATTTATAAAGACTTTTATTTTGTGAATGTGGCGTGACAGAGCCAGCCACCTGTATCAGCCGTGTTGCACTCGCCTGGGAAAATACTAATATCTGTCCTGTGTCGACGGACAGACACACCCGTCAAGGACGATGGGAAGGAAGGACATCGCAGGACGCGATTCATCAGGACGATGAATAGGATTAAAGGGATTAGGGAAAAAATGTGGGCGGGTCAAACCGCCCCTTTTTTTTTGCCTGCGATTTCTTGAATCCGGAAAAGCAAAAAGGCCCGCAAGGGGCCTTTTCAGCGAACGATGGTAATCAGCGTTCCAGGTCTGCGATCTTGCCAGTCTTGCCATCCCACTCTGCGGCGTCCGGCAGCGGGTCTTTTCTCTCGGTGATGTTCGGCCAGATGTCCGCCAGTTCGGCGTTCAGCTCGATGAAGTTTTCCATGCCGGCCGGCACTTCGTCTTCCGAAAAGATGGCGTTCGCCGGGCATTCCGGTTCACACAGGGCGCAGTCGATGCACTCGTCCGGGTGAATGACCAGGAAGTTCGGCCCTTCGTAGAAGCAGTCCACCGGACAGACTTCTACGCAGTCGGTGTACTTGCACTTGATGCAGTTGTCGGTGACGACGAAGGTCATTTCTAATTCTCTCCTCAGGCGGCGGCAGCGGAACCCGTTCACGGTGGGCTCGCCAGGTTCGGGAGCGATAGTCTGCAGACCAGGCTAATTGCCTGCAGCATCCCAAACCGCGCGAGATTCTAACAGCTTGAAAGCCTGTGCGTTAGATCCGTGTCTTCAATGTATAGAGTAAATCCAGCGCCCGGCGTGGGGTCAGGTCGTCCAGATCGAGTTTGGCCAGCTCGTCGAGCACCGGATGTGGCAGGCTGGCGAACAGGTCGCTTTGCTGCGGTGCGGCCGGTTTGCCCTTGGTCGAGCGTGGCGCTTCGTGGGGCAGGCTGGTGGTTTCCAGGCGGCTCAGGTGCTCACGGGCCCGACTGATCACTTCGCTCGGCACTCCGGCCAATTGTGCCACTGCCAGGCCGTAGCTCTGGCTGGCCGGACCAGGCAGCACGTGGTGCAGGAACACGATACGCTCGTTGTGCTCGGTGGCGTTGAGGTGCACGTTGGCCACCAGCGGCTGGCTTTCCGGCAATACGGTGAGTTCGAAGTAGTGAGTGGCAAACAACGTGTAGGCTCGCAGGTGCGCGAGGCGTTCGGCTGCCGCCCAGGCCAGGGACAAGCCGTCGAAGGTACTGGTGCCACGTCCGACTTCGTCCATCAGCACCAGGCTGCGTTCGGTGGCGTTGTGCAGGATGTTCGCGGTTTCGCTCATTTCCACCATGAAGGTCGAACGTCCACCGGCCAGGTCGTCGCTGGAGCCGATCCGGGTGAAAATCCGGTCCACCAGGGACAATTCGCAACTGGCCGCCGGGACGAAACTGCCGATGTGGGCCAGCAGCACGATCAGTGCGGTCTGGCGCATGTAGGTGGACTTACCGCCCATGTTCGGACCGGTGATCACCAGCATGCGGGTGTTGTCGTCCAGGCTCAGGTCGTTGGCCACGAACGGTGTGGTCAGTACTTGCTCGACCACCGGGTGACGCCCTTGGCTGATGCGCATGCACGGCTCGCTGACGAAGCGCGGGCAATTCAGGTCCAGGTTCAGCGCGCGTTCGGCCAGGTTGCTCAGCACGTCCAGTTCCGCCAGGGCACCGGCGGTGTCCTGCAACGGCGGCAATTGGCTGATCAGGTCCTCGAGCAGTGCTTCGTAGAGCATCTTTTCCCGGGCCAGGGCGCGGCTCTTGGCGGACAGCGCCTTGTCTTCGAACGCCTTGAGTTCCGGGGTGATGAAACGCTCGGCGCCCTTGAGGGTCTGGCGGCGAACATAATCGGCCGGGGCTTGCTCGGCCTGCTTGCTCGGCAGCTCGATGAAGTAGCCGTGGATGCGGTTGTAGCCGACCTTGAGGTTGGCCAGGCCGGTGCGGGCTTTTTCCCGGGCTTCGAGGTCGATCAGGAACTGTCCGGCGTTTTCGCTCAGCGCTTGCAACTCGTCGAGTTCGGCGTCGTAGCCGGTTTTCAGCACACCACCGTCGCGGATCACCGCTGGCGGGTTGTCGATAATGGCCTTTTCCAGCAGCGCGGCCAGGTCCGGGTAGGTGCTGGTGGTGCGCGCCAATTGTTGCAGGTGCGGCGCTTCGAGGTCGGTCATCGCCACTTGCAGTTCAGGCAAGGCGCCGAGGGCATCGCGCAGGCGGGCCAGGTCACGGGGACGGGCGTTGCGCAGGCCGATACGGGCGAGGATTCGCTCGATGTCACCGATTTCCTTGAGCTGCGGTTGCAACTGCTCGAAGCGATAACGATCCAGCAGGCAGGTAATGGAGGATTGACGCGCCAACAGCACGGTCAGGTCCCGCAGCGGCCGATTCAACCAGCGGGTCAACAGGCGGCTGCCCATGGCGGTCTGGCAGCGATCGACCACCGATTGCAACGTGTTGTCGCGCCCGCCGGCCAGGTTGGTGTCCAGTTCCAGGTTGCGGCGGCTCGCGCCGTCCAACACCACGGTGTCATCCAGGCGTTCGTGACGCAGGCTGCGCAAGTGAGGCAGGGCGGTGCGCTGGGTTTCCTTGGCATAGGCCAGCAAGCAACCGGCCGCGCCAATGGCCAGGGTCAGGTTTTCGCAGCCGAAGCCCTTGAGGTCCTGGGTGGAGAACTGCTGGCAGAGACTTTTCAGCGCCGAATCACGCTCGAAATCCCACGGCGCCCGACGTCGCACGCCACGGCGTTTTTCTGCCGGCAGGTCTTTGGGCCAGTCATCGGGGATCAACAGTTCCACCGGGTTGACCCGCTCCAGCTCCGCCAGCAGGTTTTCCCAGCCCTTGATTTCCAGCACCGAGAAATTGCCGCTGGTGATGTCCAGCACTGCCAGGCCGAACAGGCGCTCATCGCCCAACACCGCGGCGATCAGGTTGTCCCGACGTTCATCCAGCAAGGCCTCGTCACTGACCGTACCCGGGGTGATGATCCGCACGACCTGGCGTTCCACGGGGCCCTTGCTGGTGGCCGGGTCGCCGACTTGCTCGCAAATCACCACGGATTCGCCGAGCTTGACCAGCTTCGCCAGGTAACCTTCCGCCGCGTGGTAAGGAATCCCACACATCGGAATCGCCATGCCCGCCGATTGCCCACGCGCCGTCAGGGTGATGTCCAACAGCTTGGCGGCCTTCTTCGCGTCCTCGTAGAAGATTTCGTAGAAGTCGCCCATGCGGTAGAACATCAGCTGGTCGGGGTGCTGGTTCTTCAGGCGCCAGTATTGCTGCATCATGGGCGTGTGGCTGGAGAGGTCGTTCACGGCTGTATTCATGGGGTGTCAGGCAAGCTCGTTGAAAGGTGTGGGGCAAAAGGAGGGGCATTGGCCCGGCTTTTCCGCGATGGGCGCAAGGTTAACATGGGTGGTCTGGTGCTACCCAGCGTTTGGGATTGTGTGTATATCCGTTGCTGCGGCAACGGCTACTTATGGTTCCGCCCTTACGGCGGCTCACTTTCGAAGAGCGCGAAAGTAAGCAAAGCGCTTTTGCCCCACCACTCGGTGCCTCGCCTAGGCTCGGCATGCCTGAACGAAGGCATTGCTCCGTGGGCCGCCGCGAAGGGCCATCCATGGCCCAGCGCGGCTAACCCGGCATCCATGCCGGGTTGCCCACTGCGCAATACCTTCGTTCAGCCAGCGTGGTTAATGGGGCGCCGAGATCAACGTCCACCGCGAGGCGGCCTGATAGCCGACCTGATTCTTGGTGGGACCGCGTTTCCCCTGTGGGAGCGAGCTTGCTCGCGATGACGGCTGCCAATACAACTTGGTTGTAACTGGACTACCGCTATCGCGAGCAAGCTCGCTCCCACAGTGATTACTCGGGCTTCTCTTAGAAGGCCTACCTCACTTCAACCACATCCAACGCCCGATTCGCCAGCAACTGGCCCAGCTCAATCATCTGTTGGACCCCCAACGCGATATGTCGTCGCGAGCCCTCCAGGTCGAACGCCAGGTCACTGACCATCGCATTGGCCGAGGCCAGGGTTTCGCTGAGGTTGGCGAGCAGGCATTCGGCGTCGATGTCGGGGGCGATGATGAAAAGGGTGTCGGGTGTGTCGCAGGTGTTTTTGTCGGCTTTCGGCTTGAGGTAATAGTCCAGGGCGCGGGTGGCTGCGTCATCGAGTTTCTTGGTGTTGCGGGAGACGTGATCGTCCGGGGGATTTGGAGTGTGCTTCGGCATTCTATGGATCCTTGAAGTTGAGCCACCACTCACTCGCGACTAAACGAGGGGGGCAGCTGTACGCAGGTTAGTCGACCGGGGATCCAAGAAACCGGCGCGCCCGAGGGCGCCCTGCGCACAGCTACCATCAAGTGCAGGAATAGAAGTACCTGACTGAATGGAGCAATGAGCACCTTGGAATACCGAGCGACTAAACCCGATCACTGATGGGCAGTGACGAGACCAAAGTACCGATGGGATCCAAGGTGGACAAGCCGGCGGATTCTGGCGCAGTTGTAGGCAGAGGCGCAAGGCGACGTAGCCTGGTGTCGCACATTTGAAGGACGCGAATCGAGGGATTTCCCAAGAAGTTGTAGGGGAAATTCCCCGTGACCAGCAAGCTCTTGTGGCGAGGGGATTTATCCCCGTTGGCTGCGAAGCAGCCCTAGAGTCAATTCAATCTGCCTGACACGCCGGCCGCGGGATTTGGGGGCCGCTTCGCGCCCCAGCGGGGATAAATCCCCTCGCCACAATGACTGAATATGCTTCAAGTGAGCCGTATCTCATATTTATGCAAAACAGCATTTGTCTTCTGCGAAAAGAACAAGCACTATGCGCGTTATGCAAAAACGCAACGTTTCTACCGTATTAAGAGCATTGCTCGATCAGCACGGGATCTCCCCCACGGAGCTTCACCGGCGTACCGGCGTGCCTCAGTCCACCCTCTCGCGGATCCTCAGCGGCAAGATCGTCGACCCTTCGGATAAACACATCTCGAAGATCGCCGAATACTTCGCCGTGAGCACTGACCAGTTGCGCGGGCGCGCGGACGTTGCGCCCGGTGGCAATGCTCGCCGCGATGAGCCGCATTCCGAACTCAAGGACATAAGCCTGTGGGACGACGAAACACCCGTCGAAGAAGACGAAGTGTCGGTCCCTTTTCTGCGCGAGGTTGAATTGGCTGCTGGATCAGGAAGATTCGTCATCGAGGAAAGCGAGCGCTCAAGCCTGCGCTTCGGCAAGCGCAGCCTGCGCCATAACGGCGTGCAGTTCGACCAGGCCAAGTGCGTGACGGTGCGCGGCAACAGTATGTTGCCGGTGCTGCGCGACGGTGCCACGGTCGGGGTGAACGCAGGCAAATGCGGGATCGGCGACATCGTCGACGGTGACCTCTACGCCATCAATCACAACGGCCAACTGCGGGTGAAGCAGCTTTATCGCCTGCCCACCGGCATCCGCCTGCGCAGCTTCAATCGCGACGAACATCCGGATGAGGACTACACGTTCCAGGAAATGCAGGACGAGCAAATCGTCATCCTCGGCCACGTCTTCTGGTGGGGCATGTACGCCCGTTAACCCCCCCCGCTGTCAGATAAAACCCGCCGTCGTGCGGGTTTTTTTTCGTCTCTCGAAAGCCCTCAACCCCTGTATCTACGAGGGGTTTATGCGTCTGCGCATTTTCGCGCATAAATAAATGCATTTGCGCATTGACTGTATATGCATCCATGCATATTCTGTGTCCAAGCCGCTCGACAAAGTGGCTGGCAACGAAGCTCTTTAGTTCCACCAACAGGCAGCGATGAACCGGCCTTAACGGTTCAGAGGGTTGGCAACTGACCCGGGTGTGCAGCGTAAAGCACCAGAAGCAGTTATCCGGCGGGCAGGGACCGCGGCCGGAGGAACAATTTGAATGGATCCGTACCGCGCCAGTCGCGCCGAAAGATCAAGCGCATTACTGAAAAGCCTGGGCAACCGGGCTTTTTGGAATGCCTGCACCGTGAGGTGCGTTCAACCACATCACCGCCGCCAATGGAGGGCTTTCAATGTTGAAGGATTTCAGATGCGGTCACTGCAAACGACTTCTGGCCCGCGTGGGCGAGAACACCGAACTCCAGATCAAATGTTCCCGGTGTGGGACGTTGAATCATGTGAAGGCCGTTGAGCCTCGAGTGAGCGCCGGCGAGCGAACAGCGTGTGGAATAGACCCTGCACTCCGTGCTCAATGACATCCATCGAGGTAAGAAAAATGAAATTGCTCAAAAAAATCCTACTGGCGACTGCGTTTCTGTCGTCCTTCGTGTCCCTGAACACTTGGGCTGATACGGCCATGTCGTGGAACCTGGCCCGGGACATGTACCTGATGACCGAAGCCGCGCCCCCCGGTTCGCCATGGTCATTCATGCAAAACAAATCGGGGGTGAATGCCTCGGCCAACTACACGCTCTTTCCTACGTTCAAGGCGGGGACATGCAATGGTCAGCCAACCACCTGCTGGCGGGACGATGCTACGGGAGCGTGGATTTCCATTCCCAACGCAAATTTCACCTTCACCGGCTCAGGCACCAGTTTCGTATTCAAGCAGGGCGACGTAGCCACACATCCCGGTACCAACAGCCAGAGCATCTTCCGTTGGGCCAGTCCTGTCACTGGCAACATCAACGTGCTGGGTCGGGTCAACGACCTGCATAACGCCTGCGGGGATGGTATTGGCTGGTCGCTGAACCTGGGTGACACCGTGCTCCAGTCCGGGAGCCTGGCAAACGGCGGCAGCACTACGTTCATGTTGAACAACGTCGCAGTCACGCCGACGTCTTTGCTTTATCTGGTTATCGACAGGAAGGCTAACAACTCTTGCGACGCGACCAGTGTGGACATGCTGATTACTCGGTAGGCGTAACAGGGGCTCCGGAGGTATCCAGTTAAAAGAGTTGTATTAACGCGCCTCAAAAACCTATTTATCTAAGGGAAGTAAGCTAATGAAAAAATTATTCAGCATGCTGCTCGCAGCCGTCCTGGCGACCCAGGCCCTCCATGCGTCTGCCGAAACCTCGCCTGTCGGTTCCTGGCAATTCGCTTCGTACCATGTTCCGGGCGGCGGTTTTTATGCCAACCAGACGATCTGTTTCAAAGAAGACAATACCTGGTACTCGAGCTCCCAGGCCGGTTGGAAGGGCGCATGGTTCCAGAACGGGGACGATCTCCAATGGAATGGAAGTGTGCCAATGCCGGGTGCAGGGAGCGCCAACAATCTCGCGACCATTGCCATGGGCAAGTTCGATGCCGCAGGTTCGATGTCGGGTAACTACGCGGAATGGGCAGCACCCAGTGCGCTACCGCTGCCTTGGGACAGGCACTACACCTACACCATGACTTACAAAGGCGCGACCTGCGCTGCGCCAAAGTGATGTCGGCCTTCAATGACCTGACAAACGCTTGAACGCCGCCTCCAGTGACTTAACGGGTTGCAATGACCCACCTCTCTTTCAACTTCAAACAACTTACCCGCCCAATCTTAATCACCCCAGGAAACGAGACATGACAAACGAGCAACAAGCGTTGCTGGACATGCCGATCTGGCTGGTCATCGTGCTCGCCCTGGTGGGCGGGGTGTCCGGCGAGATGTGGCGCGCCGACAAGGAGGGGGCCCGTGGCTGGCCGTTGCTGCGCCGCGTGGTCCTGCGCTCCGGTGCCTGCGTGGTCTGCGGGGTTTCGGCAACCATGCTGTTGTATGCCCTCGGCATGTCGATCTGGAGTGCTTGCGCCCTGGGTTGCCTGACCGCCATGGCCGGTGCCGATGTGGCGATCGGTCTTTACGAGCGCTGGGTCGCCAAGCGGATCGGCGTTTGCGAAGTGCCACCGCGGGACCTTCCTCCCGACCAACCGTGAACCCACATCGCTGATCCATTCACAAGGAGGCGATCAATGCCCGTCCTTATCGAAAAACCGTCGCAGCTGTTCGCCGCCATTGCCCAGACGCTGCGCATCACTTATCCCACCTTGAAAGTCGGTAGCCCCCAGGATTTCGATGGCACCGACGACCAACCCTGGGTGCTGATTGCCATTGAACGCGATGCGTCAGGCAACCGTGCCAATGACGGGCGTATCGCCCATGTCCTGACGGTTTCCCTGCAAGTGGTCATGGCCGTTCCAGGCTGGGAGGCCTGCGATCTGGCCGGTGAATTGAAGCACTTGGTCGTGGATAACCGCTGGGGCCTGTCGGGCGATCAATGCGATCTGCCCACGGAAATCGATGGCCTCGCATCCACGTTCATCCACGAAGCACGGGCTTACACCGCCTGGACCCTTTCCTTCGACCAAACCCTGTACCTCGGCCCGACGCTGCTGGAGGACCCGTTGGGCATCCCGAAATTTGCCCGTACCTGGGAAGTGTCGAACATCGACGACCCGGATCAATACACCGCACTCGAGGGCTGAGCCATGTTCGATGGGCTGTTACGGATGCATCTGGGGCCGATCATCGAGCGTCTGGCACAGATGGAAACCGAGCTGGAAGACCTGCATCGGCGTGCGGAGAGTTTCTGCCGCATTGGCGTTTGCCAGGAAGTCGATGCGGCCAGCAACACCTGCAAGGTCAGCCATGGCGGGTTGCTGACACCGGCGATCCGCTTTTTCAATCCGAGCGCCGGCGCCCAGAGCGAGTCGCGGATTCCGTCCGTGGGCGAGCAGTGTCTGCTGCTGAACCATGGCGGCGGCGAGAGCGGCGGGCAGGCGGTGGCGTTGTTCGGCCTCAACGGCGGTCAGTTCCCGCCCGTCTCGACCCAGGCCTCGCTGACGCGGCGCCTCTATCAGGACGGTACGGAAAACGGCTACGACCATGCCAGCCATGTCCTGCACTGGCAAAACGGCCCGGCGGCGTTCAGCGGTTCTCGTGAAGCCCTGCAGTTGAACATTGGCCCGTCGCGGTTGGCGATGACAGCCGAGGCCATCGAATTGCAAGTCGGCGCCGTCGGCATTCGGCTCGACGCTTCCGGTGTGCACCTGAGCGGCCCGGTGGTGGATCACCAGGGACGCGTCATCAGTACCGCATAAGAGATTTCCTCATGATTGGAATCGATCGAAATACCGGCGCCACGGTCGACGACTGGCTGCAGTTCGTGCAGCGCGCCACCCGTGCATTGACCACGCCGTTGGGCACTCGCCAGAAGCGCCCGTTGTACGGCTGCGCACTCACGCAGTTGCTGGGGCAGAACCTCGGCGACGACCTGCTGATCCTCGCCCAGAGCCACGCGGCCCAAGCGTTCTACAACCCGGAGAATGGCATCGATGATTTCGAGCCGCAGGTCATTGTCGCCAGCCGGCACGGTGCCGGATTGCTGCTGCGTTTCGCCGGCACCTGGAAAAACCGCAAACAGACTTTCGAGGTGGTGACATGAGCATGTTGATACCCGGCCAGAACCAGTTGGCCGAACCGGCCATCGTCACCGTCGAAGCATTCGAGGACCTTCTCGCGGAGTTCAAGACCTTCGTGGTCGAGTACGTCGCGGCACGCTCTCCCGCCAGCGCGGCGAAGCTGGTGGACAGCCTCGAAAACGAAAGCGAACTGCTGACCCTGGCGCTTGAGGCGTTCTGTGTCCGGCTGCAAACCCACGAACGCAAATACAACGCTCGCATCAAGCAGATGTTGGCGTGGTGGGCCACCGGGACCAACCTCGATGCTCGCCTGGCGGACATGGGGCTTGATCGTCAGTTGCTCGACCCGGGCGATCCTGCGGCGTTCCCTCCCATTCCTCCGGTCTACGAGAGCGATGACGATGCGCGGTTGCGCTACTACCTGGCGCCCCATGCTCCGGCGGCGGGCTCGCGCATGCAGTATCGGCGAGAGATTTTTACCTTGGGGGAACGGCCTGTCGTGAAGGTGGAAAACGCCTCGGCCGGTGTGGTGACAGTCACCTACACCTTCGACCCGGACGGTCGTGCGGCACAGGTCAAGGATGGTAACGCACGTCGGACGGCGCCGGGCCAGGTCACGGTCACGGTGTTGTCCCGTGAGGGGGATGGGACGCCGTCCGAAGCGTTGCTCGACGGTGTTCGCCAGCATTTCGCTCGGCCTGATGTGCGACCGGAAACGGACCTCGTTATTGTCCAGGGCGCGCAGATCAAACCCTACAAAATCCGCGTCGTGGCGAAGATCAACGCCGGCCCGGATTCGGGCTTGACCCAGGTTGCCGCCGAACAGCAATTGCGGGAATACGCCGAGGCGTGTCATCGATTGGAAGGTCGGGTGGACCCGAGCTGGATCGACTACACGCTGCACAGCGCAGGTGCGGTTCAGTTGGAGATTCTCGAACCGCTCCAGCCGATCGTGACGACGGCTTTTCAAGCCCCGTATTGCACGGGCGTCGAGGTCGAGGTGGAGACGTTATGACTGACGACACACCCCGCCCGGGCCTGCTGCCGATCAACAGTTCGCCACTGGAACGGGCGCTGGATCTCGGTTTCGCCCGGCTGCTCGAACGCATCGATCCGCCGTTTCCCGAGCTGATGAACCCGGCGGCCACGCCCCTCGCATTCCTGCCGTATCTCGCGGCGGACCGCGGCGTCGGCGAGTGGAGCTCTGCGGCGCCTGAGACTGAAAAGCGCCTGACCGTTGAACTCGCCTGGCCCACCGCGCGGCAGGCCGGGACGCGAAAGGCGCTGGAAAATGCCGCCAAGGGTTTGCAACTGATGCCTGAAGTACGCGCCTGGTATGAGCAAACGCCACCGGGCCCGCCCTACAGTTTTTCCGTCAGGGCGTTTACCGAGCAGCCCTACAGCGAAGTCATCGATGCCCGTCTCGACCGTCGCCTGGCCGATGCCAAGAGCGAGCGCGACACCTTGACGGTGTCTGTCGGCTTGAGGGCTTTCGGCAGGCACGTCATCGGCGCCGCGACGCTGTGCGGCGAACTGACCACGGTTTATCCGGTTGTCATCGAAGGGCTCGAAGCCTCGGGCCAGGCTTTTATGGCCGCCGGGCTCTACACCGTCGAAACCTCCACTATTTATCCACAGGGGTCCTAAATGGCCGACTACTACACCCTGCTCACCGATGCGGGGATCGCCTACGAAACCGCCTGCAAGGCGGCGGGCACACCCATCAAGCTGTCGCAGATTTCCGTTGGTGACGGCGGCGGCGCGGAATACAACCCGGCCGCGACGGCGACGGTACTCAAGCGCGAAGTCTGGCGTGGGCCGCTCAATGCGCTGTTCCAGGATGAAAACAACCCGAGCTGGCTGCTGGCCGAGGTCACCATCCCGTCCGATGTGGGCGGCTGGTATGTGCGTGAGGCTGGGATCTGGACCGATACCGGGATTCTGTATGCGATTGTCAAATATCCGGAGTCGTTTAAACCGGTGTTGGCGACTTCCGGTTCGGGGAAAGAGTTTTACATTCGATCGATTTTCGAGACCAGTAATGCTGAGCTGGTGACGTTGTTGATTGACGATACGGTGGTCAAGGCGACGCGGGCCTGGGTGGCCGGCTATGTGGCCGACGAACTCGCCAAACTCGACAGGAAGCAGTCGGTGCGGGTGGCGACAACGGCCAACATTGCCTTGAGTGGCGCACAAGCCATCGATGGTGTTGCGGTGATCGCCGGGAATCGGGTCCTGGTCAAGTCCCAGGCCTTGGCGAAAGACAACGGTATTTACATTGCCGCGAACGGTGCTTGGGGTCGGGCAAAGGATGCCGATGCGAGCGTCGACGTGACTTCGGGGTTGATTGTCTCGGTGGAGGAGGGCGCGACGCTTGCCAACACGATCTGGCAGTTGATTACCGACGGTACGATTGTACTGGGCACTACGGCGTTGACGTTTCAGAACATCACTCAAGGATTTGCGCCGCTCAATTCGCCGGTGCTGGTTAATCCGACGGCCAATACGCCGCCGCTATTCGACAACACGAAGTCGATCGCGACGACTGAATACGTTATGCGTGCCGCCGGTAACTATCGCGGCTTTACAAGTTTGACCACTACCACCACTTTAACGGCTTCGTCTGTTGGCACGCTGGTTACAACTATTGGGGCCTTCACCATCACTTTACCGATGGTCAATGCCCTGCCGGCAGGGGGCACAATTCATTTCCGGAATATCGGCAGCGGCGTCGTCACTGTCGTTTGTGCTGGTACTGACAGCATAAACTCGGGCGCCGGACAGATTACAAGTATTGAATTGCAAATAGGCGCCTCTCTGGAACTGACCGGTAATGGTGCGAGTGCCTGGTGGGCTGCTGGATCCGCGCAGTTGCAGTATTCCAAGGTATTTGGTGCTACCGCGGCACAATTCGACAGCACTAAGTTTCTGGCCACGACCGAGTTCGCAAAACGCATGGGAGTTGAATGGTCGAACTTTAATTCGGTCAATGCCAGTATGGTGTTGGGCTACGCTAGCGTAGGCGGTGTCGTCAGTGCGGCATCCGCAACGGCGCTGGCCCTTACCCTGCCATCTACCGGGGGAGTGCCGAATGGCGGCACGATTCTGGTCCTAAGCGCTGGTTCTGGCGCGGTAACGCTACTTGCATCAGGCGCGGACATTCTAACCAACGCATCCGGTACTACGATTCCGATTGTGCTTGGGCAAGGTGATTCGGCGCTGTTTTCCAAGGTGGCGGGCGAATGGCGATTGGTCGGCGGTACCGTAGCGTTGAAGTACTCCAAGGTATTTTCTGCGACGTTCGGCTATGACTCCAGTCAGCCTTTGCCCAGTGGTTGGATATGTAAAACCGGACATGGTTCGACCAGTGGCACTGCTGGAGTGGTGCCGGTCACGTTTCCCGTTGCATTTCCTACTGCGTGCATGGCTGTAGTCGCCAATTATGGCGGAGCTTCTTCGTCACAAACCCCCTCGCTTTGTCAGGTTGGTAATCCGACCCGTACGGGCTTTACAGGCTATCTAACCAGTGTGGTCAGCAACGCCGGCGCGGTAACGGAGGGGGGGTTTAATTGGGTGGCAATTGGGTACTAGGGGGAAATATGTACGCTAAATGGATTGAGGAAGATGGGCGTTTTGCCTTCGATCAAATTGATAATGGAGGCGTTGAGATAACCGATGAGGAGCACGCTGAGCTTTTTCAGTCGGGTAGAGGATTTAAAGTCATTGTGCTTGGGACCGATGGTCGTCCGGCGTTGCAAGAACCGCCATTGCCCACATTGGATGAGCTTGCGCATGCTGAGCGCGCTTGGCGAGACAAGCAGCTTGCAGCGACTGACGGGGTTGTTACACGTCATCGCGACGAAATGGAGGACGGTACCGTGACTACACTGACTTCTGATCAGTATGGGGCGTTACAAGCCTATCGCCGTGCCTTGCGCAATTGGCCGGCGGACGGAGAGTTTCCGCTGATCGAGCATAGGCCTGCAGCGCCTGATTGGCTGGCGATGCAAAACCAATAAACGCCCCGCACCGACGGGGCGTTTTCTTATCCGTCAAAAACAACCCAAAGCCCCTTCCCAAGGGGCTTTTTCATATCTGGAGAAACAGAAATGGCACAACGCCAAACCTACACCGTGCTCCTTCCATTTCCCACCGGAGGTGGTCACTGGTCGACCACCGGCCAGGAACTCGACCTGCTCGACGTCGAGGCCAACGCCTTGCGCAGCGCCGGTCGCCTGGAGCTGAAAAAAACCGAGGCCGGCGAATCGGTCTCCGCATCCACCCCGGCCAAAAAGGCCGCCAACAAGAAGGCTGAATAACCATGGCTGAGGTTTTGAACTTCGAGCACAACGGCATTACCGTCAATGCCACTGAATCTCCCGAGGCCATGGGTGGCCTGGGTGACAACGTCATCGGGCTGGTCGGCACCGCGCCGAACGCCAACCCGCTGATTCCGAAAAATACCCCGTTCCGTATCAACAGCTTCACCACCCAGGCCCAGTTGGACCCGACCGGTGCCGAAGCGGGGACGCTGTTCCATGCCGTCTACCAGATCCTCAAAGTGGTCAAGGTGCCGGTGTACGTGGTCATCGTCGAAGAGGGCGCCACGCTGGCCGACACGCAGAACAACGTGATCGGCGGTATCGAGGCGCAGACCGGGCGCAAGTTGGGCTTGGCCGCGTTGAGTGGGGTCGCTGAAGACCTGACCATCATCGGCGCGCCAGGCTTCACCGGCACCAAGGCCGTTGCCAGCGAGTTCGCCTCGTTCGGCAAGCGCATCAAGGCCCGTGTGGTGCTCGATGGCAAGGACGCCGCGGTCGCCGACCAGGTGACCTACAGCCAGGAACTGGGCGGCGCCGACCTCGGTTTCGACCGTTGCCTGGTGGTGCACAACATGCCGGCGGTGTACTCCAAGGCTGCGAAGAAAAACGTCTTCCTGGCCCCGTCGAGCCTGGCCATCGCCGCCCTCGCCAAGGTCAAGCAATGGGAGAGCCCGGGCAACCAGGTCACCTACGCCGAAGACGTTTCCCGCACCGTCGAATACAACATCCTCGACACCTCCACCGAAGGCGATCTGCTCAACCGCTACGGCGTCAGCTACTACGCCCGGACCATCCTCGGCGGCTTCTCGCTGCTGGGCAACCGTTCCATCACCGGCAAGTTCATCAGCTACGTCGGCCTGGAAGATGCTATCAGCCGCAAACTGGTGAAGGCCGGCCAGAAGGCCATGGCCAAGAACCTGACCAAGTCGTTCATGGACCAGGAAGTCAAGCGCATCAACGACTGGCTGCAAACCCTGGTCGCCGACGAAACCATTCCCGGCGGCAGCGTGTACCTGCACCCGGAATTGAACAGCGTCGAGAAGTACAAGAATGGCACCTGGTACGTGGTCATCGACTACGGCCGCTACGCGCCGAACGAACACATGATTTACCAACTCAACGCCCGCGATGAAATCATCGAGCAGTTCCTGGAGGACGTTCTCTAATGTTTACCAACCGCGTAAGACAGGCCATCGCGGCCACCCTGCAGGGCCTGCCGTTGTCGGCGACCGTGGAAGATTTCACCCCGCCGAAGATCGAATTCGAGATGGAAGAGATGCGTGGCGGCCGTTTCATTGGCGAGGAGATGGCCAAGGCCGGCAAAGCGCTGACGGCCAAGCTGACGCTGCAAGGCCTCGGTCCGGAAATCATGCTGGCGCTGGGTGTGAGTGTGGGCGACGACATTCTGCTGAACGTGCGTGAAGCCGGCCAGGACCAGGACGGCAACACCTGGTTCACCTACCACACGGTGGGCGGCAAGTTGAAGTCCCTTGAGGAAACCACGCTGAAGATGAACGAGAAGCCCAAGACCATCCTCGATTTGTCCTGCCGCACCTACAACCGCCTGGAAAACGGCGTCCCGGTGATCGACATCGACGTGCGCACCCAGAAGTTCGTGCTCAACGGCGTCGACATCCTCGGCGATGCTCGCCGTGCGGTGTTGTTGCCGTAAACGAATGCCCGTCAGTTGCACCCAATCCCTGTGGGAGCGAGCTTGCTCGCGATAGCGGTGGTCAGCCCACATCGATGCTGACTGATCCGACGTCATCGCGAGCAAGCTCGCTCCCACAGGTTGTCCTCTGATTCATCAAGGAACCGATTCCATGTCCTGGACGCCTCCCGTTCACGTCTTGCTGTCGCCGATCACCGGTGACGACGAAACACAGATCGAGCAACTCCCCCTCAAGCCGCTGTACTACGCCGCGCAAAAAGACGCCCTGGCCCGCGCTGGCGATGACGAAGACGATCAGTTCTTCGAGTTGGCCAAGCTGGCCACCGGGCTGTCGGTCAAGGAACTCGACCAGCTCAAGCGCCCGGACTACGTGAGCATTGCGCAGTACGTGCATGAAATGTCCACCCGTCCAACGTCCCACTTCCTGGAACAGGTGGCCGGCGCACCCGCCGACCCTGACCAGGTACAGCTGCTGCAACCGCTCGACGTCGCGGGCCGCAGCATGACTTCGCTGACCCTGGAAATGCCGGTGCTGCGGGCCACCAAGGCGATGAAAAAACTGAAGACGGCCAAGGAACGCGCCGAGTTCATCACCGCCCATTGCACCGGTCTGATGATTCCCGATCTCGACCGGCTGACCGTGCCCGACTGGACCCAGTTGCAGGTGCGCATCGACGATTTTTTAAACAAACCGGCGGACTTCTTTCGGAGCGCGACATCGAAGTGATCCTCGATGTGGTGCCGCTCATTTACTCGGTAAGTGAAGCGGAAATCCTGGAGTGGGACGCCGGCAAGGCCTTGCGCCGCTACGACATCGCGATCACTCGCCTTGGCGTGAAACAGGAGTAGAGCGGGATGGCGGACGATAGATATTCGCTCAAATACGCAGCCTTCAACGAGAGTGGGTTGGCGTTCGGTAATACCAGCCTTACCAGTGGCGTGTCGGCGCAAGGCGCGTTCGCCAGGGACCAACTGGCGAGCCTCGATCTGGCGCTGGAAACACTCGGGCTCAAGCTTGGCGTGCTGACCACGGCGATCGAATCATTGACCGTAAAGCTGTCGGCGCAACGATTGTTCTCCCAAACGATGGGCACCGACGCCAAGGGCGAGTCGGCCAGTGAGCCAAAGGGCAAGTCGAGTGGCGGTATCGAACCACCGGCGCTGCTCAAACCCGCAATAGCGATGGATTCGGCCATGGCCGATCTGAAAAAGGCCACCCAATTCGGGCCGCGCCAGATTCAACAGGTGGCTGAGTCAACCCAGCAGATCGCCACCGCACCGTTGGTGGCGGCCAGGGGCACCACGGCGGTTGAAGTGGTGAGGATGCAAAGCCTGGCGGCGGGGAAGGGCATCGGTAGTGACGTGCACGATGCCTCGGAGCGACAGTTGGCGCTGTCGCGTTTTGCCTCGGATGCTGGCGTCACTGCGACGGCGTTCGAGATGCCGGCCATGAAGGCCGCCGAAATGCTGGCCGACTGGCGCATTTCCATGAAGCTCAGCGGCGCCGAAGCCTTTGACTTGGCGGATGCCACCAACCAGTTGGGCAAGTTACCCGATGGTGCGAAACCGGCTGAGATCGGTGCGGTCTTGCAGCGTGACGGTGCGGCGGCGACGACGGCAGGCCTGGCCCCGGCACAAGCCGCAGCGTTGACGGCGGCGTTGCTCAATACCGGTACCCGACAAGCTGAAGCCGGCGTGGCGCTGGATGGTTTCACGACGGCCCTGGGCAAGGGTGACCAGATCTCCGCCACCGAACAAATGGCCTGGAAACAGTTGGGCCTGGAGCCCAATGCGGTGGCGGGCGGTTTGCGTGACAAGGACACGGCGCCTGGCACGGTGATGACGGTGCTGGCGGCCTTGAACGCGCAACCGGCCGAAAATCGCTCGACCCTTGCCGCCACGCTATTCGGCAATGGCGATGAGGCGGTGCTGCGCATGGCGCAGAAACTGCCCGATGTGAACGCCGCCTTCTTGCAGGTGAAAGACCCAGGCCAATACGCCACGTCGCAATTGGGCAACGACGGCTCGGTGCGGCAGGACGCGTTGGCGCTGTCGAACACCCGGCAAGGCCAGTTGAACATCCTCAACGCCCGCAACGAGCGTTTGTCGGTGGCCACGGGAAACGCCCTGATGCCTGTGGCGGATAACTCGTTTCAGTGGCTGGGCTCGCTGGCCGATGGCCTGAGTGAGTTGGCTGAGTCTTCACCTAAAGCCACTGCGGCCATTGTACTGCTGGGGGCGGCGATCAAACCGCTGGTGGGGGCGTTGCTCAAAGCCGTAGCGGATGAGATGTCCAATCAGGTGGCCAAGCGGGTGTTGGGCAAGGCTGCTGCGCACCTTCCCGGCCGATTGGGCGAGGTGATCTCCGAAGATTTCAGGAAAAATCCTCCTGGGGACAAGCTGGATACCAGCAATGCCAGCCAGCGTCCCGAATCCACGAGAGGGCCGAAAATACGCGTCAGTACACGAGGCTCGCGGGGAGGCGCAGGGCGTTTTTCACTCGGGCCAACGGCCTCATTACGCTCGATGACGCGCAACGCGCCCGGCCCATTGAAAGTGGTCGGCGCCGTCGCTGATGTGGCCGAGGGTGTGCTGACCGGCGACAAACGGATGATGGGCGCAGGCCTGGGAGCCGCCGGTGGCGGCTGGGCAGGCGCGGCTGCGGGGTCTGCGGCCGGTGCCGCTTTGGGCAGTGTCGTTCCGGTGATCGGCACTGCCATTGGGGGGCTGGTTGGCGGACTGCTGGGCGGCTGGCTGGGGAGTGATGCCGGCGCGTCCCTGGGGGAAAAACTCGTCGCCCCCGCCGCCGACAGGCTCGCCGCTCCAGACCAGGTCAGCAAAGACCTGGCCAGCACCCAGACAACCACACATCAGAACACCATGACCGCGAACATCTACATCAACGGCCAGGACCAGGCCAGTGCCAGTCAGTTGGCCAACCTGGTCGTGCAGCAGCTCTCGGGCCAATTCGGCTTGACGACCATGCCCAGCTCACTGGCCATGCGCACTGACGCCGCCCTGACCGACGGAGGTACTTGATGCGTCAACAAATGGCACTCGGCAGTTTCATCTTTGGGCTGTCGAGAAAGTTCGCGTACCACCAGTTGGTACACACGTCGGACGGTGGCTGGAAAAGCATCGACATTCTCACCAGCAAACCCAAGTCCAGCCAGATCGGCCAGGGGCTGCAAGGGCTGACAATCACGGGCAAGTCGATGTACGCGACCGCCATGGATCGTCTCGATGAGCTGCGCGCATTGCAGGCGCAGCGCATCCCCCTGCCGTTGGTCGATGGCATCGGCCGCAACTGGGGCCTGTGGCAGATCAACAAGGTCACGGAAACCCAGACCGAAATCATTGATGACGGCACGGCGATGGTGGTCGGCTGGGTGGTTGAATTGATGGAGTTCGCCAATGCGTAGGGTTCGAAGTATCGCCGGTGATTCGGTGAATCTGTTGCTGTACCGAGAACTGGAGCGTTGTGACGATATCGTCGAGGAGGCGCTCTGGTTGCTTAATCCGGGGCTGGCTGAATGGGGCCCGGTATTGCCGGCGGGCGTATGGGTTGTCTTGCCGGAAGTGGACCTCAAGCCCGTGGCAACCCCACCGGTTTCGGCCTGGGATTAAGGAGGCGACATGTCATTGGGTTTCACGCCTGCGGTGGAAATTTACGGGGCGAACGCCGCGTTGCTCAACGAACGCCTGCTCAAGTGGGTGCATGTCGATGCGGCGGGTATCGAGTCCGATCAATTGACCCTCACCATCAGCCTGGACGGGCTCGAAGGGTTGCCCAGCCTGGGCGGCAAGATTGGCCTGCGGGTCGGCTATCTGGAGTCGGGTCTGGTGGACAAAGGCGAGTTCGTCATCACCCGGCGCACGCCGCTCCTGTTTCCCCTGCAACTCGTGCTGGTGGCCACGGCAGCGCCGTTCAGCGCGGCGGACCAGACCGGGTTCAAGCAACGCCGATCCGTCAGCCATGGCCCGACGACCTTGGGGGCGCTGTTTCGTCAGTTGACCTCCCGGCACGGGTTCTCCCCCCGGGTAGCGCCGGACCTGTCGCTGATCAAGATCGAGCACATCGACCAGTCCAATGAAACCGACATGGGGTTCCTGACGCGCCTGGCCCACCGTTATGACGCCGTCGCCAAGCCGGTCAACGAGCTATATGTGCTGGCCCGGCGCGGCCAGGCGAAGTCGTTGTCGGGCAAGGTCCTGCCCGAGATGAAACTGTCGGTGACAACCAATAATCTTCCGGGCGACCACGCCTTCATTTCGGCCAAGCTGGATGAAGGCGCTCGGGCCAAGTACCAAGGCTGCAAGACCCGTTGGTGGGATGCGGCGGCGGGCAAGCTGCAGGTCGAGGAGAGCGGCATCGCGCCGTTCAAGACCCTGCGCCAGCGCTTCCAGAGCGCCGACGATGCCCGCGCCGCCGCTGAAGGAGAGGTACGTCGGATGCTGCGCGAAGCGCTCAAGGTGACGATCGAGTGCCCGGGTAACCCAGGGCTGTCCGCCGAGGGCATCGTACTGCTGGATACCACCTGGCCGGATTTCATGCGCGGTCGCTGGTCGATCGACAAGGTTACCGCCAGTGGCGACCGGGAAAAAAGCTATCGCTGCTTGATTGATGCAACCTGCCTGGATGCCAAGGCGTGACGTCCACCCATGAGGGCGGTTTTGGCCGGTATTTATCTGGACGCAAGCAGTCGCTTCGCATCATCGACGCTGACTTTCTGGATGATGTGCGTGGGAACCCGGGAGGTGGCGGATAAGTTGTAGACCTGGAAGCGTTCGTCGATGACGGCGTCCGCCATCAGCTTCAAGGACGGCAGGATTCGGGTGTGATAGTGCTGGTCCAGGCCGCAGGGGGAACGTTTGCCTTGGGCCGTTTCATAGAATCGGCCTGCGGCCTGGTTCAAGTCGAAGCCTACGAGGAACACCTTGTTGAACCCCAGGTGGTAGGCGATCTGCAGGGCCAGGTACATGACGGTTCGCGCATCGAAGCAGCCGGCGGCGATGTTTTTGCTGAAGCCGATGTCTTTGCTGCGTTTGCTCAGGAAAGATGTTTTCCGGACGAACGACTCCTCTCTGTCAAATAACGTCGCCAGGAAGGAGGCCCTCGGGGCTTTCTTCAGGCTCAGGGTGCGTCCGCGTGGCTGGGTTTCAATGACTTCGAATTGGTCTTCCCATAAGGCAACGTTTTCGCTGAGCCCCATGGCCGTGGCAAACAGCTCGGGTTGCTGACGGGGAAAGTCATTATCGGAGCAGACATAGAAGAACGGTTTTATATCGGTGTCGGCGAACATCGATATGGCGCCATTCATGGTGATCATCGGGATGTCTGCAAACTCACGGATGGGGAAATGCTTCGCCGAATTGCCTGAGGCGATAATAAAGACCGGCCCGCTTTTTGTGTTTCTCAATTCACCAGGTGAGATTCGCCTTGGCAGGGAGGCGGGAGGATCCTTGCTACACGATCTATCTGAAATTTCCTTGCTCATCTGTCTTTCCTTGTTCAGATCATCGTTTGTGCGGTGACTATTCGAGTACGTGGCCTTGCCGTTGAAGGGTAGGGTTGGATGCTGGGAGGTTTCCAGATTTTCCTCGATATCTCAAGGTGTTTGAGGCGGTTACGATCTGCTAATCGACTGAAATCATTGCTTTTTGTTCAGCGCAGCTTCGTGCAGTTTCGCTCTGAATACAGTGCCGGTTCAACATCGCCATCGCCAAGATTGGATTTTTCGACGATGTTCGTCAAACGCGTCAAGGAGAACGCCATGCCCATCACGCCAGCACAACTGCTGCGTATCCTCCCCAATGCCGGCGCGAATGCCGGCATTTTTACACCTGTCCTCAATGTAGCCATGGGCTGTCGCCAGATCGTCGGTCCCAAGCGTGTCGCCGCGTTCCTCGCCCAGGTTGGTCATGAGTCAGGGCAGTTGCGTTATGTACGAGAGTTGGGCAACGCCGCCTACCTGGCGAAATATGACACCGGCCCGCTGGCCCTGCGCCTGGGTAATACGCCCGAGGCAGATGGCGATGGCCTGAAGTACCGCGGCCGGGGTTTGATCCAGATTACCGGCCGGGCCAATTACCAGGCCTGTGGTGAAGCGCTGGGCCTGGATCTGGTCAAGACCCCCGAGCTGCTGGAGCAACCCCAGTGGGCTGCACATTCGGCGGCCTGGTTCTGGTCGATCAATGGGCTCAATGCTCTGGCTGATGCAGGGCACTTCGACAAGATTACCCAGCGGATCAATGGTGGCCAGAATGGCGCGGCAGATCGTCGAGCCCTGTATGCACAAGCGCTGAAGGTGCTCGAATGAGCCCGCTCCTGCTACGGCTCGCTCCGGCGGTCGGGCTGGCGCTTTCGCTGGCGGCCGCTGGTGTGGCGTGGAAAGTCCAGGACTGGCGCTATGGCAACACCTTGGCGGAGCAAGCCAGGCTACAGGCCGAGACCCTGAATCGATTGACCCTCGCAGCGGCCGCTTCGCAGCAGCATGAAGCCGACAGGCGCCTGGCCCTGGAGCGGCAGCTGTCCGCCAGTGAACAAACCCATTACCGAGCCTTGAGCGATGCCCAACGTGACCAGGATCGCTTGCGCGATCGCCTTGCTACTGCCGATGTCCGGCTGTCAGTCCTCCTCGACGCCAACGATGTTGCCGCCGGTTGTGCAGTGCCTGCCGCCACCGGCGCCAGCGGCCTGGATCATGGCGCCCCACGCGCCCGACTTGACCCGGCGCATGCTCAACGAATTATCGCCATCACCGACGCCGGTGATCGCGGACTGATTGCCTTGCAGGCCTGTCAGGCCTATATCAGAGCGCTGGGTCGGTAATCCGGCGAGCCTTGCAAGCGTCGACTGCTCGTGTACGGTAGGCCTCAATCGCGTGGAATCAGGAGAGCACCATGGACGACATTACCGAACTGGCCGCTGAATTGGGCAGACGCCTGCAGTTGCTCAATGCCCACGTCACCACGGCCGAGTCCTGTACGGGCGGCGGGATTGCCGAGGCGATTACCCGGATTCCCGGGAGCTCCGCCTGGTTCGAGGCCGGTTATGTCACCTATTCCAATCGCCAGAAGAGCCAGCAACTGGAGGTGCCAGCCCAGTTGTTCGAGAAGGTCGGGGCGGTCAGCCGAGAAGTGGTCGAGGCCATGGCACAGGGCGCCCAGCGCAAAAGCCTGGCGCGTTTTGCCGTGGCGGTCAGCGGGGTGGCCGGACCGGACGGGGGTTCGCCGAGCAAACCGGTGGGCACCGTATGGCTCGCCTGGGCCGTTGGCCAGACGCTGATCAGCGAGCAGCGCTTCTTTTCAGGCAACCGCGACGAGGTCCGCCGACAAACGGTGAAGGCCGCGCTAGAGGGGCTGCTGCAACATGCCGCTGTAGAAATCTCAAATCAGGGGTAGGCGATCCTCGATCGCTGTGGAATAATACTGGCTACTTATACAGGTGTTGGCCGTCAGGCCTTATTGATTACGTGAGGACTTTAATGGACGACAACAAGAAGAAAGCCTTGGCTGCGGCCTTGGGTCAGATCGAACGTCAATTCGGCAAGGGTGCCGTAATGCGTATGGGCGATCAGGACCGTCAGGCTATTCCTTCCATCTCCACCGGCTCCCTGGGCCTGGACATTGCGCTTGGCATCGGCGGTCTGCCAAAAGGTCGAATCGTTGAAATCTATGGTCCTGAGTCGTCCGGTAAAACCACACTGACCCTGTCCGTGATCGCCCAGGCCCAAAAAGCCGGCGCGACCTGCGCCTTCGTCGACGCCGAACACGCCCTGGACCCGGAATATGCCGGCAAACTGGGCGTCAACGTCGACGACCTGCTGGTTTCCCAGCCGGACACCGGCGAGCAGGCCCTGGAAATCACCGACATGCTGGTGCGTTCCAACGCGGTCGACGTGATCATCGTCGACTCCGTGGCGGCACTGGTGCCAAAGGCTGAAATCGAAGGTGAAATGGGCGACATGCACGTGGGCCTCCAGGCTCGCCTGATGTCCCAGGCCCTGCGCAAGATCACCGGTAACATCAAGAACGCCAACTGCCTGGTGATCTTCATCAACCAGATCCGTATGAAGATTGGCGTGATGTTCGGCAGCCCGGAAACCACCACCGGTGGTAACGCACTGAAGTTCTACGCCTCGGTTCGCCTCGATATCCGCCGTACTGGCGCGGTGAAAGAAGGTGATGAGGTTGTCGGCAGCGAAACCCGCGTCAAGGTCGTGAAGAACAAGGTGGCTTCGCCGTTCCGTCAGGCCGAGTTCCAGATTCTTTATGGCAAGGGCATCTACCTCAATGGCGAGATGATCGACCTGGGTGTGTTGCACGGTTTTGTCGAGAAGTCGGGCGCCTGGTATGCCTACAACGGCACCAAGATCGGTCAGGGCAAGGCCAACTCGGCCAAGTTCCTGGCGGATAACCCGGAAGTTGCCGCTGCCCTCGAGAAGCAACTGCGTGACAAACTGTTGAGCCCGGTTGCAGACGTCAAGTCCGTGGCTAATCGCGAGACCGCTGACGATCTGGCTGACGCTGACATCTGATCGATCCGATGACCGCCGTACTCGATACCCTCGTCGCGGTGCGGCGAACCGCGATGGACCTGCTCGCCAGGCGCGAGCACGGTCGGGTCGAGCTGACGCGTAAACTGCGTCAGCGCGGCGCGCCCGATGAGTTGATCGACACGGCCCTCGACCGTTTGACTGAAGAGGGCCTGCTGTCGGAGTCCCGTTACCTGGAAAGCTTCGTCGCTTATCGCGCCCGCTCCGGCTATGGTCCTTTGCGCATTCGTGAGGAGTTGGGCCAGCGCGGTTTGCAACGCCCGGATATCGAACTCGCCTTGCGCGAAAGCGGTATCGATTGGCAGGAGCAACTGACGGACACCTGGCGTCGCAAGTTCTCAGGGCATTTGCCCATCGATGCACGAGAGCGAGCCAAGCAAGGGCGTTTCCTGGCGTACCGAGGCTACTCCATGGAAATGATCAACCGCTTGTTCAGCGGTCGCGGCATGGATGATTAATTAAAAAACGGCCCGCTATTTCGATAGCGGGCCGTTTTTTTATGGGCTCAGGTTACCTTGATCGGCTCCCAGGTAAGGGGATGGGGCTTTTGGGCGGGTTGGGCCCAGTTTTCCGGCAGGTTGATGTAGTCCACCAATTCCCTCAAACGACCATGATTACGGGCGTTGAAGGTGAACGTCAGACGTGTCAGGTGACTGAACCGGGCCTCGTCGTGCTCTTCACCGCTGTAGTCATGTTGATGAAAACAATCGTTCAGGCACAGGTCGGCGAAATCTACCTGCATCCGCTGCAGTGCCTGTTCGCTTAGCTTGTGATTCATGCGGATCACGAACTGATGCTTGAGCCAGCGACTGGAGTGGAAGTTGCGGTAGAACTGATTGATCTCTTCCACGGCCTCTTCGGCGTTGTACACCAGGCGCATGAGCTTCATGTCGGTGGGCAGGATGTAGCGATTTTCTTCCAACTGCTCGTGGATAAAGTCCAGGGCGCTTTGCCAGAATCTGCCCCCGGGAACATCCAGCAGGACCACCGGTACCAGTGGGCTTTTGCCGGTCTGGACCAGCGTCAGGACTTCCAGCGCCTCGTCTAGCGTGCCGAAACCGCCAGGGCAGAGCACCAGTGCATCGGCCTCCTTGACGAAAAACAGCTTGCGGGTGAAGAAGAAGTGGAATGGCAGCAGGTTCGACGTGCCTTCAACGGTCGGGTTCGCGTGCTGTTCGAAAGGCAGGGTGATATTGAAGCCCAGGCTATGATCACGCCCCGCGCCTTCATGGGCAGCGGCCATGATGCCACCGCCGGCACCGGTGATGACCATCATGTCCGAGCGGGCCAGCGAAGCGCCCAATTCTCGGGCCAGGCCGTACAGTGGATGTTCGATAGGCGTTCGGGCCGAGCCGAAAACCGTGACCTTGCGTCGACCCTTGAATTGTTCGAGCGTACGGAAGGCGTGTTCCAATTCCCTCAGGGTCTGCAGCGTGATCTTGGCATTCCAGCGGTTGTGATCTTCCTGTGCCATGCGTAGCACAGTCAGGATCATGTCACGGTAAATGGGGAGGTTGGGGCTGTTGGGAGACACCAGGTTGAGTTGTTCTTCGACCTTGCGGGTAAGGTCGTGGCCGAGGTTCTCAAAATGACGACTGAGCAGGTCATTCGGTTTATAAGGCATTCAACTTCTCCTTCTTAACAGGACCCTGGCCCGGATGAGAGATTCATCAGGGCCACGACACCTCGTGTGTCGCCGTCAGCCCAGGCAGCGGCCTGGAAGTTGACCTGGCTTGATGCGGTCTGCAGCAAGGCGACCAAGCCATCCAGCGGGTTCTGTTTTTCCCTTTTGATAAAAACAAGCACGCCAAGGTGTTGGGCGGGCAGCCTCTTTCTGCCCGATGCAAATACTCAGAACACTTCTGAATCTAGCCGATCTTTGCTGTCCTGATCATGGCGCTCAAAAGTGACCGTTGGCAACCGCTGGATAAGTGCACCGCCCTATAGCGCCGCTCGTCAGATTGCCGGCCGGGTGCGTGCCGCTCTGATTTACTGATAACAAGCGTGGCAATGCAATTTGGCGCTCAGGGCTGGTGCTACGTGATGGATTGAAGCGGATCGGGCATGGAGGCGGGAGAGATGACCAGGGTGACTCTGGAGCTCGACAGGCAGTTGTACTTGATGCTGTTGGAATCGGCGCAGGCCAATCGAGTGAGTCTTGAGGAGGAATGCTGTCGTCGACTGGGAGGGCGGGCATGGCGCTCGCGCTACCTTCAGGCGCTGGTGGCGGAACTGCGCGCCGACGATGAGCAGCGGCGCGCAAGCTCGGGTTGATTACTTCTTCGTCTTGGCAGGTTTCGGGCAATCCGATTCCTGGAAGCGCTCGGTCGCGACCGGGCGGTTGGTCTTAACCTCGGTGAATTCGTAGCGCATTGTCGCGCCCTTGGCCATCAACTTGCGAAAGCCCGGATTGGTGCACACCGTGGAGCCCAACTGGAAATACACGGCCTTGGGGTCTGCGCGCATTTTCTGGGCATGGCTGCTTTGCACGCTGAGGTGGTTGATCAGCTCGGTGCCTTCGACGGTATACCCCTGGTCGAGAATGTCTTCGTTGATCGCCCGTGGCGTACCGACGCTACTTTCCTTGGCAACGTTCTGCAGCATCTTGTTCAGTTCGAGTTCTTTCAGCGACGCAGCCTGAGCGCTGAAGGACGTCGCCAGCAGAACGGCAACGGTAGGGACGATAAGGCGCAGCATGAAACTCTCCTGGTTCAGTGACTGGTGGTTCGACCGATCACATGACTGTGCGTTCAGTGGCCGGGGATTATAGGTGAGCCTGGGTGGACGGTACAGGCTCGTGCGCTCTGGTAGACTGCCGGCCTTTATTGCCCTGCCGAGTGTTGTTCGTGTCGAGTTTTCCTGTCTGCCGGCGTCGCCCGCGATGAATCACGCCCCTAACGCCGTAGCCCGCCTGCGCGATCAGCGCATCGATGAAGGGATCAAGCCGATCCAGGCCCGAGGCTGGCGCGCGCCCCGGTGCAGCGCCTGCCGGGTGATCGAGAGCCATTGCCTGTGCGCCTGGCGTCCGAGCGTCGAAACCCGTTCCGGGGTCTGCCTGATCATGACCAACAAGGAAGTGTTCAAACCGAGCAACACCGGTTGGCTGATCGCCGATGTGGTGCGCGACAACCATGCGTTCATCTGGTCGCGCACGGAGATCGATGAGCAACTGCTGGCGTTGCTGAACGATCCGCAATGGCAGCCGTACCTGGTGTTTCCGGGTGAATACGTCGAGCCATCGCGGGTCACCCACACGGTGGACCTCGATCAATCCAGGCGCCCGTTGTTCATTCTGCTGGACGCGACCTGGACGGAGGCGCGGAAGATTTTCCGCAAGAGCCCGTATTTCGACCGGCTGCCGATCCTGAGCCTGCTGCCCGACAAACTGTCGCGCTATCGTTTGCGTCGTTCGACCCGCAGCGAGCACCTGTGCACTGCGGAAGTGGCGGCGTTGTGTCTGGAGTTGGCGGGGGACAGCGACGCCGCGTCGGCCCTGGATGCCTATTTCGATGTGTTCAGCCAGCATTACCTGGGCGCCAAGGGGCAGCAGCAGGTCAACGTATCGACCCCGGCCCATGCCGAGTTGCAACCCTTCATTCGTACACCGCACACGGTATTGGCTCAATAGTGGCCCATACTGGACTCAGGGGCGGCCTTGCTGCTTGACCACCCCGGCTTCGCTGGGCATGCTTGGCGCCGACCAGGTCGCCGCCGTGTTTGAAACGTCATGTCTGGCGCTGCACGTGCCCCTGTGGATGGCGCCGCAGGGTGGTGTCTTGAGTTGTCTTGGCGAGGCGCGAATGCATCGAGCCTGCCATAAAAAAACAGGATCATTTGAAAAATGGCCACATACGAAATCCTGATTGCCGATGATCACCCGCTCTTTCGCAGCGCGTTGCATCAGGCAGTGACCCTGGGCCTCGGCCCGGATGTCCGATTGACGGAGGTGGCCAGTATCGCGGAACTGGAGGTCCAGTTGACGGCGAAGTCCGATTGGGACCTGGTGCTGCTGGATCTGAACATGCCCGGTGCCTATGGTTTTTCAGGGCTGGTGCTGTTGCGCGGCCAATACCCGCAGATCCCCGTGGTGATGGTCTCGGCCCAGGAAGAGGCGTCAGTGATGGTCAAGGCCCGGGAGTTCGGCGCCAGTGGCTTCATCCCCAAGTCCAGCTCCCTTGAAATGATTCAAAAGGCCGTGAAGGCGGTCCTGGACGGCGATGTCTGCTGGCCGCCCCAGGCGTTTGAAGCCGTGAGCGTGTCCGAAGAAGCCAAGGCCGCCAGCGCGGGCCTGGCCAGCCTCACGCCGCAGCAGTTTCGAGTGTTGACCATGGTCTGTGAAGGCCTGCTGAACAAGCAGATTGCTTATGAACTGAACGTATCGGAGGCCACTATCAAGGCCCACGTCACGGCGATATTCCGTAAACTGAACGTGCGCACCCGGACCCAGGCGGCCTTGCTGCTGCAACAACTTGAGTCAATTTCGCCGCAGGCTTAAAGCGCCGCTTCACGCTTTTTTGACCGGGTTTGAATTAGTTTCTCCACTCCTTTTCGATCAGTTGCTCACTCTATGTCACCTTTTAAAGGCCAGACCGGCCTGAAACGCATCCTCAACGCCTCCGGCTATTCCTTGGACGGGCTGCGCGCGGCTTTTGTCGGCGAAGCGGCTTTCCGTCAGTTGGTGTTGCTCAACGTCGTATTGATTCCGTTGTCCTTCTTCCTGAACGTCAGCCGTGTCGAACAGGCGCTGCTGATTGCCGTGTGCCTGCTGGCATTGATCGTGGAATTGCTCAACTCGGCGGTGGAGGCGGCCATCGACCGCATCTCCCTGGAGCTGCACCCGTTGTCGAAAAACGCCAAGGACATGGGCAGCGCTGCCCAGTTCGTCGCCCTGACAATGATCGCGTTGGTGTGGGGCCTGATCCTGTTGTAACGGCTCAGGCAATGGCCGGCAGCACGATTTCGTCACTGCGCTGGGCCCCGGCGGTGAACGCCCGGCACAATTCGAGAAATTCGCGCATGGCGGAGGTCTGGTACTTCTGTTTGTGCCAGATGAAATAGAACTGCCGCGCCAGGTCCATGTCCGGTGTTTCCACCGCGACGAGGCTGCCGCGGCGGAAGGCGTCGCGCAGGGCCAGGCGTGAGATGCAGCCAATGCCCAGGCCGGATTCAACGGCGCGCTTGATCGCTTCGGTGTGTTCCAGTTCCAGGCGGATGTTCAATGCGCTGCGGTGGTGGCGCATGGCCTGGTCGAAAGTCAGTCGCGTGCCCGAACCTTGTTCCCGCAGAATCCAGGCTTCATGGGTCAATTCTTCCATGGTCGCCTGGCCGCGCTCGGCCAGCGGATGTTGAGGGGCGCAAAACACCACCAGCTCGTCCTCGACCCAGCTTTGCACTTCGATGTCCGGATGGCTGCAGTCGCCTTCGATTAGACCCAGATCAATTTCATAGTGGGCAACCTGGTGCACGATATTGGCAGTGTTCTGCACGTGTAGCTTCACCTGGCTTTCCGGATGGCGCTGCATGAACCCGCCGATCAACAAGGTCGCCAGGTAATTGCCGATGGTCAGCGTCGCGCCGACCGCCAGTGAGCCGAAACCGGACTTGCCATTGAGCAGGTCTTCGATCTCCTTGGCCTGGTCCAGCAGCGCCACGGCCTGGGGCAGCAGCTGTTTGCCCAGGGCATTGAGGCTCAGGCGTTTGCCGGCGCGGTCGAACAGCTGGCAGCTCGATTGCCGCTCCAGTTCGGTGATGGAGGTGCTGGCCGCCGACTGCGACAAGTTGAGCTGGCCCGCAGCGCGAGACACGCTTTCCTGCTGGGCGACGGCGACGAAGACTTGAAGTTGACGTAGAGTAAATCGCATATCGATATAACCGATAACCCTTATCTTAATAATCCATTTAACAGATATTGTCGCCGCCATTAGAATGCGATGCAATTGCGCAGGTTATCGGCGCAGGCATCATTCCCAGGAGTCCCCGTACATGAGCAACATGAACCACGAGCGTGTCCTCAGTGTTCATCACTGGAACGACACTCTGTTCAGCTTCAAGTGCACCCGCGATCCGGGCCTGCGCTTCGAGAACGGTCAGTTCGTGATGATCGGCCTGCAACAGCCCAACGGCCGCCCGCTTATGCGCGCTTACTCGATTGCCAGCCCGAACTGGGAAGAGCATCTCGAATTCTTCAGCATCAAGGTGCCCGATGGTCCGCTGACTTCCCAGCTGCAGCACCTGAAGGAAGGCGACGAGATCATCATCAGCAAGAAACCCACCGGCACCCTGGTGCTGGACGATCTCAAGCCGGGCAAGCATTTGTACCTGCTCAGCACCGGCACCGGCCTGGCGCCGTTCATGAGCGTCATCCAGGACCCGGAAACCTATGAGCGTTTCGAAAAAGTGATCCTGTGCCACGGCGTACGTTACGTCAATGAAGTCGCTTACCGCGAATTCATCACCGAGCACTTGCCGCAGAACGAGTTCTTCGGCGAAGCCCTGCGTGACAAGCTGATCTACTACCCGACCGTGACGCGCGAGCCGTTCGAGAACGAAGGCCGCCTGACCGACCTGATGCGCAGCGGCAAGCTGTTCCGCGACATCGGCCTGCCACCGATCAACCCGCAGGACGACCGCGCCATGCTGTGCGGCAGCCCGAGCATGCTCGACGAGACCAGTGAAGTGCTCAACAGCTTCGGCCTGACCGTTTCGCCGCGTATGCGCGAGCCGGGTGACTACCTGATCGAGCGGGCGTTTGTAGAGAAGTAAGCCTCGGCATCTGCGGTGGCCTATAGACCGCCATCGCGAGCAGGCTCGCTCCCACAATGGAATCTGTGTGAACACAAATCTCGTGCTCACTGCGGATCGAATGTGGGAGCGAGCCTGCTCGCGATGGCCGCGACTCGGTCCAACTGACAGAACGTAAAAAAGCCCGCGCCGCCTGAAGAAGGCCGTGCGGGCTTTTTCGTTTCCGGGTTTTATTGAACGGCAGGAACGACTTCCAATACCCGGATCATCCCCGGTTGCGGGTAATGCCAGCGAACGTCCACATCCCAGAACTGCGCGCCATATTCCCGTTCGGCTGTGGGAATCTGGTACGCCGGGCGTGGGTCTTGGGCCAGGCATTGTTCGATCAGCTCCACCAAGGGTTCCTGCAGACGTATGGCATGGTCCTGGGCTTGTAGCAGGGCAGTGTCCGCCCATTGCACCGCAATCAACTCAGGCGCCGCACTGGCGATGCTGTTGGAGGCCGAGCCGATGATGTCGGCGTAGGGCACGTAGGGCTTGATGTCGAGCACCGGCGTGCCGTCCAGTAAATCGATCCCCGAGAGCCACAGGCGCCCGGCTTCGACCCGTTCCAGCTTCACGACCGACTGGCCAATGCCGTTGGGGCGATGGGTGGCGCGGGTGGCGAACACGCCCATGGACTTGTTGCCGCCCAGGCGTGGCGGTCGCACTTTCAAGCGTGGCTTGTCCTCCAGGGCCTGGTGGAACAGGAACAGCAGCCAGACATGGCTGACCTGCTCCAGGCCTTGCACCGCCTCGCCCTGGTCGAACGGCGCCACCAGCTCCAGCACACCGCGTGCGGCCGGAGCCAGTTGCGGTTGGCGGGGGATGGCGAACTTCTCCTTGAAGCAGGAGCGGACGAAGCCGATGGGAGAGACGCTGTAGGTCATGGGTTGGGATCGAGGCGGGATGGAGAGGGCATGATAACGCGAGAGCTGAAATCGACACGGTCCTCTGCGGCGAGGGAGCAAGCTCCCTCGTCACAAAAGCCCCCAGGATTCAGCTGTCCTTCAAAGTCAGCCGCGAACGCGCAGCGTCAGGCCCTTGAGGAAGTTGCGCAGCAATTGGTCGCCACACGGGCGGTAGTTGGTGTGGCCGAACTTGCGGAACAGCGCGCTCAGTTCCGGCTTGGACACCGGGAACTCGGCGGCCTTGAGGATGGCGTGCATGTCGTCTTCCTTCAGCTCGAAGGCCACCCGCAGTTTCTTGAGGATGATGTTGTTGGTCACTGGCACTTCGATCGGCTGGGGCGGACGGCTTTCGTCCTTGCCACGCTTGAAGATCACCAGGCCATCGAGAAAATGCGCCATGACCTCGTCAGGGCAGAACACGAAGCCTTCTTCCTCGTCTTTCTTGAGGTAGCCCGCCAGGTCCGCCAGGGAGACGTCCAGGCCACCCAGCTTGATGATCTCGATGACTTTCTTGTCGCTGATGTCGAGCATGTAGCGCACGCTGCGCAGTACGTCGTTGTGAATCATGTGTGCAGTCCTGATCAATCGGCAGTGGGCGCCTGCGTTCGGTGCGGCGCCGGAAAAAATTAGAATTTCTCTTTGGCGGACAGATAGCGCCACTGGCCCAGCGGCACCTTGCCAATGGACACGCCGCCGATGCGGATACGGCGAATGGCGACGACCTTGAGCCCGACCGCCTGGCAAAACAGAGCGATCACGCCGGGCTGCGGGTTTTTCATGGCAAAGCGCAGGCGGTTCTCGTTCTGCCAGCTGGCCTTGACCGCCGGCAGCTCCTTACCCTTGTAGGTCAAGCCATGGTTCAGGCGATTGAGGCCATGGGCGACCATGTCACCTTCGACTTCCACCACGTATTCCTGCTCGATCTTGGCGGCGTCGGCGGTAAGCTTGCGCAAGATCTTCCAATCCTGGGTGAACACCAGCAGCCCGCTGGCGTTGGCTTGCAGGTCGGCACTGGCGGTCAGGCGCAGGAAATGGCCCTTGAGCGGCCGCTTGCCGAAGCGATGTTCTTCGCTCAGGGTCTGCGGTCCAAGGGAGGCCATCGCGGCGTCTACGTCCATGCCTGCCGGGGCGTTCAGCAGGAGTGTCACCGGCTCCGGCGCGGTGGCCTTGGCCTCGGCGTCGAGTTCGACCTTCTGGGTCGTTACCTTGAACTGCGGCTCGTCGATCACTTCGCCATCCACGGTGACCCAGCCGCCCTCGATGAACAGCTCAGCCTCGCGACGGGAACAGCCGACGAGTTCGATGAGGCGTTTGGAGAGACGAATCGGGTCAGTCATGACGGGGGCCGTAACAAAAAGAGGGTGGGCATTGTACCTGCCTGGGGCCGGTTAATCGCGGGTCCATTTGCCTCATGCAGCTTTTAGCCGCGTCCGGCCTTCAGGTCGGGCTGCTTGTAGCGCATGTGCAGCAGTGGGTAAGGCTGGTTCATGCCATCTTTTGCCGAGCGCCCGACCACTTCGAAACCTTGCTTGAGATAAAAGCCCAAGGCTTGCGGGTTCTGTTCGTTGACGTCCAGTTGATTGGCGTTCAGGTGTTCCATGGCGTAGCGCAGCAACAGCTTGCCCAGGCCCTGGCCACGGTGTTGCGGGGCGATGAAGAGCATCTCGACCTTGCCAGCCGCGACACCGGCGAAGCCGGTGATCCGCTGGCGCGCGTCCCGGGTGCAAATGAGCATCACCGCATCCAGGTAACGGGTGAGCACCAGGTTTTTCAGCAGTTCGATGTAGCTGTCTGGCAGAAACTCATGGGTGGCCCGAACCGACGCCTCCCAAACCTGGGTCAGTTCCTGGTAATCGCTCGGTTTCGGTGTATGGATGACCGAATGCTGGCGCATGTCCGCCTGTTCCTTGTGCTGGATGTGCTGGGTTTCTCCATACGATAGCCGTAAAAAAGCCCCGCATCCTGTGAGGATGGCGAGGCTTTTCAATTTTTCGGCGATGAACGAACCTGTGGGAGCCGAGCTTGCTCGCGATAGCGTCGTGTCAGCCAACATTCATGCTGATTGATGCACCGCCATCGCGAGCAAGCTCGGCTCCCACAAGTATTGCAGCAGCCTGTAAAGCGCGGCAGATCAACCGATCTGTTCAGCCCACAAGTCATACTCATCGGCATCGGTCACCTTGCACCAGACCTTGTCCCCTGGCTTGAGGTTGCTGCCGTTGTCGATAAAGACGTTGCCGTCGATTTCCGGCGCGTCGAAGAAGCAGCGGCCCACGGCGCCTTGCTCGTCCACTTCATCCACCAGCACTTCGATTTCACGGCCGATGCGCATTTGCAGGCGCGCCGAGCTGATGGCCTGCTGGTGCGCCATGAAGCGTTCCCAACGGTCCTGCTTGACGTCGTCCGGCACCACGTCCAGGTCCAGATCGTTGGCCGGTGCGCCTTCCACAGGGGAATACTGGAAGCAGCCAACACGGTCGAGCTGGGCTTCGGTCAGCCAGTCCAAGAGGTACTGGAAGTCTTCTTCGGTTTCGCCGGGGAAGCCGACGATGAAGGTCGAGCGGATGATCAGGTCCGGACAGATTTCGCGCCAGTTCTTGATGCGGGCCAGGGTCTTGTCTTCGAAAGCCGGGCGCTTCATGGCCTTGAGGACTTTCGGGCTGGCGTGCTGGAACGGGATGTCCAGGTACGGCAGGATCTTGCCGGCCGCCATCAGCGGGATCAGCTCGTCGACATGCGGATACGGGTAAACGTAATGCAGGCGGACCCAGACGCCCAGGGTGCTGAGGGCTTCGCACAGTTCGGTCATGCGGGTTTTCACCGGCGCGCCGTTCCAGAAGCCGGTGCGGTATTTCACGTCGACGCCATAGGCGCTGGTGTCCTGGGAGATCACCAGCAGCTCCTTGACGCCGGCCTTGACCAGGCGCTGGGCTTCGTCGAGCACGTCGCCCACCGGGCGGCTCACCAGCTTGCCGCGCATCGACGGGATGATGCAGAAACTGCAGCTGTGGTTGCAGCCTTCGGAAATCTTCAGGTAGGCGTAGTGGCGCGGAGTCAGCTTGATGCCTTGTGGCGGCACCAGGTCGATCAGCGGGTTGTGGTCCTGGCGTGGCGGCACCACGTCATGCACGGCGTTGACCACCTGCTCGTACTGCTGCGGCCCGGTCACGGACAGCACGCTTGGGTGCACGTTGCGGATGTTGCCTTCTTCCACGCCCATGCAGCCGGTGACGATGACCTTGCCGTTTTCCTTGATGGCTTCGCCGATCACTTCCAGGGACTCGGCCTTGGCCGAATCGATGAAGCCGCAGGTGTTGACCACGACCACGTCGGCGTCCTGGTACGTGGACACGACGTCATAGCCTTCCATGCGCAGCTGGGTCAGGATGCGCTCGGAGTCGACCAGAGCCTTCGGGCAACCCAGGGATACGAAGCCAACCTTCGGATTGGCTGGCGCGGTAGTGGTGGACATGTCTAACCTCGGTGTAAGGGGGATCGTCTCTTGCCGAGACAGGGCGCCTGGCGCGCCTCTGATCAAAAAGTGCGCAATTCTATCCAGGGTCGACGCACTTGACCAGCTTTATACCGGGAAATGCGACGAGTGCTGCGCTATGCTTCGCGCCTTTGCGTTCTGGCGATTGCTACAGTCAATAAAACGTCTGTAACAATGCGTAAAACAGCGCATGCTGCCTCAACAAAGCATAGTGCTTCGTTCAAGAAGACAGGTCTGGGAAACGGGAGTGTTGGATGGGTCATGCAAGTAGTCAGGTGGCAGGTGCCGAGCATTCGGCAGCGAAGCCGCTGAGCATGCTGGTCGCGGCGGTCGGAGTGGTTTATGGCGACATCGGTACGAGCCCGTTGTACACCCTCAAGGAAGTGTTTTCCGGTGCCTATGGCGTGCCTGTCAATCACGATGGGGTGCTGGGGATCCTGTCGCTGATTTTCTGGTCGCTGATCTGGGTCGTGTCGATCAAGTACATGATGTTCGTGCTGCGCGCCGACAACCAGGGCGAGGGCGGGATCATGGCGCTCACCGCCCTGGCGCGGCGAGCCGCGGCGGGAAGGGCGCGACTGCGGACATTCCTGGTGATCTGCGGCTTGATCGGCGCGGCGCTGTTCTACGGCGACAGCATGATCACGCCAGCGATCTCCGTGCTCTCGGCCATTGAAGGTCTTGGCCTGGCGTTCGAAGGCATCGATCACTGGGTGGTGCCCTTGTCGCTGGTGGTGCTGGTGGGGTTGTTCCTGATCCAGCGCCACGGCACTGCACGGATCGGCACCCTGTTTGGCCCGATCATGGTGACCTGGTTCCTGGTGCTTGGCGCCCTGGGCGTGTACGGCATCGCTCAACATCCGGAAGTGCTGCAGGCGGTGAACCCGGCCTGGGCCGTGCGTTTTTTTATGGTTCACCCGGGCATGGGCGTGGCGATCCTCGGTGCCGTGGTGTTGGCGCTGACCGGCGCCGAAGCGCTGTACGCCGACATGGGGCACTTCGGCCGCAAACCGATTGCCCGTGCCTGGTTCATCCTGGTGTTGCCGGCGCTGGTGCTCAATTACTTCGGCCAGGGTGCGTTGTTGCTGGGCGACCCGGAAGCGGCGCGCAACCCGTTTTATCTGCTGGCGCCGAGCTGGGCGCTGCTGCCGTTGGTGGGCCTGTCGACCCTGGCCACGGTGATTGCCTCGCAAGCGGTGATTTCCGGCGCGTTCTCCCTGACGCGCCAGGCGATCCAGCTCGGTTACATCCCGCGCATGTACATCCAGCACACCTCCAGCGCCGAGCAGGGCCAGATCTACATCGGTGCGGTGAACTGGTCGCTGATGGTGGGTGTCGTGCTGCTGGTGCTGGGTTTCGAATCTTCCGGCGCACTGGCTTCGGCCTACGGCGTGGCCGTGACCGGTACGATGCTGATGACCACGGTCCTGGTGTCCGCCGTGATACTGCTGTTGTGGAAATGGCCGCCGCTGCTGGCTGTTCCGGTGCTACTCGGTTTCCTTTTGGTGGACGGCCTGTACTTCGCCGCCAACGTGCCGAAAATCATCCAGGGCGGTGCGTTCCCAGTCATCGCCGGTATTGCCTTGTTCGTGCTGATGACCACCTGGAAGCGCGGCAAGCAATTGCTGGTAGAGCGCCTGGATGAGGGGGCGTTGCCGCTGCCGATCTTCATCAGCAGCATCCGCGTGCAGCCGCCGCACCGGGTCCAGGGCACCGCCGTGTTCCTGACCGCGCGTTCGGACGCCGTGCCTCACGCGCTGTTGCACAATCTATTGCACAACCAGGTGCTGCATGAGCAGGTGGTGCTGCTGACCGTGGTGTACGAAGACATTCCCCGGGTGCCACCGCAGCGGCGCTTCGAGGTCGATGCCTATGGCGAGGGGTTCTTCCGGGTGATCCTGCACTTCGGTTTCACCGACGAACCGGACGTTCCGCAGGCGCTCAAGCTCTGTCATCTCGATGACCTGGACTTCAGCCCGATGCGCACCACCTACTTCCTCAGTCGCGAGACCGTCATCGCCTCCAAGCTTGAGGGCATGGCCCGCTGGCGCGAGATACTGTTCGCCTTCATGCTGAAAAATGCCAACGGTAACCTTCGCTTCTTCAACCTGCCGTTGAACCGGGTGATTGAACTGGGGACGCAGGTCGAGATGTAGCATCAGGAAAACAAAAGCCCTCGTTGCCTTGCGGCGGCGGGGGCTTTTTTGTGGGCGACACACAGGCTGATGCCAAAGTGAAGCCCCTGTGGGAGCTCGCTCACGATCGCGGAGTGTCAGTTTGCAAAGATGTTGAGCATGACACCGCTATCGCGAGCAAGCTCGCTCCCACAGGAGGGGCCTGTGTAAATCCCGCAGCGACAAAAAAGCCCCGGCAACCGCAAGGCTGCCGAGGCTTTTTGTCAGGCGTGTATCGACTTACTGTTCGGCAACCTTGTTCTGCCGCTCGTTGATCTCGTCCACCAGGCGCTTGGCCAGGGCCGGGTAGTTTTCGTCGAAGTGATGGCCACCGGGCAGCTTGATGGCTTCGCCAACGGCTGTCTTGTCGGTGCAGCCACTTTCGTCGGCTTCTTCACCGCCATAGATGCACACCACTTTATCGGCCGGCAGCTTGGCCATTTCCGGGCCGGTGGCGGCTTCGGTGCCGGCGTTGCCGAGCCAGCCTTCGACTTCGATCTCGAAGCTGCCGGTGCGGGCGAAGGCCAGCAGGATGATCGCATCGACTCGTTGTTGCTCGGTGGCCGGCAGGCGGTTGTAGATGGCCGGCAACACGTCGGCGCCGAAGGAGTAGCCGGTCAGGATGAAGCGCTTGGTGCCCCAGATCTGCCGGTAGTGCTGCATCAGCTCGGTCAGGTCCGCCGCGCTCTGCTCCGGGCTCTTGTGTTGCCAGTAGTAGCGCAGGGTGTCGATGCCGACCACCGGGTAGCCGATCTTGGCCATTTCATCGGCGACGTCGCGGTCCAGATCGCGCCAGCCACCATCTCCGGAGAGAAACAGGGTGACGGTGTCCCGTGTCTGGCTGGCCGGGACTTCCACTACCGGGATGCTCAGGCCGCCCTTGGCCTTGTCAGTGCCCACCAGGATCTTGCGCAGTTCGTTATTCAGCACTTGTGGCAGGTTGATATCGTAGTCGCTGATGCTGGTCTCGGCATTCGATTGGTCCCGTACGAAACCGGCGCTGGTGTCGTCAGGGTTATCGTTCCAAGCCACCAGCCAATGGCCGTGGGTTGCCTTTTTGGGCAGCAGATGGGTGCAGCCGGGTTTTTCCAGGGCCAGGTCCACTGAAACGGCCTTGGCCTTGTCGTCCTTCTGTTCAGCCAGCCAGCGCCAGGCCAGCACGGCGCCAGGGCCGATGCCGCTGACCAGCGTGGCCGGGCCCTGGAGCTCTCTCAGGCCGGCCTGCAGGGCACGGCCTTGCAACATGCAGTCCTTGGGCAGGATCACCTGGACGATCTGGGCCGAGCCGCTGCGGCTGAGGGTCGTCAATTGCGTGTCGTTGAGCTTCTGGTCTTCATTGACGGCCACCAGCACCCGGGCACGTGCCTTGGTGCCGGGAGTGACCCGGGTCAGCGCTGCGCCATCGGCGGGCGCCAGTTGTTCAAGGGTTGGTTGCGGGGCCGGGCGGTTCCAGTACCAGTAACCGCCACCGAGAATCACGGCCAGCACCAGCAGGGCGGCCACTACATATCGCCAGGAGCGTTGCATCATCAGCGTTTCACCAGTCCGGTCAGGCCGCCCGCAATCAGGGCGGCAGTATCGGCCAGCGCCACCAGCGGATCGAGTCCGGCGGGCACGGCCATGTAACGAGGTTCCCAGTCAGGCTGGAATTTGTCTTTGAAGCGGCGCAGCCCCTGGAAGTTATAGAGCTGCTCGCCACGGCGGAACACCATCGAGCCCAGGCGCTGGGTCAACGGCGCACCGCGTCGCGGTTGCAGGCCCGACAGCGGGACCATGCCGAGGCTGAAGCGGGCGTAATCATGGTTTTTATAATGCTGGATGAGGCCGACCATCATGAACTCCATGGTCAGTTTCGGCGCCTCGGGGTGGGCGCGCATCAGGTCGAGGCTGGCCAGTTCGTGGCTGTGGGTTTCCAACAGGTTGGCGAACGCCACCGGCCGGCCTTCGAAACGAATCACTGCGATGCGGAAATGCTTGAGGTAGTCATCGCTGAAACGCCCCAGGGAGAAACCTTTTTCCCGCACGTTCTTGCCAGTCAGCCAGGCATCGGAAATGACCTTGAGCTCATCCATCGGCGCCTGGCCCGGTTCGTGGATCTCCAGCGACAGGCCGTCACGGGTGCCGCGGTTCCAGGTGTAGCGCAAGTCCTTCATCTCTTTGCCCTTGGCTTCGAGATCGAAACGCTTGAGGTCGACCCGTGCTTCCTCGCCCAGCTTGATGGCCGTCAGGCCGATGTCCATGTAGTACGGCAGGTTTTCGGCGCGCACCTGATAGAACACGGGACGGGCGTGGTAGATGTCGCACAGGTCGCGGAACTGCCAGATCATTTCGGCCCGTTGCTGGGTCGGACCGATCGGGTCATACAGCGCCACCAGGCTGCGACCACGGCGGGCATACATCAGGAACGCCTCGTCGTTGGGGTGGAACAGCAGCGCCTTGTCACCGGTCAGGGCCAGGCCGCCGTCGGGTTGCGAGGAGGTCATGAGAATCGTCTTGGCCCGCTCCAGTTCCTCTGCCGTCGGCAGATGGATCACCGGACGCGCGGTGCGCAGCAGCCAGGTCAGGGATACCACCACCAGCAGCACTGCGGCGCCCAGTAGCGAGCGCAGGCCGCGAGGGGCGTCAGCATCGAGGGTGAACTGCCACCACAGTTGGTGGCTGTAGGGCACGTCCTGATAGGCAAACAGCAGCAGCCAGATCGACGCGCCGAGCACGCAGAGGCTGGCGATCAGGAACAGCGGGGAAAACGGCAGTTCAGTCAGGCGGCTCGGACGATAAAAGGAGCGCCGGAATACCGCCAGCAGGGCGGCCGTCAGGGTCAGTAGCGTGGCTTCTTCCCAGTCGAAGCCCTTGAGCAGCGAGAGCAGGGCGCCCACCAGCAACAGAACCGTGGTCAGCATCCAGGCGGCCGACAGGCGACGGCGCAGGCCCTGGGCGAGCAACAGGCACAACACGCCCACCAGGCTGGCGCCAAAGTGCGAAGCGTCCACCAGTCGATGGGGGATCAGGAAGCCGATGTGCTCCAGGCGGGTGTCGATTTCCGGTGTCACGCCGGAAAACAGCAGCACCACGCCCGAGAGAAACACCAGCACCGCCAGGATCGGCGCGGCGAAACCCGACGCCGCCCGCAGGCTCTGGCGGGTCTGGAACAGCCGTTGCGCCTCGTTGATCAGCAGCAACACGCAGGCCACCAGCATCGGCAGCAGCACGTAGATCAAGCGATACAGCAACAGCGCGGCGGCCAGCGGTGCGGCACCGAGTTTGTCGGCGAACGCGGCCAGCAGGATCGCCTCGAATACCCCGACCCCACCCGGTACATGGCTGAGTACGCCGGCAGCCAGGGCCAGCAGGTACACCAGCAGGAAAGCGCCGAACGGCGGTGCCTCGGGCAGCAACAGATACAACACGGTGGCGGCCGCGGCGACATCCAGCGCGGTGATCACCAGTTGCAGGAAAGTCAGGCGTCGACCCGGCAGGCGCAGCGTGCGACGCCCGGCCTTTACCAGAAGGCTGTCCCGATGCGGCTGTTCCGGCAGGCGCCGGCGGTAAATGCCGATGGCCAATACGCTGGTGAGCAGCAGCACCGCCGCGGCAATGGTCCCCAGCAAGGCGGCAGGCAAGTGCAGCGCGGCAGACGCGGCGGGCAGGTTGCTGAGTGTCGCCAGGGCCGCCAGCGGCGGCAACGCGCAGCCCAGGGACAGGCTGGCGAACAGCGTCATATGGGCGACATCCGATGCCCCCAGGCCATGGCGCGCATACAGGCGGTAGCGAACCGACCCTCCCGACAGCAGCGACAGGCCAATGGCGTTACCGATGGCGAACGCGGTGAACCCGCCCAGGACCATGGTTTGTGGCGGCAGCGTCACACCGGCGTAACGGCTGGCGGACCATTCATAGCCCAGAAGAATGATGAAGCCGACGACCGTGGCGGCGATCGCACCAAGCAGGGCGGGCCGGGGCACTTCAAGAATCGAGTCGTGCAGAGCGTACAGATCGAGTTCGCTCAGCAGATGGCGGCAAGCAATCAATGCAATCGCAAACAGCAGCAGCGTGACCGCGAGGCCGATGGGCTGGCGGTACTGGCTGATCCGATCCAGCCAGCGCAGTCGCTCGGCTTTGATCGGTTGTGTCGCAGTAACGGAGTCTTGCGGGTCAGACGAGTGGGCGCGCATCAATCACCTCTTGAGCTATGCGCGACAGGATGGGGGTATCCAGCCAAGTTACCAATCCCCGCGAAGGAAAATAATTACAAAATCTTTGTAATGTAGAGCTTTTTTCGCCAGACGCAAAAAAGGCCACTCTTTCGAGCAGCCTTTCTTGGTGTTTGGTTGCGGGAGCCGGATTTGAACCGACGACCTTCGGGTTATGAGCCCGACGAGCTACCAGACTGCTCCATCCCGCGTCTGTGTGGCGGCATTCTACAGGCGAACGCCCGAGTGTCAACCGTTAAAAGATGCGGGGGGCAAATAAACGGCCGATCCGTCCCTTGCCTCCCTAAATGCGCGGAATTAAAGGGAAATTGTCCTACAACTTGCAGTGCGTAGGGTGTCGCAAGCAGCGAGTCTCTGATCGTGTGGTCAAAAACGAGCACGCACAAAAAAGGCCACTCTTTCGAGTAGCCTTTTTTGATGTTTGGTTGCGGGAGCCGGATTTGAACCGACGACCTTCGGGTTATGAGCCCGACGAGCTACCAGACTGCTCCATCCCGCGTCTGTGTGGCGGCATTCTACAGAGGAACGAGCCGCTGTCAACCCCGGCGTCAAAAAAACCTGTTCCGCTTCAAGCGCTTAGCCTTGCGTATGGGCATTGTGACGACGCTGTGACGCAGGCCTGGCAAGGGCTGAAGCTCTATTGGAGGGGGCGTTGCGATTGAAGAAGTAAATATGTGTAGGTGTTTTCGGAACCCGACGAAGGATCTTTCAAACTACTGGTGCTATATACAGGTGCCGGTGCGATACTGGTGGTCCGATTCGTCCCACACCCCTGTTTTTCTATGACTCAACGTAAAATCATCCATGTCGACTGTGACTGTTTCTATGCCGCTATCGAGATGCGCGATGATCCACGGCTGGCCGGCAAGCCCATGGCGGTGGGGGGATCGGCGGATCGACGGGGTGTGATTGCCACCTGCAACTACGAGGCGCGGGCCTACGGCGTGCGCTCGGCCATGTCTTCCGGCCACGCCTTGAAGCTCTGTCCGGACCTCACCATCGTCAAGCCACGGATGGAGGCCTATCGGGAAGCGTCGAAGGAAATTCATACGATTTTCAGCGATTACACCGACCTGATCGAGCCACTGTCCCTGGACGAGGCCTACCTGGATGTCTCTGCCAGTGCCCATTTCGGCGGTAGCGCCACCCGCATCGCCCAGGACATTCGCCGACGTGTTTCCAACCAGTTGCACATCACCGTGTCCGCCGGCGTCGCGCCGAACAAGTTCCTGGCCAAGATCGCCAGTGACTGGAAAAAGCCCAACGGATTGTTTGTCATCACCCCGGACCAGGTCGAGGACTTCGTCTCGGCCCTGCCGGTCAGCAAGCTCCACGGTGTGGGCAAGGTCACCGCCGATAAGCTGAACCGGCTCGGTATCGTCGATTGCCTGCAGTTGCGTCAGTGGGACAAGCTGGCGCTGGTGCGCGAATTCGGCAGTTTCGGTGAGCGGCTCTGGAGCCTGGCCCGGGGGATCGATGAGCGTCTGGTGCACAACGACAGCCGACGGCAGTCCATCAGCGTCGAAAATACCTACGATGTCGACTTGCCCGACCTGGTGAGTTGTCTCGACAAACTGCCGGAACTGATGGAAACCCTCAAAGGGCGCATGGCGCGGATCGACAGCAGTTATCGACCGGGCAAGCCGTTCGTCAAAGTGAAGTTTCACGACTTCACCCAGACCACACTGGAACAGGCCGGGGCAGGGCGGGACCTGGGCAGTTACCAGTTGCTGCTGACCCAGGCGTTCAACCGGGGCGGCAAACCGGTGCGGTTATTGGGGATCGGGGTGCGGCTGGAAGATTTGCGGGGAGGGTTCGAGCAGTTGGAGTTGTTCGAGCGGCGAGACTGATGATGAGTGTCCTGTTTGGCGCGGTCCTTGTGGCAAGGGAATCCTGTGGGAGCAAAGCTTGCTCGCGAAAGCGTCCTTGAGAACGTCATCGCGGGCAAGCCTTGCTCCCACAGGTCTTGCCCTCACACAATCCCCTTGTCGCAGGGGATATTTCAGTTAGTGCCAGGATCCGCCACCAACCGCCCGCCATCCTTGGTCAGGGCTTTCATGAACTCGGTCTGCAACTCCGGATCGTTGCGCGTCAGTTCGATCAGGCTCTGCTCCAGTTCGCTGGCCTCTTCTTCAAGCCCCAGCTCCGACAGGCGCTTGACCCGATGAACCCATTGGCTCACCTCGTCGTCTTCCAAGTCGTCGTAGATCAACGCATGAGCTTCCACCAGCTTGCTGCGCAAGGTGCTGCTGATGCTCAGGGATGAGTCGGTGTGCACTTCGTCCTGGGCATCCGTCACGCTGATCTGCAATTTGCCGAACTGGCTCAGGTCCTGCTCGGCGAACGGACTTTCCAGCAGGTTCAAGCGCAGCACGCCGTTACGGTCAGTGCTCAGCTCGAAGGTCTGCCGGGCGGCCTTGACCTCCACCGGGCGTTCGCTCCAGGGCAGGCTCGAGTGTTCCGTACGCTTGTCGCGCTGGACTTCGTCGATGCCCGCCAGGTTCTGCTGGGCACGGCCATGGGAGGGGACGTTCATGAACGGGTTGAGCCCGGCGAAACCGTAGCTGATCCAGTCACGGGTCGCCGTGTCCGGCAGGTTGCCGAGGGCGAACACATTGACCACGTTCGCACCGATGCCAGCCACGACGGCCACCGCGCCCAGGGGAATCTCGTAGAGCTCCCGCCAGGGTTGGTACGGTGTGTAGCGATCGTAATGGCGGGTAACCTCGAACTCGGTGACTTCGAAGGTTTTCTGCTCGTTGATGCGCACCCGACGCTGCGGCAGGTCGAGCACCTTGGGTTCGCCCACGTCGATTTGCAGGCTGTGGTCGAGCAATTTGCGCTCGACCCGCTCTTCGTGCTCGCTGCGTTGTGACATTTGGTTGGCACAGCCGCTGACCAGCAGGGCGCCGCACAGGGCGGCGCCACCGAGGCCTAAGGTGTTTCGCTTGAACATGACGTCTCTATCTGGTGTCAGCGGCGGATACGGGCCTGGAGGAACGACAGCACGTCGGCGACCGGCAGCGCTTGCGGCTCGGCCTCGGTGCGGCTCTTGTATTCCAGGTTGCCTTCGGCCAGGCCACGGTCACTGACGACGATCCGGTGGGGGATGCCGATCAGTTCCATGTCCGCGAACTTGATGCCGGGGCTGGTTTTCTTGTCGCGGTCGTCCAGCAGCACTTCGAAGCCGGCGGCCGTCAGTTCGGCGTAGAGCTTGTCGGTGGCTTCGCGCACCAGGTCGGTTTCATAGCGCAGCGGCACCAGGGCCACCTGGAACGGTGCCAGCGTGTCGCTCCAGATGATGCCTTTCTCGTCGTTGTTCTGCTCGATGGCGGCGGCCACCACGCGGGAAACACCGATGCCGTAGCATCCCATTTCCAGGGTGACCGGCTTGCCGTTCTCGCCCAGCACTTCGCACTTCATCGCCTTGCTGTACTTGTTGCCCAGCTGGAAGATGTGCCCGACTTCGATGCCCCGCTTGATTTCCAGGGTGCCCTTGCCGTCGGGGCTCGGGTCGCCGGCCACGACGTTGCGCAGGTCCGCGACGGTTGGAACCGGCAGGTCGCGTTCCCAGTTCACGCCGAAGTAGTGCTTGTCGTCGATGTTGGCGCCGATGGCAAAGTCGCTCATCAATGCCACCGAACGGTCGATGATGATCGGCAGTGGCAGGTTCAATGGGCCGAGGGAGCCGGCACCGGCGCCGATGGCGTCGCGCAGCTCGGCTTCGGTGGCCATGACCAGCGGGCTGGCGACGCCTGGCTGATTGGCGGCCTTGATTTCATTCAGTTCGTGGTCGCCACGGACGATCAGGGCAATCAGCTTGCCGGCTTCTTCCGCCCGCACGATCAGGGTCTTGATGGTGCGCTCGATCGGCAGGTTGTAGCCTTCCACCAACTGGGCAATGGTCTTGGCGTTCGGCGTGTCCACCAGGCGCAGCTCTTCGGTCGGCGCGGCGCGGGACGTTTCCCGAGGGACGGCTTCGGCCTTCTCGATGTTCGCGGCGTAGTCGGAGCCGTTGCTGAAGACGATGTCGTCTTCGCCGGACTCGGCCAGTACGTGGAACTCGTGGGAACCGGCGCCACCGATGGAACCGTTGTCGGCTTCGACCGGACGGAATTTCAGGCCCAGGCGGGTGAACACGTTGCAATACGCCTGGTGCATGCGGTCATAAGTGACTTGCAGCGAAGCCAGGTCGGCATGGAACGAGTAGGCGTCCTTCATGATGAATTCGCGACCGCGCATCAGGCCGAAGCGTGGACGGATCTCGTCACGGAACTTGGTCTGGATCTGATACAGGTTGATCGGCAGCTGCTTGTAGCTGCTCAACTCGTTGCGCATCAGGTCGGTGATCACTTCTTCGTGGGTCGGGCCTGCACAGAAGTCGCGACCGTGACGGTCTTTGATGCGCAGCAGTTCAGGACCGTATTCTTCCCAGCGCCCCGATTCCTGCCACAGCTCGGCTGGTTGGGTGCCCGGCATCAATACTTCCAGGGCGCCAGCGGCGTCCATCTCTTCACGAACGATGGCTTCCACCTTGCGCATGACGCGCAGGCCCATCGGCAGCCAGGTATACAGGCCAGAAGCGAGCTTGCGGATCATGCCGGCACGCAGCATCAGCTGATGGCTGATCACGACGGCGTCGGAAGGCGTTTCTTTCTGTGTGGCGAGCAAATATTGACTGGTGCGCATGGTTGACCGTTGTCGGTTGCTGATGACGAGAAGTGACGGAGCATTGTACGGGCGAGATGCCCTGGCGTACAGGCGCGTGGCCGGTCGCCAGGTGCGAACGTCGGTTTGCCCGGCGTTTGCTGAAGTTTCCTACGACTCTTCCGCTGGCCGGGTGGGCGCCGGTTCCTCGGTGGGGGGCGAATCCTGGCGACGGTTCTCCTGGAACCAGTGCAAGGCGATCAGCAGCAGGGTCGGCACGCCCAGCAGGGCGGTGATCAGGAAGAAATTGTGGTAGCCGAACTTTTCCACCATCACTCCTGAATAACCACCGATCAAGCGCGGCAGCAACAGCATGATCGAGCTGAGCAGGGCGTATTGGGTGGCGGAGAATTTCAGGTTGGTCAGGCTCGACAGGTAGGCGACGAACGCCGAAGTGGCCAGGCCGGAGCTGAAGTTGTCCAGGGAGATGGTGACAATCAACATCTTCAGGTTGGCGCCCATGTCGGTCAGCATCAGGAAGAGGATGTTGGTGGCGGCCGAGGCGACACCGCCGATGAACAGGATGGGCAGGATGCCGAAACGTACGATCAGCAGGCCGCCCATGCCGGCGCCGACGAGGGTCATGATCAGCCCGAAAATCTTGCTGACACTGGCGATCTGGTCCTTGGTGAAGCCTTGGTCGATGTAGAACACGTTGGCCATGACGCCCATGACCGTGTCGGACATCCGATAGGTTGCGATCAGCCCGAGCAGCAGCAGGGCCTGCCAGCGATAACGCAGGATGAAATCGTTGATCGGCGTCAGCACCGGCGCCAGTCCGCGCCGGCCCATGGTCGACAGGCACAGGGCGGTCAGGATGGTATAGAGGATGGCCCGCAGGAAGGCGCGGTCTTCGAGCAGCAGGTCGAGCAGGCTGACGCCCTCGAACAGCACGCTGGCGAAGTCGGTGTTGAACAGCTGGGTGAACATCGCCGGGACGGAGACCAGCAGCACGATCAGCACGAATACCGACGCCAACTGATGCACGAAGGTGTAGCGCCCTGCCTGCAATTGGGTGCGCAGCGGCACCGGCGGCTCGCGCATGAACAGTGAGGTGAGGAGCGCCGGGATCATCAAGACGCCGAACAACAGGTAGGTACCGGCCCAGGCCGAGTGTTTGTAGCTGAAACCAGTGGAGCCGAAGCCTTCGGCGAAGAACAGGGCGCCGGCGGTGGCCAGTAGCGCAGCGATGCGGTAACCGGACATGTAGCTGGCGGCAAGGGCGGCCTGGCGGGTGTCGTCGGCGATCTCCAGGCGATAGGCGTCGACGGCGATGTCCTGCGTCGCGGAGGCGAAGGCCACGATCACGGCGATGGCGATCAACCATGACAGATGTTTTTGTGGGTCGCAGAAACCCATGCCGATCAGGCCGAGGATCACCAAGGCCTGGGAGAGCACCAGCCATGAGCGACGGCGCCCCAGTTTACCCAGCAGCGGCAGGCGCCATTGGTCGAGCAGTGGCGACCAGACCCATTTAAAGGCGTACGCCAGGCCGATCAGGCTCGCGTAGCCGATGGTTTCGCGGGCCACGCCGGCTTCGCGCAACCAGACCGAAAGCGTGGAAAACACCAGCATGTAGGGCAAGCCGGCGGCGAAGCCAAGCAGCAACAGCACGAGCGTTGAGGGACTGGCATAGGCGGCGAGGGCGGCGCGCCAGGTTTTACGGGGCATGGGCTGGAGTCTGCCTCAAAAATTGCGAAAACAAAGCGCGCACTCTAACCGCTGTGCTCTACCGGGCGCCAGCCATGGCGCTGAATATCAACACGATTGTTCAGGACACTGATCCCTTCCAGGCGCAGGCGTGCGCGCTGTTCATCCCCTGAGGCGCTGCCTGCCGGCAGGCTGATCCGACCACCGGCACCCAATACCCGATGCCAGGGCAGCTTGGTGTCGCCTGGCAGTTGGCTGAGGGTTCGCCCGACCCAGCGCGCCGCACGCCCCAGGCCGGCCATTTCGGCGAGCTGGCCATAGGTGACCACCTTGCCGGCCGGCACTTGTGCCAGGGTCAGGTAAAGGGTGGTGCGGCGGATTTGCGCGGCGTTCTCGGTGGCCGCTGGGGTGTCACGCATAAAAGGTTCCCAAGGATGTCCGTCCGTAGATTAATTCCTACAAGGCTGGTTGAGAAATGAACTCATCATCCATATGCAGGTCAGTCGTTGCTGAGGTGTCATCCTGGGGGATAATGCCGCCTTTTCACTGAAAACTTGAGCCCATTATCGCTTATGTTGTCTAGAACCCTGCTATGCCTAGCTGTCACCAGCGCCTCCATGCCTTTGCTTGCCGATACCGTCTGGTTGAAGAACGGCGACAAGCTCAGCGGTAAAATCACCGTTTTCGATGGCGGCAAATTGCTGATCCAGACCGATTACGCCGGCGCGGTTCCTATCGATTGGAAACAGGTCAAGACCCTCGAGAGCGACCAGCAATTGCTGGTCAAGCAGGATGCCTACACGGGTGAGAAAGCCAAGGCCCTGCATGCCGCCGAGGACGGCAAGGTCACGCTAGCAAACGGTGATGCGCCCAAGACCGTCGAACTGGCCAGTATCCAGCAGATCCTCAAGCCCAAGCCGGTGGTCGAGGACCTGGTGTGGAAAGGCAATATCGATGCTGCGCTGGATTATCAGCGGGCGGAAAACGATACCGATGATTACGACATCGACTTCAAGACTTCGGCGCGCCATGGCAGATGGCGGCACACCGCCGAAGGCGAATACAACCGTGAATTCCAGGATGACGTGGTTTCCGCCGACAACTGGAGGCTGGAGTATTCCCTCGACCGGTTCCTGACGGATAAATGGTTCTGGCAAGGTCGCCTGAACTACAAGCGTGACAAAGTCGAAGACCTGGCCCGCCAGCGCGTCGTGGGTACCGGCCCGGGCTACCAGTTCTGGGATGACGAGCTGGGGGCGTTCTCCCTGGGTTCGCTGTTGAACCGCACCGACTACGAATACCGCGACGGCGGCAAGGACAACTTCTATTCCGTGGCCATGAAGTGGGACTACAACCGCTACCTGATCGGCAAGCGCGTCGAGTTCTTCACCAACGGCGAAGTGGGCAAACCCCTGTCCGACGTGGCGGATTACGCCTACGACGCTGAAGTGGGGCTGCGCTACAAGGTCACTGACTGGGCGTCGCTCAACCTCAAGGCAGAGAAGGATGTCATCGAGGGCACTGAAGACAGTGACTTGAGCAAGACGCGGTACACGGCTGGCTTCGGCGTGACCTGGTAATTCGGGCTCACCACTCACTCACACACACCTGTGGGAGCGAGCTTGCTCGCGATAGCGGTCTGTCAGCCAACGTTGATGTTGCTGATCCACCGTTATCGCGAGCAAGCTCGCTCCCACAGTTTTTTGTGCGCTGGCAAAAACTGACAGGCACAAAAAAGCCCCGCTTTTGAGGGCGGGGCCTTTTACTAAAGCAAGTGCAAGTTAGATAACTTGAACTTCTTCAGCTTGCATGCCTTTCTGACCGCGGGTAGCGATGAAAGAAACCTGTTGGCCTTCTTTCAGGCTTTTGAAGCCGTCGGATTGGATAGCTTTGAAGTGAACGAACAGGTCGTCACCGGATTGTGGGGTGATGAAGCCGAAGCCTTTTTCATCGTTGAACCACTTAACGGTACCGGTTTGGCGATTAGACATGGTGTAACTCCTTGAACAAAGATAACTGCGACTCAGGAAGAACCCTGGCCGAGACTGAGTGCAAAGAGCAGGAAAAATTCTTGTAGATGGTTGGATCGAAATTCAACATATCGTGTAGAGATTCTCAGTGACACAAGCAACACAGTGGCGCCACCTTAACCCTTTTTCCAGAATGTGCCAATGGTCTTTGCGAAGGTTTCTCTTAATTGGTGACTGACGGCGCGGGCGATAGCCGGCAGGACCCGGAAATCAAGGTGGATCGGCGAGATTTGCGCGCCGCGCTTTGAACCCGGCCCCGTGCCCCGGTAAGATGCCGGACGTATTTTTTCCACCTCGCTATTTCAGGAAACCGCCATGAGCATCAAATCGGACAAGTGGATTCGCCGCATGGCGCAAGAGCACGGCATGATCGAGCCCTTCGTCGAGCGCCAGATGCGTGGCGAAGGCGCCGACCGGCTGATCTCCTTCGGTGTCTCCAGCTACGGCTACGACGTGCGCTGCGCCGACGAATTCAAGGTGTTCACCAACATCAATTCGGCCACCGTCGACCCGAAGAACTTCGATGAGAAGAGCTTCGTCGACGTCAAGAGCGACGTTTGCATCATCCCGCCGAACTCCTTCGCCCTGGCCCGCACCGTCGAATACTTCCGCATTCCGCGCAACGTGCTGACCATCTGCCTGGGCAAGAGCACCTATGCTCGTTGCGGCATCATCGTCAACGTCACGCCGCTGGAACCCGAGTGGGAAGGCCACGTGACCCTGGAATTCTCGAACACCACGACCCTGCCGGCGAAAATCTACGCCAACGAGGGTGTGGCGCAGATGCTGTTCCTTGAATCCGATGAAGAATGCGAAGTCTCCTACAAGGATCGTGGCGGCAAATACCAGGGCCAGCGCGGCGTGACGCTGCCGCGTACCTGAATCTGACGAGCTGTTTGGAATTCCTGAGCGGGCAGACACTCTATTGCGTGTACTGCCCGTTTTTTGCGTCAGCGCAGCGGGCCTTCGCTCAGGAGTTGCTCTATGAAGATCGATCCGCGAATCAGTGCCGAACTGGCAAGGCTTGAGCCCAATCAGATCGGCGTCATGGCCTGGTCATTGCTGGCCCATCCTACCGAAGCGGCAGGCGGCATCCCCGGCCAGCCCGATCCCGATACGCCCAACGAACAGCCTACCGAACCCGGCGAACCCACTCTGCCGGACGAGCCGCCTCCTGCGCCTGTCGCCTGATGAGGCGTTGGCCCGCCAGCGGAAGCACAGAGTGCTTCAGCTGACGGGCCATATTTCGTTATCGCCGATGACAAAAATCCTGCAATCGTTGTCTTGCTCGACTCGATAACCGCCCGTGAACGCGCCGAAGGCCGGTAGCAGGCTGATCTCGCTGCCCAGCCGAAAGCAAGCCAGGCGCAGGCGTTGCCGGCCCTTGCCGCTCAGATGGTAGACCGGGTGCACGTGGCCGGCCAGCACATGGCGGCTGGGGTGGGGCCTGGGCTCGTGTTGCACGGCGAAAGGGCCCAGTAGCAACGGCTCCGGTACGACGCGAATGTTCAGCGCTGGAGGTGGGTCGCCAGCGCGTTTGTCGTGGTTGCCACGAATCAGCGTCATGGCCAGGTGCGGATGTCGCTCACGCCAATCGGAAAGTGCCTTCAAGGTGCCGGGCGCATGGGAGCCGGGACCGTGGAGAAAATCTCCGAGAAAGATCAACTGTCGACACGCCAGCCTGGCCAGCAATGCATCCAGCACCGCGATGTTGCTGGCGGTGGTGCCGTGGGGCACCGGTTGCCCGAGGCGGCGATAAGCGGCGGCCTTGCCGAAATGAACGTCGGCCACCATCAAGGTTTCCTGGGCGGGCCAATACAAGGCTTTTTCCGCAAGCAGCCAGAGCGCTTCGCCGGCCACGCTGACAGGATACGGCGCTGGCATCAGGCGTCACCGCGATCGGCAGTCTTTTCCAGCTCGCTGACCATCCGCCGGATGCGGTCGGCGAGTTTTTCCGAACTCATGCTTTCCCGGAACCGCTCCACCAGCAGCGGGAACCCGAGTGGGGTGGGGCGCTTGATCATGTGCAGGTCCAGCTTCAGGGTATTGAGGCGTTGCAAGGTCTGCTCCAGTCGACGGATATCCAATTCTTCACGCAAGACTTCCTCCCCGGCCTGGGCCAGCAACAGATTGTCGGCGTCGTATTGTTTGAACACTTGGAAGAACAACCCGCTGGAGGCCTGGACTTGCCGGGTGCTTTTGGGCGCACCGGGGTAGCCGGCGAACACCAGCCCGGCGATCCGGGCGATTTCGCGAAAGCGCCTCAGGGCCAGTTCCCCGGCATTGAGGCTCGCCAGCACGTCGGCCAGCAGTTGATCGACGCTCAGCAGGCTCGGGGTCAGGTAGTGCGACCAATCCACTGCCGTGGCGCTGAGCAGTTCCAGGCCGTAGTCATTGACCGCAATGGAAAACGTCAGCGGCTGTTGCCGACTGACGCGCCAGGCCAGCAGGCTGGCCAGGCCCAGATGCACCTGGCGCCCGGCAAACGGGTACAGGAACAGATGCCAGCCCTCCCGGGACTTGAGGGCTTCGGCCAGCAAGGTGTGCTGCGTGGGCAAACCGGACCAACGTTGCTGGGTCAACAGCAGGGGTTGCACGGCTTGCATCTCCGGGCCCTCGAAGCGGCCCGCGGCGGCTTCGCTCAAACGGGCCACGACGGCGGCCGCCAGTTCGCTGGAAAGTGGCATGCGCCCGCCGTTCCAGCGTGGCACAGCGGCCTTCTTGGCCTGGCTGCGTCGCACATAGGCGGTCATGTCTTCGACCCGGACCAATTCCAGCAGTCGCCCGGCAAACAGGAAACCGTCGCCGGGTCGCAGGCGGGCGATGAAGCCTTCCTCGACCCTGCCCAGGGTCTTGCCACCGCCGCCCTTGCTCCAGAACTTCAATTGCAGGCTGGCATCGCTGACGATGGTACCGATGCTCATGCGGTGACGCCGGGCCAGGCGGGCGTCGGGCACGCGCCAGACCCCGTGTTCGTCCGGTTCGACCCGTCGGTAATCGGGGTAGGCGGTCAATGACAGGCCGCCGTGGCGTACAAACGCCAGGGCCCAGGCCCATTCGGCCGGGTTGAGGTCGCGGTAGGCCCAGGCACCCCGCACCTCCTCGAACAATTGGTCGGGAACGAAGCCGCCGCCCAGGGCCATGCTCACCAAGTGCTGCACCAGGACGTCCAGCGGCTTGTGCGGCGATTCGCGAGGTTCGATGCGCCGCTGGGCCACGGCGTCCTGCGCGGCGGCGGCTTCGATCAACTCCAGGCTATGGGTCGGCACCAGCGTCACCCGTGAGGTCCGCCCCGGTGCGTGACCAGAGCGCCCGGCCCGTTGCATCAGCCGCGCCACCCCCTTGGCCGAGCCGATCTGCAGCACCCGTTCCACCGGCAGGAAGTCCACCCCCAAGTCCAGGCTGGAGGTGCAGACCACCGCTTTGAGCTGGCCATCCTTCAAGGCCTGCTCCACCCAATCCCGGGTGTCACGCGACAGCGAGCTATGGTGCAGGGCGATCAGCCCGGCCCAGTCGGGTCTCGCCTCAAGAAGCGCCTGATACCAGATTTCCGACTGTGCCCGGGTGTTGGTGAAGACCAGGCAACTGCGGCTGGCGTCGATTTCAGCAACGACCTGGGGCAGCATCTTCAGGCCGATGTGTCCGGCCCACGGGAAACGTTCGAGGGCCGGGGGCAGCAACGTGTCGACCTGCAGCGCCTTGCTGTCGGCCCCCTGCACACTGATCCCGTTGCCTTGCGGTATCAATACCTGCCCGGCGTGGGCTTGGTTACCGAGGGTTGCGGACACACCCCAGACAATGAGTTCGGGATGCCAGTGCCGCAAGCGCGCCAGGGCCAGTTGCAACTGCACGCCACGTTTGTTGCCGAGCAATTCGTGCCATTCATCCACGACCACCATGCGCAGGGTCGAAACGGCAGCTTGCGCATCGGCCCGGGCGAGCATCAGGGTCAGGCTTTCGGGCGTGGTGATCAGCGCGGTGGGCAGGCGACGGCCCTGGCGGGCGCGCTCGCTGGCGCTGGTGTCGCCCGTGCGCAGACCGACACTCCACGGCACTTGCAGGTCTGCCAGGGGCGCTTCGAGGGCTTTGCCGGTGTCGGCCGCCAATGCGCGCATCGGCGTGATCCACAGGACAGTCAGTGGTTCGGCCGGCGGCTTGCGTTTGCGCGGTTTGTCCGGCGGCGGTTTCGAGCGGGCGAAGCGGTCGAGGGCGGCGAACCATACGGCGTAGGTCTTGCCGGCGCCGGTGCTGGCGTGCAACAGCCCGGACTCCCCCCGCCTGACCGCGGCCCATACCTGCTTCTGAAAGGCAAACGGCTTCCAGCCGCGGGCGCTGAACCACTGGTTTGCGAAGTTGTTGGATGTCCCCATGCCTGCCGGTGCGCCCTGAAAGTCCTTCTTCAGTGACCACGGCGGGATGTGAAAGGTTTTAACGCATCATGTAGGAGCTGCCCTGTAGGAGCTGCCTCGTGAAACGAGGCTGCGATCCTTTCCACTGCAATTGAGTCCCGAGCGAAGCATCAAGATCAAAAGATCGCAGGCTTCGCCAGCTCCTACGGGTTGCGTCGAGGTTTATTTCAAGTTGCCACTGAGGAACTGCTTGAGCCGTTCGCTCTTGGGATTGCCCAGTACGTCTTCCGGCGCGCCTTCTTCTTCCACCAGGCCCTGGTGCAGGAACAGCACCTGGTTCGAGACTTTACGGGCGAAGCTCATTTCGTGGGTCACCATGATCATGGTCCGGCCCTCTTCGGCCAGGCCCTGGATCACCTTCAGCACTTCGCCCACCAGCTCCGGGTCCAGGGCCGACGTGGGTTCGTCGAACAACATCACCTCAGGCTCCATCGCCAGCGCACGGGCAATGGCTACGCGCTGTTGCTGGCCGCCGGAAAGGAATGCCGGGTACTGCTCGGCAACCCGCGCCGGCAGGCCGACCTTGTCGAGATAACGACGCGCACGCTCGTCGGCTTCCTGCTTGCTCACACCCAACACCCGGCGCGGCGCCATGGTGATGTTTTCCAGCACGGTCATGTGGCTCCACAGGTTGAAATGCTGGAACACCATGGCCAGGCGCGTGCGGATGCGTTGCAGTTCGTCGGCGTCGGCCACGTGCATGCCGTGGCGGTCCTTGATCATCTGGACCGGCTGGCCGTCCAGGGTCATGGCACCGTCGTTGGGTTGCTCCAGGAAATTGATGCAACGCAGGAAGGTACTTTTGCCCGAGCCGCTGGCGCCGATGAGGCTGATGACGTCGCCGGTCTTGGCCTTGAGCGAAACGCCCTTGAGCACTTCATGTTCGCCATAGCTTTTGTGCAGGCCTTCAATGGTCAGTTTGTACATGGAGCATGCATCCTCAAGGCGAAAGTAGGTAGCCGCTGCGGTAGGCTTCGGTGCCGGCGACATGGGCGATCACCATGCCGGCCGTGGCCATGCGGCGCAGCGAACGGGCGTACAGCAGCCCGGCGTTACGGCAATGAACGGGGGTGACGGTGTCGTTGACCGGATCGATGACTTCCGCGATCAGTTGCCCCGCCTCCAGGTATTCGCCGGGCAGGGCGCTGTAGACCAGCAACCCGCCCACGGGTGTGGCCACCGGCTCGACCGCTGCCAGCGGCGTGGCCGGGTAGGGCAGTTCGGGCATGGGCATAGGTTCGCCGTCGATGGCGCCGAAGCGGATCAGGTATTCGATCAAGGCCTGGCAGTCGAGGCTCGCCAGGCCATGGTTGACGTCACCCTGGCCACGCAACTCCACGGTCACCGAAAAACTGCCCAGGGGAATCTCGAAGCGTTCGCCGAAGCGTTCCTTGAGTTGCCACCAGAGCAGGGTGAAGCATTCGTCGAACGACTGGCCGCCTGAATCGGTGGCGAGCAAACTGGCCTCGGCACCGATGTAGCGCGCCAATGGCTCGACCTGCGGCCAGGCTTCCGGTGTGGTGTACAGGTGGGCCACGGCTTCGAAGTCGCAATGCAGGTCCAGCACCATGTCGGCGTCGCAGGCCAGCCGTTGCAGGGCCAGGCGCAGGGATTGCAATTGCGTGCCGGGGGTCTGCCGGGCGAGGGCATCGCGCAGGCTGGTGCGGATCAGCATCAGGTTGTGCTGCGGATCGTCGGTGAGCAGCTCTTCGATTTCATTGCCGATTTCTTCGCTCAGGTCGACGAAGCGGCGGTTGAAGTTCTGCCCGCTTTCGGTTTCGTAGCGACCCAGGGGCACGTCCATCAGCACTTGTTCGAGGCCGATGGGGTTGGCGACCGGCACCAGCACGATCTCGTGGCGCAGGTGGCCCGACGCCTCGAGCTCGGCCAGGCGTTGCTTGAGGTGCCAGGCGACCAGCATGCCCGGCAGTTCATCGGCGTGCAGGGACGACTGGATATAGATTTTGCCGACGGCTTTTTCCGGGCCGAAGTGGAAGCTGTGGATCTTGCGTGCAGTCCCCGGTACCGGCGACAGCAGGTCATGGATCAGGTGGCGCATGTGCGTGTGTGTCCTGGAACAAAAGCCCTAGTGGGTCGGCCCGAGGAAGGCCAGCCATCGGCGTTCGGCGAGGCGGAAGAGGCCCACCAGCGCAAAGGTGACGGTCAGGTAGATCAACGCGGCGATCCCGAACGACTGGAACGTCAGGAACGTCGCCGAGTTGGCATCCCGGGCGACTTTCAACACGTCTGGAACGGTAGCGGTGAACGCCACGGTCGTCGAGTGCAGCATCAAGATGACTTCGTTGCTGTAGTACGGCAGCGAGCGGCGCAGCGCCGACGGCATGATCACGTAGGCGTACAGCTTCCAGCCGGTCAGGCCGTAGGCCTTGGCCGCTTCCACTTCGCCATGGTTCATGCTGCGAATCGCCCCGGCGAAAATTTCCGTGGTGTAGGCGCAGGTGTTCAAGGCGAAGGCCAGGATCGTGCAGTTCATCGCGTCGCGAAAGAAACTGTCGAGCATGGGCTGGGCGCGCACCGCCGCGATGCTGTAGATACCGGTGTAGCAGATCAGCAACTGGATGTAGAGCGGCGTGCCCCGGAACAGGTAGGTGTAGAACTGCACGGGCCAGCGTACGTAGAACTTGGGCGAAACCCGGGCGATGGACAGCGGGATCGACACCACGAAGCCGATCAGCAGCGAGGCGCTGAGCAGCCACAGGGTCATGGCCAGGCCGGTGATGTTGACGCCGTCGCTGTACAGGAATGGCCGCCAGTATTCTTGCAGGAGTTCGATCATCGCACCGCCTCCCGGGCTCCGGCGGCGTAGCGGCGTTCAAGCCTGCGCAGGATGAAATTGGACGCGCTGGTGATCAGCAGATAGATCAATGCCGCCAGCACCAGGAAGTAGAACAGCTGGTAGGTGCTCTTGCCCGCATCCTGGGCCGCCTTGACCAGGTCGGCCAGGCCGATGATCGACACCAGCGCGGTGGCCTTGAGCATCACCATCCAGTTGTTGCCGATACCCGGCAGGGCGAAGCGCATCATTTGCGGGAACACCACGAAGCGAAAGCGTTGGCCACGCTTGAGGCCATAGGCCGTGGCGGCTTCGACCTGGCCCCGGGGGACCGCGAGGATCGCGCCGCGAAAGGTTTCGGTGAAGTACGCGCCATAGATGAAGCCCAGGGTGATCACCCCGGCGCCGAATGGGTCGATCTCGATGTATTCCCATTCCATGAAGTCGGTAAACGAGGTCAGCCAGGTTTGCAGGCTGTAGAAGATCAGCAGCATCAGCACCAGGTCTGGCACGCCGCGGATCAGCGTGGTGTAGAGCTGGGCAGGGATTCGCAGCAGTTTGACGCGCGACAGCTTGGCACTGGCGCCCAGCAGGCCGAGCAAGACGCTCAACAACAAGGACAGGGCCGACAGCTTGATGGTCATCCAGGTGCCTTGCATCAGCAGCGGGCCGAAGCCCTGCAGGCTGAAGGCGGAGAGCCCCAGATTTTGTAGGAGTTGTTCGAACATGAAAGAGGCCTTTGGCAGGAAAGAAGCGCCCATCCGAGGCCGGATGGGCGCAGCGCATTATTTGCCGCTGTACAGATTCAGATCGCCAAAGTGTTTTTTCTGGATATCGGCGTACGTGCCGTCGTCGTGTAACGCTTTGATACCTTTATCCAAAAGGGCCTTCAGCTCACTGTTACCTTTCTTGATACCGATGGCGGTCTTGGCGGGCAGCAGTTCGCTGTCCACTGGCTTGCTGATTTCATAGCCTTCGCCTTTTGGCGACTTCAGGAAGCCCAGCTCAGCCTGGAGCATGTCCTGGATCGCCGCGTCGAGGCGGCCGGAGGTCAGGTCAGAGTAAACCTGGTCCTGGTTCTGATAGGCCTGGGTCTTGACGCCGGCCTTGTCCAGCACGGCCTTGGCGTAGGCTTCCTGGATGGTGCCTTGCTCGTAGCCGATGGTCTTGCCTTTGAGCGAGGCAACGTCTTCGCTCAGGCCCGAGCCCTTCTTGAAGACATAGGCCGTTGGGCCGGAGAACAGCTCGTTGGAGAAGTCGATGACTTTTTCCCGGGCCGGGGTAACGGTCATGGAGGAGATCACGCCGTCGAATTTGTTGGCCTTCAGGCCCGGGATCATGCCGTCGAAATCGCTTTCGACCCATTTGCATTTGACTTTCAGCTCTGCGCAGATAGCATTGCCCAGGTCGATGTCGAAACCGACCAGGCTGCCGTCGGCGGCTTTGGATTCAAACGGGGCGTAGGACGGGTCGACACCAAAACGCAATTCCTTGTATTCCTTGGCCGTGGCGACGCCAGCGGCCATGCACAACGCCAGTGCAGAAAGGGTCAGCAGTGCTTTTTTCATTATTCAATCCCTAAAACCAATATGAGCGCTTGTGGCGCGTAAGTATTGTTACCGGTGAAGGCGAGAACGGTATGACGGCATAAAGGTAGCAATTTCCGAACCAGAGTGCCGAACAAGTGTTTTAAAAGCATATGCGGCAGATGGTGGAACGCGGTGGTGCGTGGAGGAGATCGTACAACAAAAAGGTGCCCCAGGATGGGGCGGGCATGATAGGTCTTTGTGGGAGCAAGGCTTGCCCGCGATAAAGGTGACGCGGTCTACTGGAAAACGAGGCGCCTGCTTCGCGAGCATGCTTTGCTCCCACCGAGGTGCTATTTCAACAAATCCTGTAGCGTCGCCAACGTGTCGGCTTCATCGACGCCCTTGTCCTGGCGCCAGCGCAGCATCCGTGGAAAGCGCACGGCGATCCCGCTCTTGTGGCGCTTGGACAGGGCGATGCCTTCGAAGCCCAGTTCGAATACCAGGGTGGGGGTGACGCTGCTCACCGGGCCGAACTTCTCAACGGTGGTCTTGCGCACGATGCTGTCGACCTGGCGCATTTCCGCATCGGTCAGTCCTGAGTAGGCCTTGGCGAATGGCACCAGGGTGCGCTCGCGACTGTCTGGCGGGTTGTCCCATACGGCGAAGGTGTAGTCGCTGTAGAGGCTGGCGCGTCGGCCGTGGCCGCGCTGGGCGTAGATCAGCACCGCGTCGACGCTGAACGGGTCGATCTTCCATTTCCACCACACGCCCATGTCCTTGGTGCGACCGACGCCGTACAGCGCGTCGCGGGCCTTGAGCATCATGCCCTCGACACCGAGGCTGCGAGACGCTTCGCGCTGCCGGGCGAGGTCCAGCCAGTCCTGCCCGGTGACGATCGGCGACGGCAACAGCACCGGGCTGTGGATACGGGCGACCAGTGCTTCCAATTGTTCGCGGCGCTCGGTCTGGGGGCGGCTGCGCCAATCCTCGCCTTGCCATTCCAACAGGTCGTAGGCCATCACCGCCACGGGGGCGTCGTCGAGGATTTTCTTGCCCAGGGTCTTGCGCCCGATGCGCTGCTGCAACAGGGCGAAGGGTTGCACCGCCGGCTGCAACGGTGCGTCCGGGTCGAAGGCCTCCTCGGTGACCGACTGGGGGGCTTTCCAGACCACGATTTCACCGTCGATCACCGTGCCGTCAGGCAACGCTTGGGCCAGTGAATGCAATTCCGGAAATCGTTCAGTGACCAGGTCCTCGCCTCGCGACCAGACCCACAAATGGCCGTCGCGCTTGATCACCTGGGACCGGATGCCGTCCCATTTCCATTCCACCTGCCAGTCGCTGGCCGGCCCCAGCAGCGCGTCGAATTGCTCCACTGGCGCAGACAACGCATGGGCCAGGAAAAACGGATAAGGCTGGCCGCCGCGCTGGGCATGTTCATCGTCGGACTCGGCCGCGATCAGTTTGAGGTAGCTGGCGGCCGTGGGACGATGGGACAGGTCGGTGTAGCCCACCAGGCGTTGGGCCACCCGTTTGCTGTCCAGCCCGGCCATGGTCGCCAGGGCCCGGGTCACCAGCAGTTTGGATACGCCCACCCGGAAACTGCCGGTGATGAGTTTGATGCAAAGCATCAGGCTCGGCCGGTCGAGCTGCGCCCACAGCGCCGGAAGCCGTTCTGCCAGGACGTCGGGCGACTCACCGCGCAACGGCAGCAGTTTCTCTTCGATCCACAGCGCCAGGCCTTCATCGGAGCTATGGGGCGATTCGGGTAATACCAGCGAAATGGTTTCGGCCAGGTCGCCCACGGCCTGATAACTTTCTTCGAACAGCCAGAGCGACAACCCGGATACCTGGACCGCCAACTCCCGCAGGATTTTTACCGGCACCAGTTGCCGTGGACGCCCGCCGGACAGGAAATACACGGCCCATGCCGCGTCCTGGGGCGGGGCTTTGCTGAAATAGTCCTGCATGGCCGTGAGCTTGGCATTGCTGGAGGTGGTGGCGTCCAGTTCGGCGTACAACTCGGCGAAGGCTTTCATGGCGCTTCCTCAGCGCTGTCGGTGGCCGTAGCGAAGTCTTCTTCGTCGTCGCCGTATTCGGTGGTGAACCCTTGGGCATCGAGGCCTTGCTCGCACAAGTGGCGTACCAGTACGGCGACTGATCCATGGGTGACCATCACCCGTTCGGCGCCGGTCTGTTCGATGGCCCAGAGCAGGCCAGGCCAGTCGGCGTGGTCGGACAGCACGAAACCCCGGTCCACGCCACGCCGCCGACGCGTACCACGCAGGCGCATCCAGCCGCTGGCGAAGGCGTCGCTGTAGTCGCCGAAGCGGCGCATCCAGCTGCTGCCTCCGGCAGAGGGTGGGGCGATGACCAGCGCCTGGCCCATGATCGGGTCGTTCTTCTTGATATCGCCGGCATAGATCGTGGGCGGCAGATGAACCCCGGCCTCGCGGTAGACCCGGTTCAGCGGTTCCACCGCCCCGTGGGCCAGGATCGGGCCGAGGCTTTCATCGATGCCGTGGAGAATCCGCTGGGCCTTGCCGAAGGAATAGCAGAACAACACGCTGGCCCGGCCGACGGCGATGTTCCCGCGCCACCACTGGTTGATCTCGTCGAAAATCTGCCCCTGGGGTTGCCAGCGGTAGATCGGCAGGCCGAAGGTCGATTCCGTGATGAAGGTATGGCATCTCACCGGCTCGAACGGGGTGCAGGTGCCGTCAGGCTCGACTTTGTAATCCCCCGACGCCACCCAGACCTCGCCTTGATATTCCAGCCGTACCTGGGCCGAGCCCAGCACATGGCCGGCGGGGTGAAAGCTCAAGGTCACGCCATGGTGCGACAGGCGTTCGCCGTAGGGCAGGGTTTGCAGGTTGATGTCCTGGCCCAGGCGTGATCGCAGGATGCCTTCGCCGGGTGCCGCTGCCAGGTAATGTTGGTTGCCGCTGCGGGCATGGTCGCCGTGGGCGTGGGTGATGACCGAGCGTTCAACCGGACGCCATGGGTCGATGTAGAAATCCCCGGGTGGACAGTACAGGCCTTCGGGGCGGGCAATGACAAGATCCATGCAATCACCGGGACGATGGGCTTGTCAGGTAGAGGCGCTGGCGAGGGGGGAAGTTCTATCGGATTTGGGGGGACTGGCGCCATCGCGAGCAAGCTCGCTCCCACATTGGCTTTGTGTCGAATCGCAATACGGATTCAACACCGGCCCCTGTGGGAGCGAGCTTGCTCGCGATCGGGTGCGTAGCGCCCGCAAAAAAAAAGCTGCAGTTACTTGCCGGGCACCAACGTCAACCGCGTCTTGCCATACGCCCGATCGAAGTTCTGCGACTGCAACGGCAGACTCTGGTACTGCCCCTTGATCCACGGATCGATGCCATTGGCATAGTGCGGGCTGACCGGGTTGCCGGACTGGCCGGCGCCGTCCTGGATCATCAACGGTTCGGGCTGGCCGAAGTCAACGATAAAGCGCATGGCCGGCGCCAGGGTGGTGGTGAAGTCCTGGCCCCAGGCGAACGCCGCCGAGTTGAGCGTAGTGGCGTCGCCACCGGCCGGTAGCGGGCCGCGTACGATCTGGCCGGTGCTGTTCTTCCAGGCGTAGCGATGCAATTGGCCCCATTGCCAGGCCTTGTGGTCACCGCCCAACTGGCTGTCACCGGCGTTGATGGTGGCGGCCAGGCTGCGGGCGAGGATAACGGCCTTGTCTTCTTTCTGGGGTGTGCGCACATCGTCCCAGAACGGGCTGTCTTCACGCCCCAGCAGATGATCGGCCTGGGCCGAGTAGGACAATTGGCCGTTGGCGACCAGCGCCTGCCACGCCGGGCTGCTGTCCGGGCCCAGTTCGTCGAGGAAAATCTGCTTCATGCTTTCCTGCAGGAACAGCTCATAGATCGCCGCGTCGGCGGAGGTCGGGCTGAGCCGGCCATCGAATGCCATCAAGCGGCTATAGGCTTCGCGAGCCTTGGCCCGGTCAGCCACCGGCAGGGCTTCGATGGCCTGTTTGAGCGGTTGGCTCATGCCCGGCGCTTCGAAGACTTGCTTGAGCTTGGCCGCGAACGTCGTGGTCTGGTCGTATTGCATGGCGGTCAGGCTGCGGGTGTCGTGCTTGCCTGCGCCGGCCAGTTCGGCCATGCGTTCGCCACGCTCCGGCGAAGCCCAGGAGTTGGACAACTGCATGCCGTAGCCATGGGGGATGACCCGTTGGTTGGCCGTGCCGAGCCAGCCTTGGGCCGGGTCTTGATCGTAGGGGTGCAGCATCGGGTCGGCGTAACCGTCCCAATCGTAGCGACCGTCCCAACCCGGCGATGGCAACAGGCCCTCGCCTTCACGGCGGTTCGGGTAGCGCCCGGTGACTTGCCAGCCGATATGGCTGGCGTCGGCAAAGACCAGGTTCACCGCCATGGCGCGGATTTCCCGGCTGGCGTCGGACGCTTTCTCGACGTTCTGCGCCCGGGACAGGTCGAAGAAGGCGTCCAGGGTCTTGTCGTCGCTGAAACTCGGCGTCTGCAAGGCCAGGCCGAAGCCGTTGGCCATGGCGGTGCCTTGGGCGCTGTTGAGCAACGGGCCGTGGCGGGTCTCGAACACCGCTTCACGAATCGGCCGCTGGCCTTTGATGAAGTAGGTTTCGTTGCGCACGATCGCCGGTTGCCATTTGCCGTTGACCTCGTAGGACAGGCCATTGCCCTGGCGGCGGATTTTTTCCAGGAACAGATCCTGGTTGTCCCCCAGCACGCTGGTCATGCTCCAGGCCACTTTGCCGTTGAACCCGGCCAGGATCATCGGGATGCCCGCCACGGAAATCCCGGCCGCCTGGTACTTGGGCGCACGGATCTGTACCGGGCTCCACAGCCCCGGCATGCCCAGCGGCCCGTGGCTGTCGCTGGCCAGCAGGCTCTTGCCGCTGCGGCTGCGTTGTGGCGCGATGGCCCAGTTGCTTGAAGACGCAGCACCCAACAGGTTCAACCCGGCCAATTGCTGGGTGGCCTTGCTGATTTCGTTCAGGCCCGGGATCTGGCCATTGAGGCGCAGGCCCTGGAGCTTGTCGGCCTCGGCCACGGGCAGTTGCTCGTCCGGATAGGACGGGCTCAGCCAGGCGAGTTTGTCGTTGGTGACGGTCTGGGCCAGCACCAGGCTGGCGATTTCTTCCGGCAGGTTGGCTGACTGGCTGAAGTTCAGCAGACAGAACATCAGCGCCGAATCTTCCGGTTTCCAGTATTCAGGTTTGTAACCGGTGGCGGCCAGGTCCGACGGCAACTTGTCGCGGTAGCGGAACAGGTAGGCGTTGACGCCACGGGCATAGACTTCGAAGAAACGCTTGAGCCGAGGCGAAGACGCCTTGTACAGCTCGTCGGCGTTTTTCTTCAGGTTGACGGCGCGCATGTAGCGGTCGACCTCCAGCCGTTCGGCGCCGGACATCTCTGCCAACCGTCCCTGGGCCAGCAGGCGCAGGGTCACCATCTGGGTGATACGGTCGCTGGCGTGGACGTAGCCGAGGGTGAACAAGGCGTCATGGAAGCTGTTGCTTTCGATCAGCGGCATGCCTGTGGCGTTGCGGCGGACCGAGACGTTCTGCGCCAGCCCCTTGAGCGGTTGCACACCGGACGTGGGCGGGACCGTGTCCTGGGCATTCCAGGTCTGGCATCCGCTCAAACCGAGCACACTGGCCACCGCGGCGGCAACACCGAGCCGGGGGATGAAGGAAATAGAGGCTGGCGAGGCCATGGCAAAGCTCCTGCGGGAGGGGGGTGGCACCAATAAAGGCGCTACGTTAGTGAGCAGGCGGAGGCCGCGCAAGCGGGGGCGAGGGTTATTTGTTGATTTGGCGATGAAAGCCCGGGACCGGGTCATCGCTTTTGTTCGAAGGCTTGCCTGTTGGAAGGGGTGATGCTCAAGTGTGCAACAGACAAAGACCAAGCAAGAGAAACCGGCATGGAGCTACAGAACGACGCGGCGCTGATCCTCATCGATCAACAAAAAGGCATCCTTCACCCCAGGCTCGGCCCTCGCAACAACCCCGAGGCAGAGCTGCGCATGCTGGAACTGCTGGCTTTCTGGCGACACACGGCGCGCCCGGTGATTCACGTCCACCATCTGTCCCGCTCGCCGGACTCGGTGTTCTGGCCGGGGCAGTCGGGGGTGGAGGTCCAGCCACGGTTCGAGTCGAAGGCAGGGGAATGGTTGGTGCAAAAGCAGGTGCCGGATGCGTTCAGTGGCACCCACCTGGAGCGAGACCTGCGCCAAGCCGGAATCAGGCAACTGGTGATCGTCGGTGTGGCGACGCATAACTCGGTGGAGTCCACGGCGCGTACGGCCGGCAATCTGGGATTCGACACCTGGGTGGCCGAGGACGCCTGCTTCACCTTCGACAAGAACGATTACTTCGGCAACGCCCGTTCGGCAGCCGAAGTGCATGCCATGTCCCTGGGCAACTTGCACGGTGAGTATGCGACGGTGGTGGGTGTGAAGCGGATTCTGCAGGCGGGCTGATGGACAGGTACTGACAGCGCCGGCCTCATCGCGAGCAAGCTCGCTCCCACAGGGCAATTGCGCTGAGGCGCAGAACTCTTGTGGGAGCGAGCTTGCTCGCGATGACGGTCTAACAGGCGAAAAGCTTTTTCGCCCAGCCCTTCAGGCCCCGTGGCACTTCTTGAATTTCTTGCCATTGCCACATGGGCAAGGGTCGTTGCGACCGACATCCTTCAGGGCGTTGCGCACCGGTTCCTGGTGGGCGTGGCCGCAGTTCGGGCCGTGGACGTGGCCGTGGTCATGGTCGTGATGATGGTCGTGATCGTGGTTGCAATCAGGGCCGTGGACGTGGGGTTGCTGGGTCATCGGGGTTACTCCGCAATTAAATCGGCGGCGATTATCACGCCATTGCGTTCAAGGTGCACGTAGTGGGCGATGAATAATCCGGTTTCCAGCTCACCTTCCAGGCGATAGGGGATCTGTTCCCGGGGTTTCTCCAGCAGCTTGACCACTTCCCGCACCTGTGGCCACAGGTTGGTGCGCACCGGCACCTTGAAGTAGGCGCTGTGCTTGGGGCGCACGGTGAACCAGTGCTCATGCTCACCTTCGGTCAGCAACAGGTCGCCCAGGTGGATGCGGTAGGTCAGGCCGCGAACGGTGAGGTCGCTGTCGCCGGGGTTGTCGACGCGAAAGTGCAGCGTGAACCTCTGCTCCACCAGCCGGGCCCGCACCACCTCGACTTTGACCAGGTGCACCTGCGGTTCCGGGGCTTCTTCACCTCGCCAGGATGCACAGCCGCCGAACCCAACGAACAGCAGCAGGCAGGTGATGCGCAACAAGAATGATGGAGGGGTCATGTCCGTGCCTCTGGTTTATCCCCAGTCTAGCCCCTTGGGGCGATGGGCGAGCGTCGGACGTTTCCTAAATCAGCGATTGAAGTAGCCGGCGCAGCACTTCTTGAATTTGTGCCCGCTGCCGCACGGACAGCTGTCGTTGCGTCCGGTCTTGACCGGCACGGTCGGATCGATGAAGTACCAGCGCCCGTCGTTCTGCACGAACGAGGACTGTTCGCGGTGGCTGTGCTCGCCCTGGCCGTCGTGCCAGCGTGCCGTGAACGTGACGAAAGCGTGTTCCGGTTGACCGCCGAACACTTCGCTGCTTTCCACGTCCAGCCCCAGCCAGGTGCTGTTGGCGCTCCACTCGCGGATGGACTGGCGATCGAGGCCTTGTTGCTGGGCGGGCAGGGTGGTGGCGACCAGATAGTCCACCAGGCCCAGCACATAGGCGCTATAGCGCGAGCGCATCAAGGCTTCGGCGCAGGGCGCCGGATGACCGTCGTGGTAGTGGCCGCAGCAGGCCTCCAGTGAGTTGCCACTGCCGCAGGGACAAATGGGCGAGTGCGAGCTTGTGTTCACGGTTACCACCAATATTTTCCAAAGTTTTCCGGGTTGGCCCAAAAACGTGAGTTGAGCCAGTCGGGGACCTGTTTGTATTCAAGCAGATCGTAGGTGAACAGGGTCAGCACCTGATCTTCGCGCTGGAATCGCTCACTGGCTTGCAGGGCCAGGGAAAAAAAGTCCGTCTCCTGCCAGCCGCAGGCGTTGAGGTCGGCGAGCACGGCGATGCGGCTGGCGTTGAGATTACGGATGCCGCCCAACAGGTTCAGACCCTCGCGCTTGGGCAAATGCTCCAGGCAATCGAGCGCCAGGGCCAGGTCAAAACGTCGCGCCGCCACGTCCGCCGGCAGTGCACCGGGGCCGGCGTGGACCACTTCGGTGTCGGGGTGGGCCTGCTGGAATGCTTCGAGTGCGGGAAAGCCGCTGGCACCGATCAGCAGCAGTTTTTGCGGGGCGTAACGGTCAAGCACGGCCGCCAGGGCTTGCTGGGGGGTACGCGAAGAAATGGCAACGGTCATCGAAGTTCCTCAGTCAGAACCACCACGATAGCCTGCCCGGACAGCATGGCCTAGAGCGGTTTGTCTCTGAACGTGCGGAATCTTCGCAAACACGGGGCGAAAACCCGCGATTGCTCAGGCTGGCGCAGATACGAAGACGGGTCTTTACTCCCCTGAATCGGCGCCAAGCCGATCCCTCAAGGAGAAAACCCGATGAGCATAGTTCGGACAGCGTTACCCCTGGTTCTGCTAACCAGTGTGTTGACTGGTTGCGCAGGTTTGCAGAAAACCGACTGGCCGATCTGTGCGGCCACTGGCGGTGTGGTCGGCGCGGGATTGGGCGCCATCGAAAGCAGTTCCTGGATCGGCCCGGGAGCGCTGGTGGCCGGCACTGTGGCGGCGGGCTGGTGCTGGGCCCATGGCGACGGCGACGAAGACGGCGATGGCGTGCCGGACAGCCGTGACAAGTGCCCGGGCACACCGAAGGGCGTGCAGGTCGATGCCGACGGTTGCCCGCCACCCGCCCCGGCGCCGGTGGTTGTTGAAGAAGTCGCGGTGGTCAAGGAAGAAACCATCGTGATCCGCGACGTGCACTTCGAATTCAACAAAGCCACGCTGACCCCGGCCGACAAAGAGGTACTGAGCACGGTCGCCACCCGGCTGAAACAGGAAACGTCCACCGCGCAATTGCGGGTCACCGGCCATACCGATAGTGTCGGCAGCGATGCCTACAACCAGAAACTGTCGGAGAAACGGGCCAACTCGGTGGTGCAATACCTGGTCGAAAACGGCGTACCGCGCGCCAGTTTCGTCTCGGTGTCCGGTGCCGGCGAGAGCCAGCCGGTGGCCGATAACAAGACCGCCGATGGCCGCGCGATGAACCGTCGCACGGAAATCAAGATAAACCGCTGAAACCCTTGTCATCCGCGGCTTGTCGAGTTGCGGATGCGGGTCTTTACTCCTGTGTGACCGGTATGGGCCGGTGACACAGGAGCCTTCACCATGAACCTTCTAATCAGGGCCGCCTTACCGGTACTGCTGGCAAGCAGTCTGTTGTCCGGCTGCGCCACTCACAGCGACGGCAGCGCACCGCTCAATCAACGCACCTGGCCAATCTGTAGCCTGATCGGCGGCGTCGTCGGCGGCGGGTTGGGGGCCATTGAAAGCAGTGGTTGGGCCGCCGGCGGCGCCGCATTGGGGCTGCTGGGCGGTGGCTTGATCTGCTACGCCCAGGATGGCGATGAAGACGGCGACGGTGTGTTCGACCGCCGCGACCGTTGTCCCGATACCCCGGCCAATACGCCGGTCGAGCATCACGGTTGCCCGGTGCCGCAATACCCGGCCAGTGCGCCGCCGGTCGAACCGCCAGCACCAGCGAGCGAGGTCATCACCCTCAACGACGCGGGCAAGGTGCTGTTCGATTTCGACAAATCCGACCTCACCGCAGACGCTCGAAGCCAGCTCGATGGGCTAATGGGCAAACTCAGCCATGCCAATGTCGCCAGCATTCGGGTGGTGGGCCACACCGACAGTGTCGGCACTGATGCCTATAACCAAGGGCTGTCCGAGCGTCGGGCCAGCAGCGTCGTGGAGTATTTGCTGAGCCAGGGGCTGGCCCCCGGCAAACTCACCAGCGAAGGCAAGGGTGAAAGCGAGCCGGTGGCCGACAATGAGACCGATGAAGGGCGGGCGCAGAACCGTCGGGTTGAATTGCATATCCAACGCTGAGGCGCGGCCCAGGGCTGCCGGGTCGTCGGGAGGACGATCCGGTGGGCCAGGGCCCTGGCTAGATTAAATTTACCGGACCCCCTGGCTTATCCTGCGCGCAAGCCGTTACTGTGCGGGCAAAGAATAATGCTCGATCAGGGGGGCGTATGAAGGTGTTTTGGGGGCTGGGGCGCTTGCTGACCCTGCTGTTCTGGCTGGTGGTGCTGGTCAATCTGGTGGTGCCGTTCGTCCATCCGCTGCATTTGCTGGTCAATGTCGCCGGCGCGTTTCTGCTGGTACTCCATCTGCTGGAACTGTTGTTGTTCCGGGCCAGTTTCCGTGGCCGCCCCGCGCCTGGCCGCGATCGCCTCAGAGTGCTGCTGTTCGGCATCTTCCACGTGCAAACCCTCCCGACCGCACCAGAGGCTTCCCATGCGTAAACTGTGTCTGCTTGCCGCACTCATCTGCCCATGGGCTTCGGCCCAGGTGCTCCAGGTCGAAGGCCATTCGTTGATGCGCCTGCCCAATACCACCAGCACCCTGACCCTGGAACGACTGGACGTGGCCGATTACGGCACGTTGCTGGTGCCTTCCAATGTCACTGAATTGACCATCGATCAGTTGCACCTGGGGCGTGAAGCGCGGATCGCCATCGTGCCGGCGCAGCAGGTACTGGAAATGAAAGTGGCCCAGGCTGAATTGGCCGAGGGCAGCCAGATCACGTCACGCGGCGCCCCGGGGACCTACACCAAGGCCGCGCGGCCGGGGCGTGATCTGAACCTGCATTTCACGGTGTTGAATGCGCCGTTGTTGTCGGTGGACGCCCGTGGCGGCACCGGTGCACCGGGTTTTGTCGGTCTTGACGGTGCCAATGGCCAGGCGCCGGGTTGCACCTGGGGTTCGGCCGGTCGCGGTGCCGACGGCAGCAATGGCAGTGATGGCCAGCCGGGAGCCGCTGGCGCGCAGGTACGCCTCGAACTGCCCCGGGCCTACCCTGCCGAGCAGATCAAGGTGACGGTGGACGGCGGTGCCGGTGGCGCGGCGGGGCACGGCGGCAAACCCGGGGCGGGAGGCAAGGCCAAGGGGTGCCTGGTCTACACCGCCGATGGCGGCAAAAGCGGCCGTCCTGGCGCCGATGGCCAGCCAGGGCCTGCCGGGGCGGCGGGGACGGTGACGGTGCAGCGGTTCTGACGAAAAATCTGATCTGAACCTGTGGGAGCGAGCTTGCTCGCGATGGCGTTGTGTCAGTCGGTGAAGTATTGCCCGACATGCCGTCATCGCGAGCGAGCTCGCTCCCACAGGGCTTTATGTGATTTTCAGAACATCGGTCGCGCCGCACCAATCGCCACCACCAGCAACCCGATCAACAGATTGCTTCCCACCAACCGCCGGATCTTCCCCAGCACCGCCGCACCCGTCGGCCAGTCCTGAGCCGTCACGGCGTTGCGCAATGCGGGCAGCTGCAAGCCCTGGATGCGGATAAACAGCGCCGTCATCACCACATACAACCCCATCATCACCTGCACATAACGCGGCGCGGTTTCGAAACCGGCGAAGCGCAGATGGATCAGGCCTACGCCGCTGATCGGCAAAAGCACGACCGCGACCCAGACCCAGACGAAAAAACGCTGAAACACTTCTACCCACAACTTGAGCCGGGCAGGGCCCTCAAGCGCCGTCGTTGCGGCGGGGCGCAGGATCATCCAGGCGAAGAACATGCCGCCAACCCAGACCAGGGCCGCCAGTAAATGCAGGGTGTAGACAAGGGCAAAGGGTGTCATTGGGTTACTCCGTTCTGCGCAGGATTCATTAGCGGGGTATGATAGCCGCCGATCCGAACCACTGAAAATTTATCCAGCGTTTTTAGCGCCCGACCATTCATGATCAGCACCGAACTCAAAACCACGATCCAGGGCGCCTATTCGCGTTTTCTCGAAGCCAAGAGCCTCAAGCCGCGATATGGCCAGCGCCTGATGATTGCCGAAGTGGCAAAAGTCCTGGGCGACATCGACACCGACGACGAAGGCCGGCGCAGCGGCGAGCCCGCCGTCGTGGCGGTGGAGGCCGGCACCGGTACCGGCAAGACCGTGGCCTATAGCCTGGCGGCGATTCCCACCGCCAAGGCCGCCGGCAAGCGCCTGGTGATCGCCACGGCCACCGTCGCCCTGCAGGAGCAGATCGTCTACAAGGACCTGCCCGACCTGATGCGCAACAGTGGGCTGAACTTCACGTTCGCGCTGGCCAAGGGCCGCGGGCGCTACATGTGCCTGTCCAAGCTCGACATGTTGCTCCAGGAAGGCCAGGCGCAGACCGCCACGGCCCAGTTGTTCGAAGAAGAAGGCTTCAGGATCGAGGTGGATGAAGCCAGCCAGAAGCTGTTCACCAGCATGATCGAGAAACTGGCGGGCAATAAATGGGACGGCGACCGCGACAGCTGGTCCACGGCGCTGGAAGACGCTGACTGGTCCCGCCTGACGACCGACCATAGCCAGTGCACCAACCGCCATTGCCCGAACTTCGGCCAGTGCGCCTTCTACAAGGCTCGCGAAGGCATGGGCAAGGTCGACGTCATCGTCACCAACCACGACATGGTCCTGGCCGACCTGGCCCTGGGCGGCGGTGCGGTGCTGCCGGACCCGCGCGACACGATCTACGTGTTCGACGAAGGCCATCACCTGCCGGACAAGGCCATCGGCCATTTCGCCCATTACACCCGGCTGCGTTCCACCGCCGACTGGCTGGAAACCACCGCCAAGAACCTCACCAAGCTGCTGGCCCAGCATCCGTTGCCGGGTGACCTGGGCAAGTTCATCGAGCAAGTGCCCGAGCTGGCACGGGAAATCAAGACGAATCAGCAGTTCATGTTCACCGCGTGCGAGCAAGTGGCCGATTTCAAACCCGGCGAAGACGTCGAGGGCCGCGAGCGGCCACGCCATCGCTTCGTCGGCGGTGTGATTCCTGAGCACATGCGCGAAATGGGCATCGAGCTCAAGAAAGGTTTCGCACGCCTGACCGACCTGTTCACGCGCCTGACCGACCTGCTCAAGGAAGGCATGGACGGCGAGGTCAACATCGGTATCGCCAGCAACCAGGCCGAGGAGTGGTACCCGCTGTTTGGCAGCCTGTTGTCCCGATCCCAGGGCAACTGGGAGCTGTGGACGGCATTCACCGCCGAAGACCCGGAAGACAACCCGCCGATGGCGCGCTGGCTGACCCTGGCCGAAAGCGGTTCGCTGTTCGACATCGAGGTCAATGCCAGCCCGATCCTGGCCGCGGAAATGCTGCGGCGCAACCTGTGGAACGTGGCCTATGGCGCGCTGGTGACGTCCGCCACGTTGACCGCCCTGGGCACGTTCGACCGCTTCCGCATGCGCGCTGGCCTACCGAAGAAAGCCGTGACCGCCGTGGTCCCGAGCCCCTTCCATCACGCCGACGCCGGCGTGCTGCGGGTGCCCGACCTCAAGGCCGACCCACGGGATGCCGCCGCCCACACTGCGGCGATCATCCGCGACCTGCCGGAACTGGTGGAAGGCTCCCGGGGCACGCTGGTGCTGTTTTCCTCGCGCAAACAGATGCAGGACGTGTTCGATGGCCTTGATCGTGACTGGCGCAAGCAGGTGTTCATCCAGGGCAACCTGTCGAAGCAGGAAACACTGAACAAGCACAAGGCACGGGTCGACGGTGGGGACTCCAGCGTGCTGTTCGGCCTGGCGAGCTTCGCCGAAGGCGTGGACTTGCCCGGTGCCTATTGCGAACACGTGGTGATTGCCAAGATCCCGTTCTCGGTTCCCGACGACCCCGTGGAGGCGGCGCTGGCCGAGTGGATCGAGGCCCGCGGTGGCAATCCGTTCATGGAAATCTCCGTGCCGGACGCTTCGCTGAAACTGGTCCAGGCGTGTGGCCGCTTGCTACGTACCGAAGAGGATCGCGGCACCATCACTTTGCTTGACCGACGGCTGGTCACCCAGCGCTATGGCAAGGCAATCCTCAATGCATTGCCGCCATTTCGGCGGGAGATTTCCTGAGGCTGCTGCGATTTCACGGTGAAACCATGTATTTGTGGGAGCAAGGCTTGCCCGCGATGAAGGCACCTGGGTCTCAGAAAGACCTCACAGGCCTCGTCGCGGGCAAGCCTTGCTCCCACAGGTTCTTCTTGCCACAGGGGCATGCTTAGCCAGCCGTCCTGTGGCGGTTCCCAAATGACCTAATGCCTGAAACAATGCCAGCCACTCTAAAAAGTCTTTGTTTCAAGGGAGTTGCGGGTGCAGATTCAAGGCCATTATGAGCTTCAGTTCGAGGCGGTGCGTGAAGCGTTCGCGGCGCTGTTCGATGATCCCCAGGAACGTGGCGCGGCGTTGTGCATCCAGGTGGGTGGTCGCACGGTGATCGACCTGTGGGCCGGTACCGCCGACAAGGATGGCCATGAAGCCTGGCACAGCGACACCATCGCCAACCTGTTTTCCTGCACCAAGACATTCACCGCCGTCACCGCCCTGCAACTGGTGGCCGAAGGCAAGTTGCAGTTGGACGCCCCGGTAGCCCGCTATTGGCCAGAGTTTGCTGCGGCCGGCAAGCAATCCATCACCCTGCGCCAACTGCTTTGCCACCAGGCTGGGCTGCCGGCGCTGCATGAATTGCTGCCGCCCGAAGCGCTTTATGACTGGCAAGCCATGGTCGATGCCCTGGCTGCCGAAACACCTTGGTGGACGCCGGGCGAAGGCCACGGTTATGCCGCGATCACTTACGGCTGGCTGGTGGGTGAGCTGTTGCGCCGGGCCGATGGTCGAGGGCCGGGGGAGTCCATCGTCGCCCGCGTCGCCAAGCCGTTGGGCCTGGATTTCCACGTTGGCCTGGCCGACGACGAGTTCCATCGCGTGGCCCACATCGCCCGTGGCAAAGGCAACGCCGGCGATGCGGCGGCCCAGCGCCTGCTGCAGGTGACGATGCGCGAACCGACGGCCATGACCACACGGGCCTTTACCAACCCACCGTCGATCATGACCAGCACCAACAAGCCGGAATGGCGGCGCATGCAACAACCAGCGGCCAATGGCCACGGCAATGCCCGCAGCCTGGCCGGGTTCTATGCGGGGTTGCTGGACGGCAGCCTGCTGGAAGGTGAAATGCTCGACGAACTGACTCGCCAGCACAGCTTTGGCGAGGACAAGACGTTGTTGACCCAGACCCGTTTCGGCCTGGGTTGCATGCTCGACCAGCCGGATGTGCCGAACGCGACCTACGGCCTCGGCCCACGGGCGTTCGGTCATCCGGGGGCCGGGGGCTCCATCGGGTTTGCCGATCCCGAACATGATGTAGCGTTCGGTTTCGTGACCAACACGCTTGGGCCTTACGTTTTGATGGACCCGCGCGCGCAAAATCTTGCGCGGGTGCTTGCCACTTGTCTATAAAGCGCCATTGAAGGCCATGGACACAGGAACCTCGTGTCCTTTTAAGTTTCGAAGCGTCTGTTTATGCGGCCAAGACATGGCCTTGTTTTTTCATTTAGATCATTTTGTGGATATCCAATGTCATCGAATAAAACCCTCGCTCTGGCGCTGTGCTTCGCTATCACCGGTTGCGCACAAAACCCACAAAATGATGCCGAGGGCAGCGGCGGCTGGTGGCCGTTCGGCTCTTCCGACAAGGTGGCGGCCAAGGAAACGGCGCCAGCGGCGCCCCTGAAGCCTGCCGCTGTCGCACCGCAAGCCAAGGCCGAGAGTGCCAGCCACTGGTGGTGGCCGTTCTCTTCCGAGGAAACCGCCGCAGACGCCGCCAGAAAAGTCGAAGCAAAGGCAGACGCGCAAGCCAAGCCTGAGGCCAAGGCGCCGACAGCTGTTGCCAAGGCCGAAGCCGAAAGCAATGGCAAGTGGTGGTGGCCGTTCGGCGGCAAGGACCAGGAAACCGCCAAGGCGGTGCCGATGCCCGATCCGAAAGTCACCCAGGCCTGGCTCGACGACTACGAGCCGAAGCTGCGCACGGCGATCCAGGACAGCAAGCTCGAACTCGAGCGCCGCGACAATGTGCTGGTGGTCACCGCGCCCGTGGACAGTTCCTTCAACCCGGACCGTCCGGCGATGCTGCTGCCCGTGACCCTCGGCCCGTTCACCCGCGTGGCGAAGCTCCTTGAAGCCGACCCGAAGACTGCCGTGCTGATCCTTGGTCACGCCGACACCTCGGGCGCCGTACCGGCCAACCTCAAGCTCAGTCAGGAGCGTGCCCAGGCCGTGGCGGCGATTTTCCGCCTCAGTGGCCTGCAGCGTGATCGCCTGATGCTGCGTGGCATGGGCGCAGTGGCGCCACGCGCGGCCAACGACAGCGTTGAGGGGCGCGCCTTGAACCGTCGTGTGGAATTGCTGGTCACGCCGGCCAACACCATGGTTGCGCTGCTGAGCAAGTACAACATGCCGGCCCCGGCTCCAGTGACGATGGTTGCCGCCCAGGATGTGAAGCCTGCCGCCCCGGCGCCTGCGCCTGCGGCTAAAAAAGCGGTGGCCTCGACCACCAAAGCCGCAGCCAAGAAAGCACCGGCCAAGAAAGCCGCGACCAAGGTGCCTGCAAAGAAGGTCGCGGCCAAGCCCGCTACCCCAGCCAAGAAGCCCCAACCGGCCAAAGCCGCCACCGATACCAAGAAAGTCGCGGCCGCCGATACCCCCAAGCAGTGATGGGCTAACCACAAGGAATGCGCCATGACCCAAGCGCTGGCTGATATGCGCCGCGACTACACCCGCGATGGCCTGACCGAGGCGCAAGCCCCGGCCGAGCCGTTCGCCCTGTTCCACCAATGGTTCGCCGACGCGGTAAAGACCGAACAGGCCCCGGTGGAGGCCAACGCCATGACCCTGGCCACGGTGGATGAGCAGGGACGTCCGCACTGCCGGATCCTGCTGCTCAAGGGCCTGGATGCCCAGGGCTTCACGTTCTTCACCAACTACGACAGCGCCAAGGGCCAGCAACTGGCTGCGAACCCGTTTGCGGCCATGACGTTTTTCTGGCCGACCCTTGAGCGCCAGGTGCGCATCGAGGGCAAGGTGGTGAAGGTCACGGCGCAGGAATCGGACGCCTACTACCAAGTCCGTCCGCTGGGCAGCCGCTTGGGCGCCTGGGCGTCACCCCAGAGCCGGGTGATTGCCGGGCGCGGCGAACTGGAAGACCTGCTCAAGGCCACCGAGCAGCGCTTCAGCGACAGCCAGCCACACTGTCCCGAGCATTGGGGCGGTTATCGCCTGCTGCCCGAACGCATCGAGTTCTGGCAGGGCCGTCCGAGCCGCCTGCACGATCGCCTCAACTATCGCCTGCAAGGGGCGCAGTGGGCTCGCGAACGTCTGGCGCCTTAGCATCGGGATAACCTGCCGCGGCGCTCTGGAGCCATTGCGGCAGGTCGCGGCGCTTGATGCCTTGTGCCTGGGCGCGGGCCAATTGTTGCAACATGTAGGTTTTCTTTTGCCCATCCGGCCCCGCCAGTGAAAGCGCCAGATCGCGATCCACCCAGCGTTTGATCCGCACGTACAGCCACCAGTGGAAATACAAACCGGCCACGGTGGTGGCGACGATAATGAAATAATCCATGAAAAATTCCAGGGTTGATGACGCAGGTTTCGGAAATTGACGCTACTGTTTGGTGAATTTTTCGGGCGCGCCTGTATCCCACCTGAATGAAAGCAATTTTATCCCGGCGAGGCCGTGACAGGCGTCAAGCTGCGGAGTTTAATGAATCCCTGTCTTTTGGAGTTTGATGCTATGCGTAAGTCTGTTTTGCTGGTTGCTTCCTTTTCCACGATGGCGATGTTGCTCACTGGCTGTCAGTCGAGCCTGACCGGTGACTCCTACTCCCGTGACGAAGCGCGTCGCGTGCAGACGATTCGCATGGGCACGATCGAAGCCTTGCGTCCGGTCAAGATCGAAGGCACCAAGACCCCAATCGGCGGTGCGGCCGGTGCTGTGGTCGGTGGTGTAGGCGGCAGCGCCATCGGTGGTGGTCGTGGCAGCATCGTCGCTGCCGTGATCGGCGCCGTGGCGGGCGGCCTGATTGGTTCCGCCACTGAAGAAGGCCTGACTCGTACCCAGGGTGTGGAAATTACCGTTCGTGAAGATGACGGCAGCATGCGTGCCTATGTGCAGCAGGTTCAGGAAAACGAGGTGTTCCGTGTGGGTGAGCGGGTTCGTATTTCCACTGTGGATGGTACGAGTCGCGTATCGCACTAAGTGGGAGTCAGGTAAGAAAAAACGGCGCTTTCTCCTGAATGGGAAAGCGCCGTTTTTGTTTCTTGGGGCTCGATACTTGTTGGTTTTTTTGGGGGGGCATATCCGTTACCGCAGAAACGGATATACACACCAACCATACTTCTACTTGTCCATCAGTTACTGGTAGGGCCGGATATTGAGGACCCGAAACGACTTAAAGACGTGTTGGAAAGTATCAGGAAGGCAATGCCGCCCGCTTGCGACTGGCCGCTGCCGTCACCGCATAACCCAGCAACGCCGCCAGGATCGAACCGGTGAGGATCCCCATCCGGTCCATGCCAGCGTAGTCACTCACACCCGGCTCGAACGCCAGGGAGCCGACGAACAGGCTCATGGTGAAACCAATCCCGCACAGGATCGCCACGCCCAGTACCTGGCCCCAATTGGCGCCGGCGGGCAGGCTGGCGATGCCGATTTTCACGGTCAGCCAGGTCAGGCCGAAGACGCCGACGGTCTTGCCCAGCAACAGGCCGATGGCGATGCCCATCGGCACGTGATGGGTGAAGCTCTCGACGGTGACGCCGCTCAAGGACAGGCCGGCGTTGGCGAAGGCGAACAGCGGCAGGATACCGTAGGCCACCCAGGGATGCAGGGCATGTTCCAGGGTGAGCAGCGGCGAAGTCTCGGCGTTTTTCGTGCGCAGCGGAATGCAGAACGCCAGGGTGACCCCGGCCAATGTTGCATGGACACCGCTCTTGAGCACGCAGACCCAGAGGATCAGGCCCACGACCATGTAGGGCCCGAGCTTGACCACGCCCATCCGGTTCATCGCCACCAGCACGGCGATGCAGGCGGCCGCCAGCATGAGCGACAAGGTCGACAGGGCGCCGGAATAGAAGATGGCGATGATGATAATGGCGCCCAGGTCATCGATGATCGCCAGGGTCATCAGGAACAGTTTGAGCGACACCGGCACTCGCTTGCCGAGCAAGGCCAGCACGCCGAGGGCGAACGCGATGTCAGTGGCCGTCGGAATCGCCCAGCCGGCGAGGGCGGCCGGGTTGTCGCGGTTGAGAAACCAGTAGATCAGCGCCGGCACCACCATGCCGCCAATCGCCGCCGCGCCCGGCAAGACGATTTGCGACGGCTTTGATAGTTGCCCGTCGAGTACTTCACGCTTGACTTCGAGGCCGATGAGCAGGAAGAACATCGCCATCAGGCCGTCGTTGATCCACAGCAGCAGGGGTTTTGCGATCTTCAGGGCGCCCACCTGGGCGACCACCGGGGTGTCCAGCAGGCCGTTATACAACCAGGACAGCGGTGAATTGTTGATGACCAGGGCCAGTACGGCGGCGGCGATCAGCAGCAGGCCGCTGGCAGCCTCCAGTTGAAAAAAACGTGTCAGAGAATTGCGTAGAGCCACGATCGCTCTCCATGTATCGAATCAAAAAGATGGCACACCCTAACCCGTACTGTTAGTTGTTAAAACAAAAGTTATATTCTTTTTTGTTATATGTCGTTACAAGGCCTGCGCCACGCGGTCGGCAGTTACGGGTCATATTGGACCTTAGCTGTACCTGTGCGTGATGTCGGTTTTTTCCTAAGCTGTCGTCTGGTTTTTCCGAACTCCAGCCGTGCCTGCACGACCGCGTGATCTCCCCACGCTGAATACGATCAGTGAGCAAACACACCATGAACGACCATCGCCAGTGGGCTCGTGAAGCGATCCGCATCATCGAGGCCGACTTCCAGCGCAGCGCCGATACCCACCTGATTCCGCTGCCGCTGCCTGGCCTGCCGGGCATCGAGCTGTACTTCAAGGATGAGTCCAGTCATCCCACCGGCAGCCTCAAGCATCGGTTGGCCCGCTCGCTGTTTCTCTATGCGTTGTGTAACGGCTGGCTCAAGCCAGGTGCGCCAGTGATCGAGGCCTCCAGTGGCTCGACGGCGATTTCCGAGGCTTACTTCGCCAGGTTGCTGGGCCTGCCGTTCATTGCGGTGATGCCGGCGACCACCTCCAGGGAAAAAATCGCACAGATCGCTTTCTATGGCGGTCAGAGCCACCTGGTGGATGATCCTACGCAGATCTACGCCGAATCCGAGCGTCTGGCCCGCGAGCATGACGGGCATTTCATCGACCAGTTCACCTATGCCGAGCGGGCCACGGACTGGCGGGCCAATAACAACATTGCCGAATCGATCTTCCAGCAGATGCGCTTCGAGCGGCATCCGGAGCCCACATGGCTGATCTCCAGCCCCGGCACCGGCGGCACCACGGCCACCCTGGGACGCTATGTCCGTTACCGCCAGCACGGCACCCGTGTGCTGTGTGCCGACGCCGAGCGTTCGGTGTTCTTCGATTACTACCGCAGTGGCGACGCCAGCCTGCGCCTGGATTGCGGTTCACGCATCGAGGGTATCGGCCGGCCGCGAGTCGAAGCGTCGTTCCTGCCGAACGTCATCGATGCGATGGTCAAGGTGCCGGACGCCTTATCGCTGGCGGCCATGCATTACCTGGCCGGGCGTCTGGGACGACGGGTCGGCGGGTCCAGCGGCACCAACCTGATCGGCGCACTCATGGCGGCCCGGCAGATGGCGGATGCAGCGGAGTCGGGGTCGATCGTGGCGATCTTGTGTGACGGCGGCGAGCGCTACGCCACGACCTATTACGACCCGACATGGCTCAAGGCCCAAGGCTATGAGTTGAGCGGGCTGATGGACATCGTGGCGGCGAGTGTGGAGCGGGGCGAGGCACTGCCGGAGAGTGTGTTGCGGGCCAATATCTGAATCTTGAAAACCCCGGGGTCCCTTGTGGGAGCGAGCCTGCTCGCGATAGCGGTGGATCAGCCAACATCTGTGTTGAATGCCAGGCCGCCATCGCGAGCAAGCTCGCTCCCACAGGGCCAACTGTCAGGCTTCGAGGCCGAGAATGTTTCGCGCCACCGCTTCGGCAATCCGAATCCCATCCACCCCCGCCGACAGGATCCCGCCCGCATAACCGGCGCCTTCACCCGCCGGGAACAGGCCTTTGACGTTCAGGCTCTGCAGCGATTCGTTGCGGGTGATGCGCAGGGGCGATGAGGTGCGGGTTTCGATGCCTGTCAGCACGGCGTCGTGCAGCGAGTAGCCGCGAATCTGTTTCTCGAATGCCGGCAAGGCTTCGCGGATGGCTTCGATGGCGAAGTCCGGCAAGGCCAGGGCCAGATCCCCCAGGGACACCCCAGGCTTATAGGACGGTTCGACGCTGCCCAGTGCCGTAGACGGCTTGCCGGCGATGAAATCGCCCACCAGTTGCGCCGGGGCCTCGTAGTTGCTGCCGCCGAGCACGAACGCGTGGGACTCCAGGCGTTCCTGCAACTCGATACCGGCCAGCGGGCCACCCGGATAATCCACTTCCGGGGTAATGCCGACGACGATGCCAGAGTTGGCGTTGCGCTCATTGCGCGAATACTGGCTCATGCCGTTGGTGACGACGCGGTTCGGCTCGGACGTCGCCGCTACCACGGTGCCGCCCGGGCACATGCAGAAGCTGTACACCGAGCGGCCATTCTTGGCGTGGTGCACCAGTTTGTAGTCGGCGGCGCCGAGTTTCGGATGGCCGGCGTACTTGCCCAGGCGCGCGCTGTCGATCAGCGATTGCGGGTGTTCGATGCGGAAACCCACCGAGAACGGCTTGGCTTCCATGTACACGCCACGGCTGTGGAGCATACGGAACGTGTCTCGGGCGCTGTGGCCGAGGGCGAGGATCACGTGTTTCGAATGAATGCGTTCACCGCCGGCCAATTCGACGCCGACCAGTTGGCCGTCTTCGATCAGCACATCGGTGACCCGTTGCTGGAAGCGTACTTCGCCGCCCAGGGCGCGAATCTGCTCACGCATGGTTTCCACCACGCCTGTCAGGCGGAACGTGCCGATGTGCGGCTTGCTGACGTAGAGGATTTCTTCCGGCGCCCCGGCCTTGACGAATTCGTGCAGGACCTTGCGGCCAAGGAATTTCGGGTCCTTGATCTGGCTGTAGAGCTTGCCATCGGAAAACGTCCCTGCGCCGCCTTCACCGAACTGCACATTGGACTCGGGGTTGAGCACACTTTTGCGCCACAGGCCCCAGGTGTCCTTGGTGCGCTGGCGCACTTCCGGGCCGCGTTCGAGGATGATCGGCTTGAAACCCATCTGCGCCAGCAACAGGGCGGCGAAAATCCCGCACGGGCCGAAGCCGACCACGATCGGCCGCTCGTTCAAGTCGGCCGGGGCCTGGCCCACCACTTTGTAACTGACATCCGGCGCTTCGTTGACGTTACGGTCATCGGCGAACTTGCGCAGCAGGCTGGCTTCATCACGCACCGTCAGGTCGATGGTGTAGATGAAGCACAGTTCGGAGGATTTCTTGCGCGCATCGTAGCTGCGCTTGAACAGGGTGAAGTCGAGCAGGTCATCGCTGGCGATGCCCAGGCGCTGCACGATGGCAGGGCGCAGGTCTTCTTCGGGGTGATCGATTGGCAGCTTGAGTTCGGTGATTCGTAACATGGCGGGGTCCGGTTCGCGGGATGCACAACTGCACCAGGGCGTGAACCGGCGATTATAAGCCAAAAGCTGCGAATCAGTCGTCGCGCGCGCCGCCGAAGTAGGCACAGCCGCGTTGGACCTGGCCGTTGACCCGCAACTCGGCGCTCATGTGTTGCACGCTGTCGCTGACACTGTCGACACAACGCGCAGGTGTGACCCAGAGCTCGACTTTCTGGCCGTTGGCCTCGGTGCCCAGGTTGAAGCGGCCATCGCCCAATTGCTCCTCGACGTAAGGCACCGCCAGCGGCGGCTGGCCTTCGCGGTCCAGCACCAGGCCCTTGCCACTGGCCTTGAGCGTCCATTCCGGGCTGTGCCCCGCGGCGCGCAGGATCACTCGTTTGAAGTCGACGTCTTCGCAAGCCGTTCCCGAGCGCTCCAGGCGATATAGCTGTTCAACGTCCAACTGACTGTCGGTGCCGGCCGCTGCGCTGGAAACGATACGGCCACGTACATCGGCAAACAGCTTGCCCCGGTCATCGGCCAGGCTGGCGGCCTGTTGCAGCACGCTGGTGCCACCGCTGTCGTTGACGATGTAGCGGCGCTGTTCCTGGCACGGCTGGAACACCAGTTTGCCATCGGCCGCCGTGAGTTCGCCTTGCAGGCGTGTCTGGCCGGCGTGGGAGGCGCTCTGACGTGGGGTGTCGAGCAATTGGCAGCCGGTGAACAGCGGCAGGAGGGCGACAAACAGCAGGGAGCGGGCGGCACGCATCATTGGGTCTCCAGACAAGTGCCGCCACGTTACTCAGACTGATCCTGCATCACAAGGGGTGTTAGCCCACGTGAAAGGTCTGACCGGTTTGTAGGCCTTCGACGCTCTTGGCGTAGGCCAATGCCACATCCACTGCGGGTACGGGTTTGAAACCGCGGAAATAAGGCGCGTATTTGTCCATGGCTTCCAGCAGCACGTTCGGGCTCACCGTGTTGACCCGCAGGCCCCGTGGCAACTCGATTGCCGCGGCGCGCACGAAACTGTCCAGGGCGCCGTTGACCAGGGCCGCCGAAGCACCGCTCTTGATCGGGTCGTGGCTGAGCACGCCGGTGGTGAAGGTGAAGGACGCGCCGTCATTGGCGAATTCGCGACCGATCAGCAGCAGGTTGACCTGGCCCATCAGCTTGTCTTTCAAGCCCAGGGCAAAGCTGTCTTCGGTCATGTCGGCCAGGGGCGCAAAGGTGACGTTGCCGGCGGCACAGACCAGGGCGTCAAAACGGCCAGTCTTCTCGAACAGGGCGCGAATCGAGGCGCTGTCGCTGATATCCACTTGCAATTCGCCGCTGTGGCGGCCGATCCGAACGATTTCGTGGCGGGGCGACAGTTCTTTATCAATGGCCGAACCGATAGTGCCGTTGGCGCCGATCAAGAGGATTTTCATGAGCTGTTCCTTAATGGGTTGAATGAGTTTTCAGTCTAGAGGGGTTCTTTCCAGTGATAATCATGCTAATAGGCAACCTTTGGTTTTCATTTGGAAACAATCCAATGAGCGAAATGGATGACCTGGCGGCGTTCGCCGTGTTGATGGAGGCCGGCAGTTTTACCTTGGCGGCCCAGCAATTGGGGTGCAGCAAGGGCCAGTTGTCCAAGCGCATCAGCCTGTTGGAGAATCGGTTTTCGGTGGTATTGCTGCAACGCACCACTCGGCGCTTGAGCCTCACGGCGGCCGGGGCGGCGCTGTTGCCTCAGGCCCAGGCGCTGCTGGTGCAGGTGGAAAGGGCACGTCAGGCATTGGCTCGGTTGAAGGATGACATTTGCGGGCCGGTGCGTATGACGGTTCCGGTTTCGTTGGGTGAAACCTTCTTCGAGGGCTTGCTGATGGAGTTCGCTCGCACGTACCCCAATGTGCAGATCGAACTGGAGCTCAACAACGGTTACCGTGACTTGAGCCGCGATGGTTTCGACCTGGCGATCCGTTCCGACGCCGCCATCGATGAGCGGCTGGTGGCCCGGCCATTGTTGGCGTGGCACGAAATGACCTGCGCCAGCCCGGCCTACCTCGAACACTATGGCGAGCCTGAGACGCCCCAGGCCCTGGCCGAGCACCGCTGTCTGCTCAACAGTCACTACAGCGGCCGGGAAGAATGGCTCTACCACCAACAACACGAACTGTTGCGGGTCCGAGTGTCGGGACCGTTCGCCAGCAATCACTACAGCCTGCTGAAAAAAGCCGCCCTGGCCGGTGCCGGAATCGCCCGGCTGCCGTCGTACCTGCTGCATGAAGCGTTGGCGGACGGACGCCTGCATTGGCTGCTGCGCGACTACCAGACCCGGCGCATGCCGATGTACCTGGTGCACCCGTACCAGGGCGGCCTGCCCAAGCGCACCCAGGTGCTGGCCGACTATTTGATCGACTGGTTCAAGCGCAGCGGCGAGGCGCTGGATCGGCTACAGCGATAACCCGGCCATTTGATATCCCTTGTGGGAGCGAGCTTGCTCGCGAAGGCGGTGGTACATCCGGTATTCGTGCAAGCTGACCCACCGCTATCGCGAGCAAGCTCGCTCCTACAGGGGGCTGTGAGGGGATCTGTGTTCAGTCGTGGGCGTAACGCTTGGCTATCAGGTGATCGATCGACAACACCCCCGGTCCACGGGCCATCAGGTAGAGCAAGACCGCCGCCCAGGTGCCATGGGTCGGGTAGGCGTCCGGGTAGACGAACACCTGAATGGTCAAGGTCATGCCGAGCAAGGCCATTGCCGAAAAGCGTGTCGCCAGGCCAAACAGAAGCAGTACCGGGAAGACATGCTCGGCAGAGGCCGCCAGGTGCGCGGCCAGTTCCGGCGACAGCAGCGGCAGGGCATATTCGCTTTTGAACAGGGGGATGGTCGAGTCCGCCAGCCGCGGCAGAGCGATCTGGAAGGTGCCGTCGAACAGGTCGATGGCCAGTCCTTCGATTTTGGTCTGGCCGGATTTCCAGAACACGGCGGCAATCGAGAAGCGTGCGACGAAGGCGATCAGGCTGTGGGGGATTTTCTCCAGCCATTGAATGAAACCGGCAATCAGGGCGTTCATGGGGATACCTGTTCGGCTAGGAGATGGGTGATGGCCTGGTGGCGGATGAGCCCCGCCAGGGTCTGTTCCAGGTCAAGATCGATTGAGGCTTCGATGGCCGCCGTCAGGGAAGACCCTTGTTGCAGGGCTGCGATGAACCCATGGGCAGCGTGACTGATCGCAAACACCTCTACGTCCAGGCCGTTGCGCAGCACCAAGGCGTTTTGCGGGGGAAACGTTTCGAACGGTACGGGCGCCTGGTGCTGATGAGCGGCCCAGATCGTCACCACGGCGTAGGGGGATTGCAGCAGCCGCAGTGACGGGTGAAGCCCGATCTTCAGGTGCCCCGCCAGCGCGGGGGACGACAGCGCCGCCACGATTCGTTCTTGCGCCATGGGCTCGGCGTCGGCGGCATGCCAGGCTTGCACATGCAGTCGCTCCAGCCGAGCGACGTCCGCCAGGTAAGGCACACTGGCGGCGGGTTCGAAGTGTTCGATGAACTCGGCAAAGTCGCCCCCGTAGTCGTTCATCACCGGGCTGCGCGGCGGCGTCGATTGGGCATAGACCCCGGCCATGGCCCGGAAGAATTCTTCGCCCACCAGTTGCGCCACCACCGGGTAGTTGTCGGCCAGGGCGTTGATCAATGAGCTGAGCACGTTGTTGCGGTACACCGCGAAACGGCTTTCCGGGCCCGCTCCATTGGTGCTGACCAGGCCGGACGGACACGCCTTGCGCGGGTCGAGCAGGGCGGCGGCAAATGCGTGCTGGTTGCTCATGGCCGGGCTCCGGCGGCGCTCAACAGTTGATCGGCCTGGCGTGCTTCGGCCAGCAGCACCTCCCATGCCGGGACATGGTTGTCGCGTTCGATCAAGGTGGCGATCGGCCCGGTCCGCTCCAGTGCCTGGAGATACAGTTGCCAGACCGCGTGGTCGATGGGGGCGCCATGATCGTCTATCAACAAGCGCTCGCCGAGGCTGTCGGAATCTTCGGCAAAGCCGGCCAGGTGAATTTCGCCGGTCGCTTGCAGAGGCAGGGCGTCGAGGTAGGCCAATGGATCGCGGCAATGGTTGATGCACGAAACGTAGACGTTGTTCACATCCAGCAGCAGGCCGCAGCCGGTGCGACGGATCACTTCGCTCATGAACTGTGGCTCGTCGAAGGTCGAGGTTTCAAAGGCCAGGTAGGTGGCCGGATTTTCCAGTAACAGCGTGCGCTTGAGGCTGGACTGCACCTGGTCGACATGTTCGCAGACCCGGTCGAGGGTTGCTTCGTCATAGGCCAGGGGGAGCAAGTCATTGAGGAACACCGGGCCGTGGCTGGACCAGGCTAGGTGTTCGGAAAAGGATTGGGGCTGATAGCGTTCGATCAAGGCGGCCAGGCGCTGCAAATGCGCAACATCCAGCGGCTCCTCTCCACCGATCGACAGGCCGACGCCGTGCAACGACAGCGGGTACTGTTCGCGTATCAGCCCCAGGAAGTGATGAAGCGGCCCGCCGGCCACCATGTAGTTTTCCGCGTGCACCTCGAAGAAACCCAGGTCCGGTCGGGTCTGGAGCACCTCACGAAAATGCGCACTCTTGAGCCCCAACCCTGCTCTTGGCGGCAGCCGGGTATCCGTGGAGAGGGAAGGGACATTCGACATGGCGGCAGGCCTCAGGCAGAGGTGATCAGGACTTGGCTTTGAACGCTTGGAGTTGGCCGAAACCGGTGGGGGACGTCTTGCTTTCAAGGGTGGTGCAAGTGCCTTTAGGGACCGATTTCCAAGCGTTGGGCTGATAGTCCATCTTTGCGGTACCGGCGCAGGTGGTGCCGGCACCGGCGGCGCAGTTGTTCATGCCTTTGAGGGCGACGCCGAAGCATTTTTCCATGTTGTCGTCGGCTGCGTGAGCGGTCGAGACGGCAGTCATGCTCAGGGCAGAACCCAGGGCCAGGACCAAGGCAGCGGCGGACAGGGTGCGAGTCGAAGCAGTCATGGTGATTCTCCAGTCTTCAGGGAAATGAACCGGCGTTAGCGCCGGTCTGCTGAACTAGAGAAGGGAGGTGGGAAAGCGTTACAGCGCGATCTCATTATTTTTTAGATACGCGTAACCCTGTGGCGAGGGAGCTTGCTCCCGCTCGGTTGCGCAGCAACCGCAAAATCTTGGGGCCGCTGCGCAGCTCAGCGGGAGCAAGCGCCCTCGCCACAGGGGATTGCGGGCGGTCCGAGCAAAAAAAAACGGCCCGAAGGCCGTTTCTTTTACTGCGACAGACTCAACCCCCCAGATACGCCTCGCGCACTTTCGGGTCGGTCAGCAACGCCTCGCCGGTGCCTTGCATCACCACCCGGCCGTTCTCCAGCACGTACGCCCGGTCGGCGATTTTCAGCGCCTGGTTGGCGTTCTGCTCCACCAGGAACACCGTCACGCCATCCTTGCGCAGTTGCTCGATGATGTCGAAGATCTGCTGGATGATGATCGGTGCCAGGCCCAGGGAAGGCTCGTCGAGCAGCAGCAGCTTGGGTTTACTCATCAGCGCACGGCCGATGGCGAGCATTTGCTGTTCGCCGCCGGACATGGTGCCGCCGCGCTGGGTAAAGCGTTCTTTCAGGCGTGGGAAAAGGTGCAGGACCTTGTCCATTTGTTCCTGATAGTCGCCCTTGTCGGTGAAAAATCCGCCCATGGCGAGGTTTTCTTCCACGGTCAGCCGGGCAAATACCCGGCGGCCCTCAGGTACCACGGCGATGCTCTTGCGCATGATCCGCGCCGAGTCCTGGCCCACCAGTTCCTCACCCATGTAGCGGATGCTGCCGCTGTGGGCCTGGGGCGAACCGCAGAGCGTCATCAGCAGGGTGGATTTGCCGGCACCGTTGGCACCGATCAGCGTGACGATTTCGCCCTGGCGGACTTCGACGTTGACGCTGTGCAGGGCCTGGATCTTGCCGTAGAAGGTGGAAACGTTTTCGAACTGCAGCATTTACGCTTCCCCCAGGTAGGCTTTGATCACTTCAGGATTGTCGCGGATCTGTTCCGGCGTACCGTCGGCCAGGGGCGTGCCCTGGTTGATGACGACGATGTGGTCGGAAATGCTCATGACCAGCTTCATGTCGTGCTCGATCAGCAGCACGGTGACGTTGTGCTCCTCACGCAGCACGCCGATCAGGGCTTTCAGGTCTTCGGTTTCCTTGGGGTTCAGGCCGGCGGCCGGCTCGTCGAGCATGAGGATCCGCGGACGGGTCATCATGCAGCGGGCGATTTCCAGGCGCCGTTGCTGACCGTAGGCCAGGGTGCCGGCGGTACGGTTGGCGAACTCGGTGAGGTTGACCTTGTCCAGCCAGTACTCGGCGTACTCCATGGCCTCGCGTTCGCTTTTGCGGAACGCCGGGGTCTTGAACAGGCCGGCAAAGAAGTTGGTGTTCAAATGACGATGCTGGGCGATCAACAGGTTCTCGACCGCCGTCATGTCCTTGAACAGCCGCACGTTCTGGAAGGTGCGCACCACACCCTTGCGGGCGATGTGGTGGCCGGGCAGACCCTGGATCGGCTCGCCGTCCAGCAGGATGGTGCCGCCGGTGGGCTGGTAGAAGCCGGTCAGGCAGTTGAACACGGTGGTCTTGCCCGCGCCGTTGGGCCCGATCAGGGCAACCACTTGCTTCTCTTTCACGGTCAGGGCCACGCCGTTGACCGCCAGCAAACCGCCGAAGCGCATGCTCAGGTTTTCGACTTTCAGGATCTCGCGGCTCATTTGCGCAGCTCCATGTGGGGGCGTTGCATAGGCAGCAGACCTTGAGGACGCCAGATCATCATCAGCACCATCAAGGCGCCGAACATCAACATGCGGTATTCGCTGAATTCACGCATCATTTCCGGCAGCAGGATCATCACGATCGCCGCCAGGATCACGCCCAGCTGCGAGCCCATCCCGCCCAGCACCACGATGGCGAGGATGATCGCCGACTCGATGAAGGTGAAGGATTCCGGCGTCACCAGGCCTTGGCGGGCGGCGAAGAAGCTGCCGGCAAAACCGGCGAACGCAGCGCCGAGGGTAAAGGCCGACAGTTTGATCACGGTTGGGTTGAGACCCAGGGCACGGCAGGCGATTTCGTCTTCACGCAGTGCCTCCCAGGCGCGGCCGATCGGCATGCGCAGCAGGCGGTTGATGACGAACAGCGCGGCCAGGGCCAGCAACAGGGCAACCAGGTAGAGGAAGATCACCTTGTTGATCGAGTTGTATTCCAGGCCGAAGTACTCGTGGAAGGTCTGCAGCCCCTCGGCGGCTTTACGCTCGAAGGTCAGGCCGAAGAACGTCGGTTTCTCGATGTTGCTGATGCCGTTCGGGCCGCCGGTGATGTCGGTCAGGTTGCGCAGGAACAGGCGGATGATCTCGCCAAAACCCAGGGTCACGATCGCCAGGTAGTCGCCGCGCAAGCGCAGGACCGGGAAACCCAGCAGGAAACCGAAGGTGGCGGCCATCATCCCGGCGATCGGCAGGCAGATCCAGAAGCTCAGGCCGAAGTAGTGGGACAGCAGCGCGTAGCTGTAGGCGCCGACGGCGTAGAAGCCGACGTAACCCAGGTCCAGCAGGCCGGCCAGGCCTACGACGATGTTCAGGCCCAGGCCCAGCATCACGTAGATCAGGATCAGCGTGGCGATGTCCACCGCGCCGCGAGAGCCGAAGAACGGCCACACCAGGGCCACGACGATCAGGCCCAGCACGATCCAGCGCTGGGTGCTCGGCAGGGTCAGGAAGTGGCTGGCCTTGGCCGGGATCACCGGCAGGCCGGGCGAGGACTTCCACGCCGCGCTGATCTGTGTGCTGAACAGCACGCGCACGAACATCAGCAGCGAGCACACGGCGATGGTCGCCAGGATCGCCGGGCTGGTGCCGTGCACTTCCAGGTTGATGCCGACGATGGTCAGTTTAAGACCCAGTACCGGGTAGGCCACGGCCCAGACCAGCAGGGCGCTGAAAAGCGCCGATTTGAGATGCCTAGTCATACTTTCTCAACCTCCGGGCGGCCCAGGATGCCGGTCGGCCGGAATAACAGAACCAGAACCAACAAGCCGAACGCCACGACGTCCTTGTACTGGTCGCCGAAGATGTCGGCGCCAAAGGCTTCCGCCACGCCCAGCACCAGCCCGCCGAGCATCGCCCCGGGGATGCTGCCGATGCCGCCCAGTACCGCGGCGGTGAAGGCTTTCAGGCCCACGAGGAAGCCGGCGTTGGGGTTGATCACGCCGTATTGCATGCTCAACAGCACCGCGGCGATGGCCGCCAGGGCCGCACCGATGACGAAGGTCAGGGCGATGATGTTGTTGGTGTTGATGCCCAGCAGATTGGCCATCTTGATGTCCTCGGCACAGGCGCGACAGGCGCGGCCGAGGCGGGAACGGGAGATGAACAGCGTGAGGCCGAGCATGGCGACCAGGGTCACCACGAACACCACGATTTGCATGTAGGAAATCAGCACTTCATGTGCCCCGCCTGGCCCGATGGCAAAGTTGCCCGGGATCAGGTTGGGAATGGATTTGTCCTTGGAGTCTTGCGAAAGCAGTACCGTGTTCTGCAGGAAGATCGACATGCCGATGGCGGAGATCAGCGGGATCAGACGGTTGCTGCCGCGCAGGGGGCGGTAGGCGATCCGTTCGATGCTGTAGCCATAGGAGCTGGTGACGACGATGCTCGCGAGAAACGCCGCGGTCATCAACAGCGGGACACTGTCGAGTCCCATCATGCTCAGCCCGGCGATGGCGATGAACGCCACGTAGGAGCCGATCATGTACACCTCGCCGTGGGCGAAGTTGATCATTCCAATGATGCCGTAGACCATCGTGTAGCCGATGGCGATCAAGGCATACGTGCTGCCAACGGTCAGGCCGTTAACCAGCTGCTGGAAGAAGTGATAGATGTCAGGCATTACAGCGCTCCTAAAAACCTGATACGCATTTCACTGGTGGAGTCATTTTCCCGCCCGGGCCCCGTGGATCTGCATCCACTTCGAACACGAGGTTTGCCAGCGAACCGCTGATGACGGTTTTGAGATTTTCAGGTGGGGAGGCTGGCGGATCACGCCAGCGCGGCCCAATACATTTAAAACAAAGCCCACGGCACGCCGTGGGCTTTATTGGCAGTCAGTCAGGCTAGGCCTTACTGAGGCGAAGCTTCGGTTTTAGGTTTGCCGAAATGCCACTCGTAGACCACAAACTTGAAGTCCTTCAGGTCGCCCTTCGCGTCGAAGCTCAGGTCGCCCGTTGGTGTCTTGAAGGTGCCGGCGTGGATGGCTTCGGCCACTTTGCCCGCGTCTTCGCTCTTGGCTGTGGTGATGGCCTGGGCAATCACCTGGACAGCGGAGTAGGACGGGAACACGAACGGACCGCTCGGGTCTTCTTTCTTGGCCTTGAACGCGTCAGCCAGGGCAACGTTGGCCGGATCCTGGTCGAAGGATTTCGGCAGGGTCACCAGCAGGCCTTCGGAGGATTCCTTGGCGATTTGCGAGATGGAGTCGTTACCCACGCCTTCCGGACCCATGAACTTGGCCTTCAGGCCTTTTTCCTGGGCTTGACGCAGGATCAGGCCCAGCTCCGGGTGGTAGCCGCCGTAGTAGACGAAATCGACGTTGGCTTGCTTGAGCTTGGCGATCATCGAGGAGAAGTCCTTGTCGCCGGCGTTCACGCCTTCGAAGACGGCCACTTTCACGCCTTTGCCTTCGAGGGTTTTCTTCACGGCGCTGGCGATGCCTTCACCGTACTGCTGCTTGTCGTGCAGGACCGCAACGATCTTCGGCTTGACGTGGTCGGCGATGTAGTTGCCGGCCGCAGGGCCTTGGGCGCTGTCCAGGCCGATGGTGCGGAAGATCATCTTGTAGCCGCGAGCGGTGATGTCCGGGCTGGTAGCCGCCGGGGTGATCATGACCACGCCTTCGTCTTCGTAGATGTCGGAAGCTGGCTGGGTGGAGCTGGAGCACAGGTGGCCGACCACGAACTTGACGCCGTCGTTGACGACTTTGTTCGCGACCGCGACCGCTTGTTTTGGATCACAGGCGTCGTCGTATTCGACGGCGACGAGCTGCTTGCCGTCGACGCCGCCCTTGGCGTTGATCTGCTCGATGGCCATTTTCGCGCCACTGAACTGCATGTCGCCGTATTGGGCTACAGGGCCGGTCTTGGGGCCGGCGATGCCGATCTTGATGGTGTCGGCGGCAAACGAATGGCTGGCAACCCCGGCCAGAACCATAGCGGCAAACAGTTTGGAAATCTGCTTAGTAGCCTTAGTCATAGTGCTCCACTCATGCTGTTGTAGTTTTTATAGTCCTGGCGCCGTAGCAGCAGAACCGGGTCAGATATCTTGGATACCCTCGCGGAAAATGCCCCCGGCAACTGTACCGGTACAGTGTAGAGCGCCCATTGTTGGCAAGGGAAGCTGGCGCTTGGGGGCAAAACCTGGGGGTGTCGCTTAATTGAAAGAAAAAGACAGAATAGCGGCGGGGGTTGTCCGGTCGTTTCGGCAATCCTTGGCTTTCCTGCGCTTTTCAATCGGTACCGCAATTTGCTACCGGGTTTTTCTGCCAGACCACCGACGTTATCATTCGCGCCGATTTCTTTTCCGGACAGGTCCCATGAATCAAGAACCTAGCACCCTCTATGCCAAGCTGCTTGGAGAAACCGCATCCATCACCTGGAAAGAGCTGGAGCCGTTCTTTGCCAAGGGTGCCCTATTGTGGGTCGATCCGGCACTGGATTTGATCGCCGCCGCCGAGGCCGTCGCCCGGGACGAAGGTACCAAAGTCGCCGCCTGGCTGGCTGCCGACCAGCTCGCCAAGCTGTCTGAAACGCGGGCGCTGGATTTTCTGAAGCGCGATCCGCAGCTTTGGGCGGTGGTGGTTTCGCCGTGGATTATGATCCAGGAAAGGGCGTCGAATTGATCGGTGCACCAAGTTGGTTCGTGTTTTTGTGTTTGTAAAAGTGTGTAGGTGAGTAGCGTGATAGCACCCTGCCGTGGCGAAACGCCACAGGGCAGGGTGACGTATACGTAACGGGAACAGTTCATGGAGCAGCCTTTGGGCTGCTCAATTGTTTCTGGATATTGAGAAGCGCAAAAGATCGCAGCCTGCGGCAGCTCCTACAGGGGTGCCGCGGTTTCATGTGAACCGCAGCCCGTAGGAGCTGCCGAAGGCTGCGATCTTTTAAGGCAACACCTCAGTAAGTCCTGCCAGTGTGGTTATTCAGAGAAATGACCTTGGTCTTGCCAATGCGGTGACGGTAGATCTCGCGCAGGTACTTGATGGATTTCTTCACGCAGTCGCGGGACAGGCGGATGTCGTTGATCGAGACGAACTTGTCCTTGTCATTGATCAGCTCGCGGTACTTCTTCTCGTACATCGGCTTGATCGCGTACCAGTTGGTGTCGAGGATCTTCGCCGGGTTTTCGAATTCGTTGAGCAGGTCGTCGATGCGTGCTTCGTCGAAGTCTTCATTGATGATGAAGTCCAGGATCGAGTTGTCCAGGGTGTCGTCGAAACGGTACGGGGTGCGGGCGAAGCAGCGTTTGATGAAGGCCACGATCAAGGTCAGGAAATCATCCGACAGGCACGGGCTCTTGGCGATCAGGGTGGTCAGCGACAGGTTCGCCGAGGCGCCGATCACCAACGCGTAACGCTTGAGCGTGGTGTTGGGGAACAGGCTGTTGAGGTGGGTCTTGAGCCGGTTCAGGTCCATGTAGGACAGCTTGTAGTCCTTGGGCAAGGAGACGATGGACACCACCGACGAGCAGTTCTTGAAGAAGTGCAGGTCATGCAGGGCCGCGGCGTCGTAGCCGGAATTCTTGTATTGCTCCAGCGAGGCGCGGTAGCGCTTGGATTCGATCGGCAACAGGCTGATGCCTTCGATGGCCTGGGTGACTTTGTTGAAGTGCGGCAGGTCGATGGAGCGGAAGAACAGGTCGTCGATGTTCAGGCGCGGCGGCTCTTTCTCGAACACCTTGAACTTGTCGCCGCTCGGTGCCGGGGTTTCCGGGACGACAGACTCGGCGTAGGCGATTGCCACCGGGCCGGCCAGGCTCATGAACAGGTCGTTGGCGTCCAGGCGAATGGTTTCGCCGATGTCGATGCCGGCACGGCGGAAGTAATTCTGGTCGTAGTCGGTGGTGACGGCCTGGGCCGTCAGGATGTTGAAGATCTGCTGGGAGATGTACTGGTTGGCGTGCTTCTCCATGGCGTTGACATCGATGTTCTGGATGTTGCCGTCATCGCTTTCTTCGGCGTAGCGCATGATGTCGTTGGAGATCAGCATCATCGCGTTCCACGGGCGGATACGGCCCATCACGCTGGCTTCGCTGCTGTCTTCGTTGGCGAAGTTGTACGAGAAATCCCATTCTTCCGACAGGTACTTGCACAGCAGGCGTCCGGCGTTGATGTGCAAGGCTTCGGACATTTCGCTGCGGTGGTCGGAAATGTTCGGCAGCACGCAGATGCCGCTGGTGAAGATCGGCTCGAAGACGAAGGAGTGGCCGCTCTTGCTGTCGTGTTCGTCCATCGGCTTGGTGTCGAACGTCTTGTTCATGTACGAGTACTGCTGGGCCAGGCCGAACTCCGAGGCCATGCCCGAACCGGTACCGCCGCCAGCGCTGAAGATCGAGAAGTACAGGCGCGATTGGTTGGCCTTGATGCCGCAGCTGTCGATCAGGTACGAGTGGATCATTTTCCAGTCGGGGCTGGAGAAGCGCTGGGTGTCCTTGTTCAGGATGATCTTGGCCAGGTACTGGCCGAGGATCGGCGCGTTACCGGCGCCACCGGCGTGGACTTCCGACAGGTCCATGATTTTCATCTTGCTGTAGTCGCGCAAGAAGCCGCTTTTTTCGCCCTTGCGCGAGAAACGGATGCGCCCGGCGATGTCCTTGTCCAGGTCGCCGAGCATCACCAGCGGCTCCACCAGGAACACCGGTTTGCTGGCCTTGCTGGTGCCCAGGCGCAGGTTGTTGCGGATCCATTGTGCGGGGCTGTGGCCTTTGTCACTGTAGCCTTTGTCTTCGGCGTTGAATTCGTTGAGGTAGAACTTGCGGGCGTTGTACACCAGCTCGGCCACGTCCAGGGCGATGTTGGAGCCGCAGCGACCCAGACCGATCAGGCACACCGACGGGAATTCCTGTTGCGCGCGGTCGTATTCGTCGTCCACCAGGTGCGGCGGACGCGGGAACACGGTGTCACGCAGGCCGTCGAGGTTATCGAGGATACGGTCGGTGTTGGTTTCGGTGAAATACAGATATTGCTGGGTCGACAGAGGGCGCGGGGGGCTCGATGGCTTCGAGACTTCCGGGCCGTTGGCGGCGGGGCTCAAGGTCAGATCGGATACCGCAGTGGCTGTTTTTTTGGAAGTCATTGTGCGCCATGTGCCTGAACTGGTGGCTCGACGAATGCGGTCATCGAACACTCGCGGATGGGAGTTCGCGCCTGGATAAACGCGAAAATCGGTCCAAGCGGCCAGGGCTGCGGCCTGAGCAGCGCTTGGGATAATCTTTTTCCTGATCACGTTGAATCGGCCACCGGACTTCGATCTTTAACCAGCAAAAGGCAAAATGGTGGCAATTGTTACAGAAGCTTGATGGGCATCAAGAAATACGCCGCGTCCCATGGGGGGGTATCAGTCTTGCGAATGATTGGAGACAGCTCCCGTAGCGCTGTCTAGATTGCATATCCAGGCCACGGACCGTTGGCCCATAACAATAAAAGAGACGGACCCATGCAGAACTCGACCCAAGCGGCGAATGCCTGGCGCATTCTGTTCCTGTTGTTCCTGGCCAACCTGTTCAATTTCTTCGACCGCACCATTCCGGCGATCATCATCGAGCCGATCCGCATGGAGTGGAGCCTCAGCGATTTCCAGATCGGCATCATCGGCACCGCCTTCACCATCGTTTATGCCATTGCCGGCTTGCCGCTGGGGCGCATGGCCGATACCGGTTCGCGCAGCAAGTTGATGGGCTGGGGCCTGGCGGCCTGGAGCGGACTGACGGCGGTGAACGGCCTGGTGGGCAGTTTCTGGGCGTTCCTGGTGGTGCGCATGGGCGTCGGCATCGGCGAGGCCAGCTACGCGCCAGCCGCCAACTCACTGATTGGCGACCTGTTCCCGGCCCACCGCCGGGCTCGGGCGATGGGCATCTTCATGCTCGGCCTGCCCCTGGGCCTGCTGTTGGCGTTTTTCACCATTGGCGCGATGGTCAAGGCGTTCGACAGCTGGCGTGCGCCGTTCTTCATCGCGGCGGTACCGGGGCTGGTGCTGGCGGTGTTCATGTTTTTCATCAAGGAGCCCAAGCGCGGTGCGGCGGAAACCGTGCAGGTCTCCCAGGAAAAGATCGACAAGCCGGTGCGCCGGGTGCTGGCGATTCCCACCTTCCTGTGGCTGGTGCTGGCGGGGCTGTGCTTCAACTTCGCCACCTATGCCTGCAACTCCTTCCTGGTGCCGATGCTGCAACGTTATTTCCTGATGCCGTTGCACGAGGCGGCCGTGGCCACCGGGATCATGGTGGGCGTGACGGGGTTGTTCGGGCTCACCCTGGGTGGCTGGGTCGCGGACAAGATTCACCAGCGCGTGCCCAACGGCCGCCTGCTGTTTGCAGCCTTCAGCCTGGCGATTTCGACGGTCACCACGGCCTGGGCCCTGCATGCCGGGCGCATTGAAATCGGCGTGTTCGTGGCGGTGTTCAGCGTGGGTTGGCTGTTTGCCTATAACTTTTACACCTGCGTCTACACCGCGATCCAGGACGTGGTGGAGCCGCGCCTGCGCGCCACGGCGATGGCGTTGTACTTTGCCGGGCTGTATTTGCTCGGCGGCGGCCTGGGGCCGGTGGTGGTGGGCGGCTTGTCCGACTACTTCGCCCGCACGGCCATGGCCACCGCGGGTGTCGACCAGATGACCGAAGCATTCAAGGCCATCGGCCTGCACGACGCGATGTACCTGATCCCGGTGGCGCTGCTCTTGACCATGGTGTTCCTGTTCCTGGCGTCACGCTGCTTCGTGCGCGATGCCAAGCGGATGAAGGACGGGATGAGCGCGCAGGTGATGCCAGAGGGTGTCGCGGCGACGGCTTGATAGCATTTGTGCGAGCAAGGCTTGTGTGGGAGCAAGGCTTGCCCGCGATGAAGGCGATGCGGTCTTTCAAAAAACCGAGGTGCCTGTTTCGCGAGCAAGCTTTGCTCCCACAATCCTTCTTCACCGATACAGGTTACCCAGCCTTCTCATCCCGCCCACGCAGCAAGCGATTGGGCATCGCCACCGCGGCCGCCAGCCCCAACAGCGATACCGCCGCGCTGATCAACAGCAAATGCCGGAATGTCGCCTGCAATGCCTGGCGCAAGGCGTTCCGGGCCTCGCCCGGGGCGGCGTTGAGGCCGTCCAGCAAGACGTTGCCGGCATGTCCTTCACCGATCAATGACGCGCCGGCGAGTTGGGCCAGGCTTGAGTCCTGTAGCAAGGCCAGCAGCAAGGCCGACATCAACGCCACGCCCACCGCGCCGCCGAGGGAGCGGAACAGGTTGGTGGTGCTGGTGGCGACGCCGATGTCCTGTTGGTGGACGGCGTTCTGTGACCCCACCAGCGACGTGGGGAACTGCATGCCGGAGGCGATGCCGCAGAGCAGCATGAACAGGCTGCTGAGCCAGAGCGCGTCAGGCGCAGTGAAGGCCATGCCGAGGATGGCGAAGGGAAAGAGCAGTGCGCCGCTGAGGATCATCGGTTTGTAGCGCCCCGTGACCGAGGTCCGGCGGCCGGCGATATACGCGCCGAGCGGCAGCCCTATGGCCAGCGGCAGCAAGTGCAACGCCGCACTGTCGGCACCGGCGCCGGTCATGCTCTGGAAGCGCAACGGCACCAGCACCGTCAGGGAAATCGCCTGGAAACTGGTGAAGAACACCGTGCACCAGCACAGCACCGCGCTGCGGTTGGCGAACAGGTGCATCGGCAGCAACGGTTCCCGCGCCCGGCGCTCGTGCCAGGCGAACACCCCCAGGGCTATCCCCGCGCAACCCAGTAATCCCAGCACTTCACGGCTGTGCCAGGCATGGCCCTGGCCGACCTCGGTGATCCCCAGCAGCAACGCCGTCAGGCCAATGATCAGCAACACGGTGCCCAGGTAATCGATGATCGGCGTGCGTTGCGGTACGGGCAGCCCCACCAGGGTGCGTCGGGCCACCCACCAGGCCGTGAGGCCCAGCGGCAGGTTGATCCAGAACACCCAGCGCCACGACAAGTATTCGGTCATGTAGCCCCCGAGTACCGGCCCGGCCACGCTGGCCACCGCGTACATGCTGCTGAAATACCCTTGGTAGCGACCCCGCTCGCGGGGCGGGATGATGTCGCCGATGATCGCCTGGCTCACCGAAATCATCCCGCCGGCGCCGATGCCCTGGACGATCCGCGCCAGCACCAGTTGCTCCATGTTTTGTGCCAGGCCACAGAACAGCGAGGCCAGGGTGAACAGGCCCATGCCGAACAGCATCAACGGCCGGCGTCCGTAGAGGTCACCGAGCTTGCCGTAGATGGGCACCGCCACGGTCATGGCGACCATGTAGCCGGAAATCACCCAGGCCAGCAGGCTGACGTCGGCAAATTGTGCGGAAATGGCCGGCATCGAGACGGCGACGATGGTCTGGTCCAGCGCACCCAGGAAAATCGCCAGCATCAGGGCCACCAGCACGCTGCGGATGGCCGGTTTCGGAGCTTGGAGTGTATTGAGCTGAGTCACGGCAGAACCTGCGGGCATTGCGCTGAAGAGGCGAATGGGATGAAGCCCGCAGTTTAAGTCGGTAGGCGGCTATTCGATAGCCTCGTAAGGAAGTCCGACGTAATTTTCCGCAATGGTTTTTCGGCCGGCCTCGGAGTCGAGGAAGTATTCCAGCTCGGCTTCGCTGATGCGCTGGTTGAACGCATCGTCGTCGAAGCGGTGCAGCATCGAAGTCATCCACCACGAGAACCGTTCGGCTTTCCAGACGCGCCGCAGGCAGATGGCCGAATACTGTTCCAGCAAGTCCACACGGCCGTCGCGATAGACCTTGAGCAGGATGTTGAACAACGTGCTGACATCGCTGGCGGCCAGGTTCAGCCCCTTGGCCCCGGTCGGTGGGACGATGTGGGCCGCGTCGCCCACCAGGAACATCCGCCCGTACTGCATCGGCTCGACCACGAAGCTGCGCAGCGGCGCGATGCTTTTCTCGATGGACGGGCCGGTCACCAAGGCCTCGGCCAGGTCGGTGGGCAGGCGGTTTTTCAGTTCATGCCAGAAACGTTCGTCCGGCCAGTCGGCCACTTGCTCCTCGGCGGGGACTTGCAGGTAGTAACGGGTGCGGGTCTTGGAACGCATGCTGCACAGGGCAAAACCGCGGGCATGCCGAGCGTAGACCAGCTCTTCATGAACCGGCGGGGTGTCGGCCAGCACGCCGAGCCAGCCAAACGGGTAGACGCGTTCGAAAACCTTGAGTTTTTCCGCCGGAATGGACTGTCGCGCCACGCCGTGGAAACCGTCGCAACCGGCAATGTAGTCGCAGTCCAGGCGCAAGGTTTGCCCGTCATGCTCGAAGGTCACGAAAGGGTGCTCGGTTTGCATATCGTGGGGCTGGGCGTTGCTGGCCAGGTACAACGTGCGGGCGCCGGCGGCTTCGCGGGCGGCCATCAGGTCACGGGTCACTTCGGTCTGGCCGTAGACCATAACGTTTTTACCGCCAGTCAGGCCCTTGAGGTCGATGTGCACCCGCCGGTCGTTGAGCACCAGTTCAAAGCCGTCATGGGGCAGGCCTTCGGCGTCCATGCGTTGACCGACGCCGGCCTGGCGCAGCAGTTCGACCATGCCTTGCTCCAGCACACCGGCGCGGATGCGGCCCAGTACATAGTCCGGGGTCTGGCGTTCGAGGATGACAGTGTCGATGCCGGCGTTGTGCAGCAACTGGCCGAGCAGCAGGCCAGAGGGGCCGGCGCCGATAATAGCGACTTGGGTCTTGAGTGTTTTCATTGTTCTTATGACTCGCACGAAGCACGCGACCAGGGTCGGTGTTGATTATTAGAAATCGAGTGCCTACATTTTTCGCTTGCGGACCTGTCAGTTGAAGGGGAAAACTGAGCCGATACCTGTACTTTCTGCCAATTGGTGCGATTATCGCCCGCAACCCCAGGCCCGGATCCACGTTATGAAAAAACCTGACCTGCCTTCGATCCCGGTGTTCAAGCTCTACGGTGAGAGCCAGGAATGGCCGACCCCGGACCTGCTGCACTGCGAAACCATCTCCAAGCGCAGCCGCGAGCATCACTGGGAAATCAAACCCCATCGGCACGCCGACCTGTGCCAGTTGCTGTTTGTCTTCAAGGGCCAGGCGGAACTGGAAATCGAAGGTCGGCGCACGCAGCTCACCGAGCCGGCCGTGCAGATCCTGCCGCCGCTGTCGGTCCATGGCTTTCGTTTTTCCGAGGATGTGGAAGGTTACGTGGTGACGCTGGCGGCGCCGCTGGTCACGCACCTGCAAGCGCAACTGGGGCATTCGGTCAATGTGCTGGCCCAGGCCGAAAGCTACCCCGCCCTCGAGAATGCCGAGTACCTCAACAGCCTGTTCAGCGCCCTGCAGAATGAATACATGGGGCACCAGCCAGCTCGGGAAATGCTGATGCATGCGCTGGTCAGCGTGATCATGGTCTGGGTCAGCCGCCAGGTGATGCAGCGACACACCCAGGCCCAGCGCCCGCAACGGGCCCGGGAATACCTCAACGGGTTCATTCAGTTGGTGGAAGAAACCTATCGCGAGCACGTCAAGGTCGAAGACCTGGCCCATCGCCTGGGCATTTCCGTGTCGCACCTCAACGGCACCTGCCGGGAGCTGGCGGGGCAACCGGCGTTGCAGATCATGCACGAGCGCCAGCTGTTGGAAGCCAAGCGCCTGCTGACCTACACCGGCATGACCATCTACGAGATTTCCGAACTGCTCGGGTTTTCCGACCCGACCAACTTCACCCGGCTGTTCCGCCGGCGCGTCGGGATCTCGCCCAAGGCGTTCCGGGACCGGCTCAAGACCGATCAGCAGGACGACTGACCACGCCTCAGCGCAGGGCGTTCAGGGTTGCGCTGTGGGGGATGCAGCGTTCGAAGTTGCAGCTGGCGTATTCACGGGGCAGTTGCCTGGCCTGCTCGACCCGGTAGGCCGCGGTGCCATACAGCGCAAGCGTGGCGGCGCAGGTGACGAAAATAGCGAGGCGTCTTCTTGTTTTGATGTTCATGGCGGTGACCTCTGAACGAATACCCGGGGGTACTACTTTCAGCATAGGTCAGCCGTGGCGGGTTGCCAGCCAGGCAGTGAGTGTGTTTAACCCACTATTCAGAACACTGATAGCTCTTGTGGGAGCGAGCTTGCTCGCGATGAGGGTGGGTCAGTCACTATGTGTCTCGACTGATCTACCGCTATCGCGAGCAAGCTCGCTCCCACAAGGGATTGGGGTGGTCTTTTAGCCAGGTTATGCCAAGTGTTCCGGCTTCATCGGATCGCCCGGCTTGACGTCCAGTTGCTTGCGCACGTCTTCGAACATTTTGTCGTAGTACTCGTGCATCGAGCCGATGCTGGCGGTCTTGGGCAGGCCGTATTTCTGGGCGATGCGCGTGGCGTGGCGGGCGAAGTCGAAGGCCTGGTCCTTGGCCAGGAAGAAGGTCTCGTCCAGGGATTTGTCCTCCACCTTGCCATGCACCCGGAACGACATGCCGGTGCCTTCCTTGGGGTCTTGCTCAACCTTGTAGTCGATGCACAGGTTGTAGCTGAAGTCATTCTTGTTCAGCGCGTGGCGTTCCATGTGCAGGTGACCGGGTTCGAACATGGCCATAAACGACTCTCCTCGAAGGCGTGGGTGTAGGGCAGACCCTGGATCCGCCCTGCAAGTTTCCTGTTATCGATAAGCGATGCCAGGTGTCGACGTGCTGATGCGGGTGCCGGCCTGACCCTGGACGATAGCATCGATGTCCGACAGCGACCCGATCACCGCGACCTTGCCCGTGTTGCGCGCGAACTCGCAGGCGGCCTGCACCTTCGGCCCCATGGAGCCGGCGGCGAAGCCGAGCTTTTCCATTTCGTCGGGGTGGGCCTGGGCGATGGCTTTCTGGGTCGGCTTGCCGAAGTCGACGAACGCGGCGTTGACGTCGGTGGCGATCACCAGCAGATCGCTTTCCAACTGTTCGGCCAGCAGCGCCGAGCACAGGTCCTTGTCGATCACCGCTTCCACGCCCTGCAGCTTGCCGTCGGCGTCGTACATCGTCGGAATACCGCCACCGCCGGCGCAGATCACGATGCTGCCTTTTTCCAGCAGCCACTTGATCGGACGGATCTCAAAGATGCGCTTGGGCCGTGGGCTGGCGACCACCCGGCGGAACTTGTCGCCGTCCGGGGCGATGGTCCAGCCTTTTTCAGCCGCCAGCTTCTGCGCCTCTTGCTGGCTGTAGACCGGGCCGATGGGCTTGGTGGGGGTCTGGAAGGCCGGGTCGTTGCCATCCACTTCGACCTGGGTCAGCAGTGTGGCGAAGGGGACTTCGAAGTCCAGCAGATTGCCCAGTTCCTGTTCGATGATGTAGCCGATCATGCCTTCGGTTTCGGCGCCGAGCACGTCCAGCGGATACGGTGTGACCGCGGTGTAGGCCGCCGCCTGCAACGACAGCAGGCCGACCTGCGGGCCGTTGCCGTGGGCGATGACCAGTTGGTTGCCGGGGTGGATCCTGGCGATCTGTCCGGTCGCGGTGCGGATGTTGCTGCGTTGGTTGGCAGCGGTCAGGGGTTCACCCCGACGCAGGAGGGCGTTACCGCCCAGGGCAACGACGATGCGCATGGTGCTGTCCTTTCAAAAATGGATCGGGAACGCAGTCCTCCCTGTGGGAGCGAGCTTGCTCGCGATGACGGCGGCACATTCGACATCCGCGCAAGCTGACACTCCGCCATCGCGAGCAAGCTCGCTCCCACAAGGGAACTGCGTTGGCTTCAGATATCCGCCAACGCCGACACCAGGATCGCCTTGATGGTGTGCATGCGATTCTCCGCCTGCTCGAACGCGATGTTGGCCGGGGACTCGAACACCTCTTCGGTCACTTCCACGCCATTGGCCAGGTTCGGATAGCGGGCGGCGATGTCCTTGCCGACCTTGGTTTCGCTGTTGTGGAACGCCGGCAGGCAATGCATGAATTTCACCCGTGGGTTGCCCGAGGCTTTCATCATTTGCGCGTTGACCTGGTAGGGCAGCAATTGCTCGATGCGTTCATCCCAGGCTTCCACCGGTTCGCCCATGGACACCCAGATATCGGTGTGGATGAAGTCCACGCCCTTGACGGCGGCCTTCGGATCCTCGGTGATGGTGATGCGCCCGCCGCTCTCGGCGGCGAAGGCCTGGCACTGGTCGATGAAATCCTGATGCGGCCACAGGGCTTTCGGCGCGCCGATGCGCACGTCCATGCCCAGTTTGGCGCCGATCATCAACAGCGAATTGCCCATGTTGTAGCGGGCATCGCCCAGGTACGCGTAGCTGATGTCATGCAGCGGCTTGTCGCTGTGTTCGCGCATGGTCAGGGTGTCGGCGATCATCTGGGTGGGGTGGAATTCGGCGGTCAGGCCGTTGAACACCGGCACCCCGGCGAACTTGGCCAGTTCCTCGACGATCTCCTGTTCGAAGCCCCGGTATTCGATGGCGTCGAACATCCGCCCCAGGACCCGGGCGGTGTCTTTCATGCTTTCCTTGTGGCCGATCTGCGACGACACCGGGTCGATGTAGGTGACGTGGGCGCCCTGATCGTGGGCCGCGACCTCGAAGGCACAGCGGGTGCGAGTCGAGGTCTTCTCGAAGATCAGCGCGATGTTCTTGCCCTTGAGGTGCGGTTGTTCGGTGCCGGTGTACTTGGCACGCTTGAGGTCGCGGGACAGGTCCAGCAGGTAGTGCAGCTCGCGGTTGGTGTGGTGCATCAAGCTCAGCAGGCTGCGGTTGCGCATGTTGAAAGCCATGATATGGATCTCCTCAGGTGTAGGTTATCCCCTGGGCGGCTATCGGCTCGATACCGGCCCAGGCTCAAAGGTCAGTAGTCGATCGGGTCGCGGATGATCGGGCAGGTCATGCAGTGGCCACCGCCGCGGCCGCGGCCCAGCTCGCTGGCGCTGATGGTGATGACTTCCACCCCGGCCTTGCGCAGCAGGGTGTTGGTGTAGGTGTTGCGGTCATAGCCGATCACCACGCCCGGCTCCACGGCCACCACGTTGTTGCCGTCGTCCCATTGTTCGCGCTCGGCGGCGAAGCTATTGCCGCCGGTTTCCACCACGCGCAAGGCCGGCAGCTTGAGGGCGGCGGCCACGGTGTCGAGGAAGCTGCCTTCTTCGCGGCGTACGTCGATGCCGCCGGGCTTGCTTTCGTCAGGGCGCAGGGAGAAGGCGACGATCTGGCCCACCACTTCCGGGAAAACCGTGACCAGGTCGCGGTCGCAGAAGCTGAACACCGTGTCCAGGTGCATGGCGGCGCGGGATCTTGGCAAGCCGGCGACGATCACCCGCTCCACGGCCTTGTGCTTGAACAGGTTCAGCGCCAGTTGGCCGATGGCCTGGCGGGACGAGCGTTCGCCCATGCCGATCAGCACCACGCCGTTGCCAATGGGCATCACGTCGCCACCTTCGAGGGTGGCGTTGCCATGCTCCTGGTCCGGGTCGCCGTACCAGATCTGAAAGTCAGCCTGGGTGAACTCGGGGTGGAACTTGTAGATGGCAGTGGTCAGCAGGGTTTCCTGGCGTCGCGCCGGCCAGTACATCGGGTTCAGGGTCACGCCGCCGTAGATCCAGCAGGTGGTGTCACGGGTGAATTGGGTATTGGGCAGCGGTGGCAGGATGAAGCTGGAGTGCCCGAGGAAGTCGCGGAACATCTGGATGGTCTTGCCACCGAAGCTGTCCGGCAGGTCGTCGGCCGAGACGCCGCCAATCAGGAACTCGGCGATATGGCGTGGCTCCAGGCTGCGCAGCCACGAACCGACTTCGTTCACCAGGCCCAGGCCCACCGAGTTGGCGGTGATCTTGCGCTGCAGGATCCAGTCCAGGGCTTCGGGGACGGCGACGATGTCGGTCAGCAGGTTGTGCATTTCCAGCACCTCGATGTCACGCTCGCGCATCTTGGTGACGAAATCGAAATGGTCGCGTTTGGCCTGGTTGACCCAGATCACGTCGTCGAACAGCAGCTCGTCGCAGTTGTTCGGGGTCAAGCGTTGATGGGCCAGGCCTGGGGAGCACACCATGACTTTACGTAATTTACCGGCTTCGGAATGAACGCCGTACTTCACTTTTTCCGTGGTCATTACAAATCCTCCTGTTAAAACAATCAGCCAGCTACAAGGTCAGGAAGCCGTCGTAGAGCCCATAGGCGGCCACCAGGGCGCCTGCGATCACTGCGGCGAAAATCAGCTTCTCGACAGAGGTGAAAACCGGTTTGCCCAACTCGCGCTTGGCCTTGGCGAACAGAATCGCGCCGGGGGCATAGAGCAGGGCGGAGAGCAGCAGGTACTTGATCCCGCCGGCATAGAGCAGCCACACCGCGTAGATCAGGGCGATGGCGCCGATGACCAGATCCTTGCGCCGCTCGGCCGCGAAGCCTTCGTAGGTCTCGCCGCGCACTGCCAGCAGCACGGCGTAGGCCGCCGACCACAGGTATGGCACCAGGATCATCGAGGTGGCGAGGTAGATCAGTGACAGGTACGTGCTGGCCGAGAACAGGGTGATGACCAGAAACAGCTGGACCATCGCGTTGGTCAGCCACAGGGCGTTGGCCGGTACGTGGTTGGCGTTCTCCCGGCGCAGGAACTCGGGCATGGTGTGGTCTTTGGCGGCGGCGAACATGATCTCGGCGCACAGCAGCACCCAGGACAGCAGGGCGCCGAGCAGCGAGATGATCAGGCCGACGCTGATCAGCACCGCGCCCCAATGGCCCACCACGTGCTCCAGCACGGCGGCCATGGACGGGTTCTGCAGCTTGGCCAGTTCAGGTTGGGTCATGATGCCCAGTGACAGCACGTTGACCAGCACCAGGAACAGCAGCACGGTGATGAAACCGATGACCGTGGCCTTGCCGACGTCGGAGCGTTTCTCGGCCCGTGCCGAGAAGATGCTGGCGCCCTCGATGCCGATGAACACCCACACGGTGACCAGCATCATGTTGCGCACCTGGTTCATCACGCTGCCCAGGTCCGGGTTCATCGTGCCCCAGATATCCCTGGTGAAGATATCCAGCTTGAAGGCGAACACGGCGATGAGCACGAACAACACCAGTGGCACGACCTTGGCGATGGTGGTCACGAGATTGATGAATGCCGCTTCCTTGATGCCGCGCAATACCAGGAAATGCACCGCCCACAACAACACCGAGGCGCCGATCACCGCGGCAACGGTGTTGCCTTCACCGAAAATCGGGAAGAAGTAGCCCAGGGTACTGAACAGCAGTACGAAGTAGCCGACGTTGCCCAGCCAGGCGCTGATCCAGTAGCCCCAGGCCGACGAGAAACCCATGTAGTCGCCGAACCCGGCCTTGGCGTAGACATACACGCCGCCATCCAGGTCGGGCTTGCGATTGGCCAGGGTCTGAAAGACAAAAGCGAGGGTCAGCATGCCGACAGCGGTAATGGCCCAGCCAATCAGTACCGCACCGACATCGGCGCTGGCGGCCATGTTTTGTGGCAGGGAAAATATCCCGCCGCCGATCATGGAGCCGACAACCAGTGCAACTAGCGCACCCAATCGAAGTTTTCCGGGGGTATCAGACATTTGCGAGACTCCAATGCAGGAGAAGAGAGTCGACAGAATAAGTCGATTTAAATGTTGAATACCTGATCTGGATCAGTACATGACAACATTCCATTGTTAATGAAGAGGTTAAGTGCCTTTCTTCATGTCCATAAGTTGCCGTGAGGCCCGTTTTAGAGGCTTCGGCAAGGTGCTGCGAGGCGGGATTCATCCCGTAGGACTATTCACGCTAGTTGATTTTTTCTGAACCGCAACTATTTTGTATTTGTTTTCATGACAAAGATAATCGTCTGGCGTGGCCTTTCTTATTGCTGTCCTGAATAATGGCCGGGGTAATAATCCCTCGGACTTTGTGCGCGTGACGTTATTTATAAACGTTATGACGCATTATTTACTTAATGAGCGAGAAAGATGCCGCAGCCGATTGAAAAGTTACGACTCGGTGCGCTGGTGGCGCTGGTGGTGGGATCGATGATCGGTGGCGGGATATTTTCCCTGCCACAAAACATGGCGGCCCGGGCCGACGTTGGCGCGGTGCTGATCGGTTGGGCCATCACCGCCGTCGGCATGCTGACCCTCGCTTTTGTCTTTCAGACCCTGGCCAATCGCAAGCCCGAACTGGACTCGGGTGTCTATGCCTACGCCAAGGCCGGTTTCGGCGACTACATGGGCTTCTCTTCCGCGTGGGGGTACTGGATCAGTGCCTGGATGGGCAACGTCGGCTACTTCGTATTGCTGTTCAGCACCCTGGGGTATTTTTTCCCGGTGTTCGGCCAGGGCAACACGCCGGTGGCCATCGCCTGCGCATCATTGCTGCTGTGGGCGGTGCATTTCCTGGTATTGCGCGGCATCAAGGAGGCGGCGTTCATCAACCTGGTGACCACCATCGCCAAAGTGGTGCCCTTGGTGATGTTCATTGTCATCGCCGCGGTGGCGTTCAAGGCCGAGGTGTTCACCCGGGACATCTGGGGCGAGATGAACCCGGACCTGGGCAGCGTGATGGACCAGGTGCGCCACATGATGCTGGTCACGGTGTTCGTGTTCATCGGCATCGAGGGCGCCAGTGTCTATTCGGCGCGGGCGGAAAAACGCGCGGATGTCGGGCGTGCGACGGTGATCGGTTTCCTCGGGGTCCTGGCGCTGCTGGTGCTGGTGAACGTGTTGTCCCTGGGGATCATGAGCCAGCCTGTACTGGCGCAATTGCAGAACCCGTCACTGGCCGGCGTGCTGGAATATATCGTCGGGCCTTGGGGCGCGTTGTTGATCAGCCTCGGTCTGGCGGTGTCGTTGTTGGGCGCGCTGTTGTCCTGGGCGCTGTTGTGCGCGGAAATTCTCTATGCCACCGCCAGGGACAAGACCATGCCGGCGTTCCTGACCAAGGAAAACGCCAACCAGGCGCCGGTCAACGCGTTGTGGCTGACCAATGGCATGATCCAGTTGTTTTTGCTGATTACCCTGTTCTCCGCGGGCACCTATACCAGCCTGATCTACCTCGCTTCATCGATGATCCTGGTGCCGTACCTGTGGTCGGCAGCCTATGCGGTGTTGCTTTGCGCACGGGGCGAAACCTATGGGCAGGCCTCGGCCCGGCGCATGAAGGACCTGTGCATCGGTGGCGTTGCGCTGTGCTATGCGGTGTGGCTGCTGTATGCCGGCGGCGTGAAGTACCTGCTGCTGTCGGCGTTGTTGTACGCGCCGGGGGTGATCCTGTTTGCCCAGGCCAAGCGCGAACAGCGCCAACCCTTGTTCACCCCTGTGGAAAAAGGTGTCTTTGCGTGTGTGATGTCCGGGGCGGGCTTGGCGGCGTATGGGTTGTACAGTGGGTTTTTGACGCTGTGAGGCTTACCGCGAGGTTGAGGTGACGCCTTGTGGCGAGAGGGTTATGTGGGAGCAAAGCTTGCTCGCGAAACAGGCGCCTCGATTTCTGAGAGACTGCGTCGCTTCCATCGCGGGCAAGCCTTGCTCCCACATCAAGCTCCTTGCCACCGTGGCCGATGGGCGCCCAGCTCTGCCGCTGGCAAGGTCCATTGCAGGGGCGTCCCGGTGATTTTCAACGGCACCTGCAGGCGGTGGGCTGGGCCCCATGGGGTTTGTTCGACCACCAGGCCCTGATCGTTATCGTCTTCGGCGCGCAATGGCGTCGGGTCCCCTGGGCCTCGCTCGATCAACAGTTTCGCCGTGCGTGCCAGTGACAGGCGTGCCGAACCGCCCTGGCCGTTCGTCAGGCGGCGGGACAACAACACAACGGCACTGGCCGCCATCAGGTACCCGGTGCCGTGGTCCAGTGCCTGCACCGGCAGCGGTGCCGGTTTGTCGGTGTGTTTCCAACCCATGCCGGCTTCGGCAATGCCGCTGCTCATCTGCACCAGGCTGTCGAAGCCACGACGGTGCTGCCACGGGCCGCTCCAGCCATAGGCGTTGAGGCTCACGTCGATCAGCCCCGGGGCGACTCGCTGGCGTTGATCGGCGTCATAGCCCAGGCGTTCGAGAGCGTCGGCGCGATAGCCATGCAGGAGGATGTCGGCGTCCTTGAGCAGTGCCTCGAATACCGCGCGATCATCGGGCCGATGCAAGTCGAGGCGGGCGCAGCGTTTGCCCAGGGTGACTTCCGGGACCACGCCGGGTTCATTCCAGGTCGGCGGGTCGATGCGCAGCACGTCGGCCCCCAGGCCGGCGAGGAAGCGGCTGGCGACGGGGCCGGCCAGCACGCGGGTCAGGTCCAACACCTTGAGGCCCGCCAGTGGCTGGGTCACGGAGCCGAGCCAGGGCTTGCGCTGTTCGGCAGTCGTTTCACTCAGCTGCACCAGCGGTTCGGCATTCACCGCCATGCCTTGGGGATGGGCCTGCCAGGACTGCCACGAGCGCATCTCGGCGGCGCAACCGCCGGCATCGACCACGGCCTGTTCCAGCTCGGCCTTGTTCCAACGGGCCACCCTCGCCGCCATGTCGGCGCGGTCGGTGCAGGTGCCGAGGACTTTTTCCGCGGCCAGGCGATGATGCGGTGCGTTGGTGTGCAGGCGAATCCAGCCGTCGGCGCAGGCGTAGTCACCGGCCACCGGGTCCCACATCGGCGGCACGCTCCAGCCGATGGGGCGCAGGGAGGTGGAGAACCAGAACGACGCCAGGCGCCGGTCGACCTCGACGGGCGGAAGGCGGCCGGTTTGCTGGTGGATGAGCGCGGCGGCCGCCTGGCCCGCCACGGCGGTGCTGGCGCTGGCCAGTTCCGTGACGGCGAACGCCGAGGGCAGGGCGCCTTCGCCGCTGAAGGTGATTGGGGTCGTGGGCAAGCCAAGTGCGGTTTGCATGGACGTGAGCAGATCTGACATCGAAAGCCCTCCAGTACGAGAGGGCGATCATAGATCAAAAATCCGTTGGGGGCCGCTTCGCGCCCCAGCGGGAGCAAGCGCCCTCGCCACAAGTGCCCTGTGCCTGTTCCGGCCGCGACCAGATCCACAGGTTGCCCAGGCCCATGCCCACGAGCGCCAGGTAAACCGGCCAGCCGTGGTCGAGCATCACCAGCATCAGCCCGGCACACAGCAGCATGCTGGCGGTGGCAGCCACCTTGGCCCGGCGCGGGATGACCTTGCCGTTGCGCCAGTTGTGCAGCATCGGCCCGAACAACCGATGGTTCTCCAGCCAGGCGCTCAGGCGCGGCGAACTGCGGGTCGCCGCCCAGGCGGCCAGCAGGATGAACTCGGTGGTCGGCAGGCCGGGCACGACGATGGCGACCAGGCCGATGGCCAGGCTGGTGTAGGCGAGCAGGGCGAAGAGCAGTTGGGTGAGTCTGGAGGGCGTGCGGCTCATGTATTTCTATCCGACATGCACTTTACCTTGTGGGAGCGAGCTTGCTCGCGATAGCGGTGTATCAGGCAGCCAATAAGGTGGCTGAAAGTCCGCCATCGCGAGCAAGCTCGCTCCCACAGATCAAGCCGGCTCGGCCGCATAAGCCTGTTCCAGTAGCACGGTAAAGCGGTTGAACGCATCCAGCGCGCCTTTATCCGCCTCGGCTTCCTGCTGTTCGGTGAAGGCCAGGCCGTCGAGGGTGCGGGTGAAGGTTTTCCAGCCTTCGGCGCGCCCGCCGGCAGGTTCCGCCAGGTGCCGGGCGCCGAAGGTTTCGCTCAGCCCCAGGCCCACGGCACGCTTGATCAGGAACGCGGCGCCGAGCTTGGAACCTTCGGAGACGAACAACCAGCCCAGGGCTTCGGCCTGGGTCGGGTTGTTCACCGCACCGGCCACCGGCGCGGGGACTTCGGTGTCCAGGTCGGCGAGATCCGCCCTGGCTGCATCGGCCCGGCAACGGGCCGGCAGGTCGGGAATCAGGGCGGACAGCTCGGCGTCGTTGTACAGCGCCACCAGTTCCGACTGGAACAGGTACTGGGCGACGACGAAACGGGCGAAGCTGGCCGGGGTTTCGAACGGGGCGTGGGCCTTGACCAGGGCGTCGAGCTTGCTGTGAGGCTCGTGGGTGATCTGGTTCAGGCGTTGGGAACGTGAAGCGGGGCGTTGTGTGGTCATGAACAGTTCCTTCGAATTAGATTGTTTTGACGAGGGGCTGTGGGAGCAAAGCTTGCTCGCGAAACAGGCGCCTCGATCTCTGGAAGACCGCATCGTCTTAATCGCGGGCAAGCCTTGCTCCCACATGACTCTCCTCGCCACAGATGTTTGTGTTGCCTGGGAAATCGGGTCAGATATCCCAGATCAGGTTCACCGCGAAGTTACGCCCGGGCGCGGTCAGGCGGTCGAGGTTGGCGGGGCTCAGCACGGCCGCTTCGCCGACGCTGTCGTAGCCGCGCACGTCATCCCACAGCCAGTATTTTTTGTCGGTGAGGTTGTAGAGGCCGCCGCTGACGGTCACGTCGCGGGTCACCTTGTAGAAACCCGTCAGGTCGAGGATGCCGAAGCCTGGCGTCTTGAACTGGCTGCTCACGCCATCGGGCGAGTTGAAGTTGCTGTCGTCGACGCGGTCCTTTTTCTTGACCAGGGTCCAGCTGAGCAACGTGCCGAACTGCTCCTGGTCGTAGCCCAGGCCGAACACGCCGGTCAGCGGGTTGACGCTGTTGAGCGGCTCGCCGGTGTCGTTGTTGCGACCGTAGGCGTAGGCCAGCGAACCTTGGGTGTACAGGCCCTTTGGCGCGCCCAGCACGTCCAGCTCAAGGCGTCCCTTGACTTCGGCGCCCTTGATGGTGGCGTGCTTGATGTTGTTGCTCTGGAAGGTCAACTGGTCGGCACCGGGGGTGATGGCGTCCTCGTTGATGAAATCGCGGTACTTGTTGTAGTACACAGTCACATCGAACGAGCCGGAGTCGAAACGTCCACGCAGGCCGGTTTCGTAGCTTTTGCTTTTTTCCGGTTCCAGGTCGGCGTTGGGCTCCACGCTATAGCCGGCGCCAGGGTTGTCGAAACGGCCATACAGGGCCTTGGCGGTCGGGGTGCGGAAACCCTCGGCGTACTGCCCGTACCAGGTGTACTGGTCGGTCAGGGCATAGGTCACGCCGAATTTCGGCGAGACGCGGTGCCAGGTCTTGTTCTTGTCGCTGACCTCACCACCGCTGGTGGGGTCCACGGTGTTGAGGAATTCCTCGGTCAGGTGCGGCTTGAGTTGGGTGTAGTCGTAGCGCAGGCCGGGCGTGAAGGTCCATTTGTCCCAACTGATCTGGTCCTGGGCGAACAGGGCGTAGCTGTTGATGGTCGGGTCCGGGAAATCACTGGCTTTTGCCAGCACGTCCCGGGTACTGATGGCGCCCACCGCAGAGCAACCGACACCCACCGCCAGGCACACGCCATTGCCGCTGCGCGAGCCGGTGACTTTCTGTTGCTTGATCGTGGTGCCGTAGGTCAGCGCGTGATCGGTGTCGGCAATGCTGAAGGCCTTGTCCAGTTGCGCATCGAAGACCCACTGCTTTTCTTCGTAGAGGGTATCCCGGGTGCGCAGGACTTGGCGGGTGATCGGGAAATAGAACTCGGCGGTGCTCTGGTCGGTCTTGGCGACCTGGTGATTCAGGCTCCACTTGATGTGATCGGCCAGCAGGCTGTCGAGGGCGAAGCTGTGCTCCAGGCCGAAACGCTCGCGGGTGATGGTGTCGTTGCCGGTGCGCCACTGGTACATGCCGCCGGGCAATACAAAGTCGGGGATCGCCGGCTGGCCGTTGGCGTAGGGGCCGCCGTAGGCGCTTTTCAGGTCGCTGTCGCGGTCGTCCTTGTATTTCTCGTAGACCAGGCCAAGGCGCGCGTCATCGCTGTAGTTCCAGCCGAGCTTGGCCAGCACGTTATTGGCGCGCACGTCTTCCGGGTTGGCGGCGGTGCGGTCCAGGCCGGTGCCGTTGTGGCTGCCGTAGGATTCGGTTTCGTGACCGTCGCGCTGGCTGTAGTGCAGCAGGCCGTCGAATGGGCCGCTGCGGCCGGCGACGGTGGCGGACTTGAGCCAGCTCTCGTCGGCGGAGCTGTAGCCGGTCTTCAGGCGGGCGCCAACGTCCTGGCCGGGCTTGATAATGTCGTCCGGATCGAGGGTGAAGTAGCTGACGGCACCGCCTATGGCATTGCTGCCGTACAGCACCGAGGCCGGACCGCGGAGGATTTCCACGCGCTTGATGATTTCCGGGTCGACGTAATTGCGCTGGGTCTTGGCGTAGGGGCCGTTGAAGAAACCGCCGGGTACTTCCACGCCGTCGACCTGGGTCAGGATCCGGTTGCCGTCGATGCCACGAATGTTGTAGCCACTGATGCCGCCGCGCTGGCCCGCACCGCCCACCGACACGCCCGGTTCATAGCGCACCAGGTCCTTGAGGGTATTGACGTTGTTGCGGTCCAGTTCCTGGCGGTCGTGGACGGTGACCGTGCTGGGTACGCTGGTGATGTCCTGTTCCTGGCGGGTGGCGCTGATGGTCACCTGTTGCAGCTCCAGCGCGCTGCCGCTGCTGCGCCTTTCCAGCACGATGCTGTTGTCGCCCAGCTTGCGGTAGTCCAGGTGGGTCCCCACCAGCAGGCGTTCCAGGGCTTTTTCAGGCGACAGCGAGCCGTTCACCCCTGGTGACGCGACGCCTTCGGCCAGTTCCGCCGGCATGCCGACTTGCCAGCCGGTGACCGCGGTGAATGCATTCAAGGCCGAGACCAGTGGCTGCCGGGCGATGGCGAAGGTGTAGTCGCCCATGTTGCGGGCAGGGGGCTGCACGGTGGTGGCAGCCAGGGCGAGCGGCGCGGTGCCAGCCATCAGGATGGCAGCGGTGAGCAGTGACAGCGTGCAAGAGGGGGCAAGAAACCGGCAAGTAAGGCGAGAGGACATCGATAGCGCTCCGTGTCGCATCTGTTATAGGTGCAGATCGCATCGCTGGATGCGAATCAATTGCATTGGCTATAACGAGACGAACCAGCGGAGCCTATCGAGTAAAAATAATTCTCATTTAGTTCAAGATCACCAGCGCCGGGAATTCCTGAAGCCGTGCCGAGGTGATATGGGCCAGGGAGCGGACCACGTCCAACGGCTGATCGAGGCGGTAATTGCCGGTCACCGCGACACTGGCCAACTGTTCGTTATTGTTGATGATCCAGCCGGGGTAGTAGCGGCGCAGTTCGGCCAGTACCTGGCTCAGCGGCCGGTTCTCGAACACCAGCCGACCCTGGACCCAGGCCAGGTCGGTGTTGGCATCGAGGCGGGCCGGCCGGTCGAAGCCGTTGGGGCCGATGCGGATACTCTCCCCAGCCGACAGCCGCACATGGGTGTCGTTGCGATTGGCCCGCAGATCCACATCGCCGCGCTGCACCTGGACCTGGGCCACGCCGTCGAGGTAACGCACGGCGAACGTGGTGTCGCTGACGCTGGCGGTGACTGGGCCGGCGTCGATTTCCAGCGGCAGGGTGCGGTTGCCCGGGACCTCGAAGAAGGCCTCGCCCTTGTACAAGCGGGCCACGTACCGTTGTTCGTTGAACGTGCTGGAGAACGCCGAGTCGGTGTTGAGCAGGACCTTGGAGCCGTCTTCCAATTGCAGGCGCTGGCGCTCACCGACCACGGTCAGGTGGTCGGCCTGCAAGCGCAGGGGCAGGTCGCTGAAGTTGAACAGGCCGAGAAACAACACGGCGGCGGTGGCCAGGGGTTTCCAGTGGGCACGCAGGCGCGACAGCGCGGTGACCTTGGGCGCGGTTTCAAGTCGGCGGGCACTCTCCATCACCTGGGGGCCGTCCCAGATCGCCTGGGCCCGGGCGAAGGCCTCGCCATGACGTGGATCGGCCGCCAGCCAGGCCTGGAACTGCCGCGTCTGTTCCTCGCTGGGGCTGTCCAGCAGGATCAGCCAGTCCAGCGCCTGCTCCATGGCATGGGCGGTTTCCGGCGTCGGCGCAGGAGAAGGGGAGTTGTCCGTCACGGTGGGGTCTCGTTTCTCGGTTCAGCGGCAAGTTACAAGTTTCAAGCTTCAAGTCGCAAGCACAAGCCTGCACACAACTTGCAGCTTGAATCTTATAGCTGAAGTTGTCCCACACAGATCGCCATGATCAGTTTCAGTTCCTTTTGCACCGTGCTCAGGGACACGCCCAGCCGTTCGGCGATTTCCTGGTAGCTGTGGCCATGCAGGCGGCTGAGGATGAAGATCTGTCGTTGTCGCGGGCTCAGGGCCTGCAGGCTGACGTTCAGGCGCTCGAGCAGTTGCTGGGCATGGGCGGCGTCCTCGGCACTGCTTTGGGGGGCGACGACGTTTTGGACGACTTCCAGCGGCACGTCATCGAGCAGGGTCCGGGCCTGGATGCGCCGGGCACGCAAATGGTCCAGCGCCAGGTTGCGGGCGGTCTGGAAAACAAAGGGTTCGAGGTGCTCGACCGTGCGTTCGGCCAGTGCACGGGTGACACGCAGGTAGGTTTCCTGAAGCAGGTCTTCGGCGGTACTGGGGTTGCTGACCATGCGCTCGAGGGTGCGCAGCAGCGGCGTGCGCTGGGCAAGGAAGACGTGATGAAAGCGCGATTGACTCACGGTAGGGCCCGATCCGGTTCGAGTTGATGATAATGCTTATCATCAACGTTGCCGGTCAAGCCTTCATTCATTTCACGAATGTGAGCCCTTGTGGGAGCGAGCTTGCTCGCGATGATGGCGTGTCAGTCGCCATCGATGTTGGCTGATACACCGCTATCGCGAGCAAGCTCGCTCCCACAGAAAAGCTCGATACTGCCGTGTCAGTTATTCGGCGTTACACAACGCCAGGCAGTTATCCAGCATGCGGTTGGAGAAACCCCATTCGTTGTCATACCAGGCCAGTACCTTGAGCAGCTTGCCGCTGGCCTTGGTGTGGTTGGCGTCGAAGATCGACGACAGCGGGTTGTGGTTGAAATCGCTGGAGACCAGCGGCAGGGTGTTGTAGCCGAGGATCTTCGAATGCTGGCTGGCCTGGCGCAGCAGTTCGTTGACTTCCTCGGCCGACGCTTCGCGCTTGAGCTGCACGGTGAGGTCCACCAGCGAGACGTTGATCACCGGTACGCGCACCGCCATGCCGGTCAGCTTGCCGGCCAGTTCCGGCAGCACCAGGCCCACCGCTTCGGCGGCGCCGGTCTTGCTCGGGATCATGTTCTGGGTGGCCGAGCGAGCGCGGTACGGGTCGGTGTGATAGACGTCGGTCAGGTTCTGGTCGTTGGTGTAGGCATGAATGGTGGTCATCAGGCCGCTTTCGATGCCCAGCTCGCGGTGCAGCACCTGGGCCACCGGAGCCAGGCAGTTGGTGGTGCACGAAGCGTTGGAGATGATCTGGTGGGACTGGCGCAGGATATCGTGGTTCACGCCGTACACGACGGTGGCATCGGCGCCCTTGGCCGGGGCCGAGATGATGACCTTGCGGGCGCCGGCGCTGATATGGGCGGCTGCCTTGGAGCGGTCGGTGAACAGACCGGTGCATTCGAACACGACGTCGATCTTCTCGGCCGCCCAAGGCAGTTCGGCCGGGTTGCGGATGGCGCTGACCGAGATGCGGTCGCCATTGACCGTCAGGCTTTCGTGATCGTGCTGGACATCGGCGTCGAAGGTGCCATGCACGGTGTCGAACTTGAGCAGATGAGCATTGATCGCACTGTCGCCCAGGTCGTTGATGGCGACGATCTGCAGGTCGCGACGATAGCCTTGGGTATACAGTGCACGGAGGACGTTGCGGCCGATGCGGCCAAAACCATTGATTGCGATTCGAAGAGTCATTAACTGCGCCGCCGTCGATTTGTTGTTGGAATTACAAGATTATTCGCATAAAAATAGAAAACAAGCCTTTTTAGTGGCAATATTTTGTTTTATCTACAACGAGTGACCTGAATCAACTGGTCCGAATGGTCAAAAACCGTCTGTCGCCTCGCCTTCCATACAGCGTGCAGCGGGCTTTTGACCAGCATAGACAATCAGGTCGCCACACCCGTTAGCCTGGAGTTCTACACATGCATCCCCGCGTTCTTGAGGTCACCGAACGGCTTATCGCCCGCAGCCGCGCCACGCGTCAGGCTTACCTTGCATTGATCCGTGGTGCCGCCAGCGACGGTCCGATGCGCGGCAAGCTGCAGTGCGCCAACTTCGCTCACGGCGTGGCCGGTTGCGGCACCGAAGACAAACACCACCTGCGGATGATGAACGCCGCCAACATCGCCATCGTGTCGTCCTATAACGACATGCTCTCGGCCCATCAGCCCTACGAAACCTTCCCGGAACAGATCAAGAAAGCCCTGCGCGAGATTGGCTCGGTCGGCCAGTTCGCCGGAGGCACGCCGGCGATGTGCGACGGCGTGACCCAGGGCGAGGCGGGGATGGAACTGAGCCTGCCGAGCCGCGAAGTGATCGCGCTGTCCACGGCGGTGGCGCTGTCCCACAACATGTTCGACGGCGCACTGATGCTCGGCATCTGCGACAAGATCGTCCCGGGCCTGATGATGGGCGCGCTGCGCTTCGGTCACTTGCCGACGATCTTCGTGCCAGGCGGGCCGATGGTCTCGGGCATTTCCAACAAGGAAAAAGCCGACGTGCGCCAACGCTACGCCGAAGGCAAGGCCAGCCGCGAAGAGCTGCTGGAATCGGAGATGAAGTCCTACCACAGTCCCGGCACCTGCACCTTCTATGGCACCGCCAACACCAACCAGTTGCTGATGGAAGTGATGGGCCTGCATTTGCCGGGCGCCTCGTTCGTCAACCCGAACACGCCGCTGCGCGATGCCCTGACCCGTGAAGCGGCGTTCCAGGTGACGCGCATGACCAAGCAAAGCGGCAATTTCATGCCCATCGGCGAAATCGTCGACGAGCGCTCGCTGGTCAATTCCATCGTTGCGCTTCACGCCACCGGCGGCTCCACCAACCACACCCTGCACATGCCGGCCATCGCCATGGCGGCGGGTATCCAGTTGACCTGGCAGGACATGGCCGACCTCTCCGAGGTAGTGCCGACCCTGAGCCACGTCTACCCGAACGGCAAGGCCGACATCAACCACTTCCAGGCGGCCGGCGGCATGTCGTTCCTGATCCGTGAGTTGCTGGAAGCCGGCTTGCTGCATGAAAACGTCAACACCGTGCTCGGCCACGGCCTGAGCCGCTACACCCAGGAACCGTTCCTGGAGGATGGCGAATTGGTGTGGCGCGACGGCCCGATCGAAAGCCTCGACGAAAACATCCTGCGCCCGGTGGCCCGCGCGTTCTCGCCGGAAGGTGGGTTGCGGGTGATGGAAGGCAACCTGGGCCGTGGGGTGATGAAGGTCTCGGCCGTGGCCCTGGAAAACCAGATTGTCGAAGCCCCGGCCATGGTCTTCCAGGACCAGCAGGACCTGGCGGACGCATTCAAGGCCGGCCTGTTGGAAAAGGATTTTGTCGCGGTGATGCGCTTCCAGGGCCCGCGCTCCAACGGCATGCCGGAGCTGCACAAGATGACGCCATTCCTGGGGGTGTTGCAGGACCGTGGCTTCAAAGTGGCGCTGGTGACCGACGGGCGCATGTCCGGCGCGTCGGGGAAAATCCCGGCGGCCATTCATGTCAGTCCCGAAGCTTATGTCGGTGGTGCGTTGGCCCGGGTGCAGGAGGGCGATATCATCCGTGTCGATGGCGTCAAAGGCACTTTGGAATTGAAGGTGGACGCCGAGGAATTCGCCGCGCGCACGCCGGCCAAGGGCCTGTTGGGCAACAACATCGGCACCGGCCGCGAGCTGTTCGGTTTCATGCGCATGGCCTTCAGCTCGGCGGAGCAGGGCGCCAGCGCCTTCACATCTGCCCTGGAGACGCTTAATTGAAACTGGCTTTGGTCGGTGACATCGGTGGGACCAACGCACGCTTCGCGCTGTGGAAAAACCACACCCTGGAAAACATCCAGGTGCTGGCAACGGCGGATTACGCCTGCCCGGAAGATGCCATCCAGGTGTACCTGAGCGGCCTGGGCCTGAAACCGGGCGCCATCGGCTCGGTGTGCCTGTCGGTGGCCGGTCCCGTGAGCGGCGATGAGTTTCGCTTTACCAACAATCACTGGCGCCTGAGCAATCTGGCGTTCTGCCAGACCCTGCAGGTAGAGAAGCTGTTGCTGGTCAACGACTTCTCGGCCATGGCCCTGGGCATGACCTGCTTGCGTCCCGATGAGTACCGGGTCGTGTGCGAAGGCACCCCGGAGCCGATGCGTCCGGCGGTAGTGATCGGGCCGGGTACCGGGTTGGGCGTCGGCACGCTGCTGGATCTGGGGGAGGGCCGTTTCGCCGCGTTGCCGGGGGAGGGCGGCCATGTCGACCTGCCCCTGAGCAGCCCGCGGGAAACCCAGCTGTGGCAGCACATCTACAACGAGATCGGCCACGTCAGCGCCGAAACCGCCTTGAGCGGCAGCGGTTTGCCTCGGGTGTACCGGGCCATTTGCGCGGTGGACGGCCATGTGCCGGTACTCGACACCCCCGAATCCATCACCGCGGCCGGCCTGGCCGGCGACCCCATCGCCCTGGAAGTGCTCGAGCAGTTCTGCCGCTGGCTGGGGCGCGTGGCCGGCAACAACGTGTTGACCCTGGGCGGACGCGGCGGCGTCTACATCGTCGGTGGCGTGGTCCCGCGCTTTGCCGATTTCTTCCTCGAGAGCGGTTTCGCTCGCTGCTTCGCCGACAAGGGTTGCATGAGCGATTACTTCAAGGGCATTCCGGTCTGGCTGGTGACCGCGCCATACTCCGGGCTGATGGGCGCGGGCGTGGCGCTGGAGCAATCCGCCGCCGCCTGAGGTTCGATAGGTACCCCACCTGTGGGAGCGAGCTTGCTCGCGATGACGGAGTGTCAGTCGCCATTGAGGTTGACTGTTGCACCGCTTTCGCGAGCAAGCCCGCTCCCACAGAGTTTTTGTGGTGTGTTTGTAGGCCTTGTCCATCAGGCATAATCGCCCCAATCCAAACAACAAGGACGAGGCCCGTGAGTTCAGTAAACAAATCGATTTTGTTGGTCGACGACGACCAGGAGATTCGCGAACTGCTGGACACCTACCTCAGCCGTGCGGGGTTTCAGGTGCGGACCACGCCCGACGGCGCCGGGTTTCGCCAGGCGTTTAACGATGCACCGAGCGACCTGGTGATCCTCGATGTGATGCTGCCCGATGAAGACGGTTTCAGCCTTTGCCGCTGGGTTCGCCAGCACCCACGCCAGGCTCATGTGCCGATCATCATGCTGACCGCCAGTTCCGACGAGGCCGACCGGGTCATCGGTCTTGAGCTGGGCGCCGATGATTACCTGGGCAAGCCTTTCAGCCCGCGTGAATTGCAGGCGCGCATCAAGGCGCTGCTGCGCCGGGCGCAATTCGGCCAGGAACGCTCCGGCGGTGAAGTGCTGGCCTTCGATGAATGGCGGCTGGACATGGTCAGTCATCGGCTGTTCCACACCGACGGTGAAGAAGTGATTCTCTCCGGCGCCGACTTCGCCCTGCTCAAGCTGTTTCTCGATCATCCCCAGGAAATCCTCGACCGCGACACCATCGGCAATGCGACCCGTGGCCGTGAGTTGATGCCCCTGGACCGGATCGTCGACATGGCGGTCAGTCGCCTGCGCCAGCGCCTGCGTGACACCGACAAACCACCGCGGCTGATTCGCACGGTGCGTGGCAGCGGTTATCAACTGGCGGCCAGTGTGGTTGCCAGCAATGGGCATTGACTGGATCAGGAAAATCGCCCGGCGGGTACCGGTCCCGCACTCGTTGCTGGGCCGGATGCTGCTGCTGACCTTGCTGGTGGTGTTGTTCGCCCAGACCTTGTCCAGCCTGATCTGGGTCTCGCAACTGCGCGCCACCCAGCTCGAAGGCCTGGTCACCAGCGCCCGTAGCCTGGCCCATTCGATGACCGCCAGCGTCAGTTACTTGCGCTCGCTGCCGGTGGCATACCGGCCATTGGTGCTGGACCAGCTGCGCAGCATGGGCGGTACGCGGTTCGTCGTCACCCTCAACGACAAGCCCCTGGGCATGGATGTGCTGCCGGTAACACCGCGCAAGCAGGCGGTGCTCAAGGCCGTGGATGAAGTGCTGCGTCGCTCCTTGGGCGCTAACGCCGATATCTCGGTGACGTTTGTCAGCCCCGACGACCTGCGGATTTTCAACGCCGGGCTCAAGCTCGATGAGCTGCCCCGTTCGTGGGCCCACTATGCCCTGACGCTGGAACCGGTGAATCCGCCGGTGCTGGTCACGCAGATCCAGATGGCGCCGGGGGAATGGCTGTACATCGCCTCGCTGCTGCCCGAACCCTACACCAGCCTCGAAGAACAAGACTTGCCCAAGCAACAGGTCGGTTTCATCGTGCTCACCAGCAGCCTGTTGTTGCTGTTCATCGGTTTGCTGGTGCATTGGCAGAGCCGGCCCCTCAAGCGTCTGGCCCGGGCCGCCCGTGACATGTCCCTGGGCGCCGAAGTGGAACCGGTGGCCGAGGGCGGTGGCAGCGAAGTGGTGGAAGTGGGGCGAGCGTTCAATGCCATGCGCGAACGCATCAGCCGCTACCTGACGGAGCGCAGCCAGTTGTTCAGCGCGATTTCCCACGACTTGCGCACACCGATCACTCGATTGCGGCTGCGGGTCGAGCTGCTGGAGGATGAAAACCTGCAAGCCAAGTTCGGCCGTGACCTGGATGAACTGGAGCTGCTGGTCAAAGGCGCGCTGCAATGCGTCAAGGACACCGACATCCACGAAAACATCGAGCCGGTGGACCTCAACCATGTACTCGATTGCCTGGTGGAGCCTTACCTGGCGCCCAACGGCAATGGCCGGGTGACCCAGGATGGCCGGGCGCTGGCGCCGTATCCCGGCAAGCCGCTGGCCCTCAAGCGCTGCATCGGCAACCTGATCGACAATGCCTTGAAATACGGGCAGAACGCCCACCTGCACATCGATGACGATGAAACCGCGTTCATCCTGCACGTCGACGATGAAGGGCCGGGGGTGCCGGAACAGCGCCTGGAGCAAGTCTTCGAACCGCACTTCCGTCTCGCCGGGCAACAGCAGGGATATGGCCTGGGCCTGGGCATCGCCCGCAATATCGCCCACAGCCATGGGGGGGAGGTGAGCCTGCAAAACCTGCGTGAGGGTGGGTTGCGGGTGACGTTGCAGTTGCCTCGCAGTGTGGATTGATCAGACCGCGTCATCGTTCATCGCGAGCAGGCTCGCTCCCACAAGGATTGTGAATGCCGAAGACCCAGTGTGGGAGCGAGCTTGCTCGCGATGACGCCAGTCGTCCCAACCCATCTTTCCCCATCAAATGTCACAAGCCGGTGACATAACTCGCCCCTTTCGTTACCTGCCGCCGGCCATCCCTTGTTTAGACTCCCTGCGTCAAAACAACAAAAAAGGTACCTCGATGGACACCTTCCAACCGGCCTTCAGCAGTTGGCTGAACGCCCCTGCCCACCAGCAATGGCTTGCCGATGAAGGCTTGCGGCTGCTGGCGTTCGCCAAGGCCTCGAAGCTGCCGGACGGCTTTGGCAACCTGGATGAGCTTGGCCGCCTGCCGGCCGATGCCCGGGCCGAAACCATGAACACCGCGCGCATGACCCACAGCTTCGCCATGGCTCACATCCAGGGCCTGCCGGGTTTTGCCGAGTTGGTGGACCACGGCATCCAGGCCCTCAGCGGCCCCTTGCGCGACGCCGAGCGCGGTGGCTGGTTCGCCACGACGCGGCCTGATGAAGACGGTGCTGGCAAGGCGGCCTACCTGCATGCCTTCGTTGCCCTGGCGGCCAGTTCCGCTGTGGTGGCCCGGCGTCCTGGCGCTACGGCGTTGCTGGACGAAGCGGTGCGGATCATCGATGAGCATTTCTGGTGTGAGGAGGAGGGTGCGTTGCGCGAATCCTTCAACCGCGACTGGAGCGAGGAAGAGGCCTATCGCGGCGCCAACAGCAACATGCACGCCACCGAAGCCTTCCTGGCCCTGGCCGATGCCACCGACGATCCTCGTTGGCTGGCCCGTGCCCTGCGTATCGTCGAACGGGTGATCCACGGCCATGCAGCCGCCAACGACTACCTGGTGGTGGAGCATTTCGACCGCCACTGGCAGCCGCTGCGCGAATACAACCAGGACAATCCTGCCGATGGTTTCCGCCCCTACGGCACCACCCCCGGCCACGGTTTCGAATGGGCGCGGCTGCTGCTGCACCTTGAAGCCGCACGGGTCCAGATTGGCATGCTGACCCCGGGGTGGCTGGCCCAGGACGCGCAAAAACTCTTCGACCAGAACTGCCGCCATGGCTGGGATATCGATGGCGCGCCGGGCATTGTCTACACCCTGGACTGGGACAACCGCGCCGTGGTTCGCCACCGCCTGCATTGGGTCCACGCCGAAGCGGCGGCCGCTGCCAGCGCCTTGCTCAAGCGCACCGACGAGGCGAAGTACGAAGCCTGGTACCGGTGCTTCTGGGAATTCTGTGACAAACATTTCATCGATCGCTGCAACGGCAGCTGGCATCACGAACTCGATCCGCAAAACCGTCCCAGCGCCGATATCTGGCCGGGCAAGCCGGACCTGTATCACGCCTGGCAGGCGGTCTTGATTCCGCGCCTGCCCCTGGCACCGAGCATGGCGTCAGCCCTGGCGCGGTTATCCAGCCCTGCGGCTGTGTAACCATGTCGTGACATTTGCACGTCCCTTCGTTACCTGCGAAGGGATTCCCTCTGATTAGAATCCATGCAGCGCAAGCACCAGACTTGCATGCATAACAACAAGAAAGGTAATTCTAGATGAATGCGATTTCTCGCCTCGCTACTGTCATTTCTCTTGCTTCCCTGCTTCCCGTCGCAGCCTTCCCTGTCACTACCCTTGCCGCCGAATCCAAAGGTTCCGTGGAAGTCGTCCACTGGTGGACGTCGGGTGGTGAAAAAGCCGCGGTCGATGTGCTCAAGGCCCAGGTAGAGAAAGACGGCTTTACCTGGAAGGACGGCGCTGTCGCCGGTGGTGGCGGTTCCACTGCCATGACCGTGCTCAAGAGCCGTGCCGTGGCCGGCAACCCACCGGGTGTCGCCCAGATCAAGGGCCCGGACATCCAGGAGTGGGCGTCCACCGGGCTGCTCGACACCGACATCCTCAAGGACGTTGCCAAGGCCGAGAAGTGGGACAGCCTGCTCGACAAGAAAGTCTCCGATACCGTGAAGTACGACGGTGACTACGTCGCCGTGCCGGTGAACATCCACCGCGTCAACTGGCTGTGGATCAACCCGGAAGTCTTCAAGAAAGCCGGTATCACCAAGAACCCGACCACCCTCGAGGAATTCTACGCGGCCGGCGACAAGCTCAAGGCCGCGGGCTTCATTCCGCTCGCCCACGGTGGCCAGCCTTGGCAGGACAGCACCGTGTTCGAAGCCGTGGTGCTCTCGGTGATGGGGGCCGATGGCTACAAGAAGGCCCTGGTCGACCTGGACAACAAGGCCCTGACCGGTCCGGAAATGGTCAAGGCCCTGACCGAATTGAAGAAAGTCGCGACCTACATGGACGCCGACGGCAAGGGCCAGGACTGGAACCTGGAGGCGGCCAAGGTCATCAACGGCAAGGCCGGCATGCAGATCATGGGTGACTGGGCCAAGAGCGAGTGGACCGCGGCGAAGAAAGTCGCCGGCAAGGACTACGAGTGCGTGGCCTTCCCGGGCACCGACAAGGCCTTCACCTACAACATCGACTCCCTGGCGGTGTTCAAGCAGAAGGACGCGGGCACTGCGGCTGGCCAGCAGGATATCGCCAAGGTCGTGCTGGGCGAGAACTTCCAGAAGGTCTTCAGCATCAACAAGGGCTCGATCCCGGTGCGCAACGACATGCTGGGCGACATGGCCAAGTACGGTTTCGATTCCTGTGCCCAGACCGCGGCCAAGGACTTCCTGGCGGACGCCAAGTCCGGCGGCCTGCAACCGAGCATGGCGCACAACATGGCGACCACGCTGGCGGTACAGGGTGCGTTCTTCGATGTGGTGACCAATTACATCAACGACCCGAAAGCAGACCCGGCTGATGCAGCCAAGAAGCTGGGTGCTGCGGTTCAGTCTGCCAAGTAATTTGCGCCGCGGTCCCTTGTGGTGTGGGAGCGAGCTTGCTCGCGATAGCGGAATGTCAGGCAGCAGAGAGTCACTGACACACCGTCATCGCGAGCAAGCTCGCTCCCACAAAGGGATGCCCTTGTAACCTTGTTTTGGATCTTCCCATGAGTTCTGTTGCTGTGTTCAGCAAGGCCTCGCCGTTCGATGTATTGCAGCGCTGGCTCCCGAAACTGGTGCTGGCGCCGAGCATGTTCATCGTTCTGGTGGGCTTCTATGGCTATATCTTGTGGACGTTCGTCCTGTCGTTCACCACCTCGACGTTCTTGCCGAACTACAAATGGGCCGGCCTGGCGCAATACGCGCGGCTGATGGACAACGACCGCTGGTGGGTGGCGAGCAAGAACCTGGTGCTCTTTGGTGGCATGTTCATCGGCATCACCCTGGTGATCGGCGTGCTGCTGGCGGTGTTTCTCGACCAGCGCATTCGTCGCGAAGGTTTCATCCGCACCATTTACCTGTACCCGATGGCGCTTTCGATGATCGTCACCGGTACGGCCTGGAAATGGCTGCTCAACCCGGGCATGGGCCTGGACAAATTGTTGCGTGACTGGGGTTGGGAAGGCTTCCGCCTGGACTGGCTGATCGACCCGGACCGCGTGGTGTACTGCCTGGTGATCGCGGCGGTGTGGCAGGCCTCGGGCTTCATCATGGCGATGTTCCTGGCCGGCCTGCGGGGTGTCGATCAATCGATCATCCGTGCCGCGCAGATCGATGGCGCGAGCATGCCGCGCATCTACTGGAAAGTGGTGTTGCCGAGCCTGCGCCCGGTGTTCTTCAGCGCCGTGATGATCCTGGCGCACATCGCGATCAAGAGCTTCGACCTGGTGGCGGCGATGACGGCCGGTGGCCCGGGTTATTCCTCCGACCTGCCAGCGATGTTCATGTATTCCTTCACCTTCAGTCGCGGCCAGATGGGCATGGGCTCGGCCAGTGCAATCCTGATGCTCGGTGCGATCCTCGCAATCATCGTGCCCTACCTGTACTCCGAGCTGAGGACCAAGCGTCATGACTAGTCTCGCTGCCAAACCTTCCATCAGCCTGAGTCGCATCGCGATCTACGCGGTGCTGATCGTCGCCGTACTGCTTTACCTGGTGCCATTGGTGGTCATGTTGTTGACCAGCTTCAAGACGCCGGAGGACATCAGCACCGGCAACCTGCTGAGCTGGCCGACCGTGGTCAGCGGCATCGGCTGGGTCAAGGCGTGGGCCACGGTGGACGGCTATTTCTGGAACTCGATCAAGATCACCGTCCCGGCGGTGCTGATCTCTACCGCCATCGGTGCCTTGAACGGCTACGTGTTGTCGATGTGGCGTTTTCGCGGTTCGCAGTTGTTCTTCGGCCTGTTGCTGTTCGGGTGCTTCCTGCCGTTCCAGACGGTCCTGCTGCCGGCCTCGTTCACCCTCGGCAAGATGGGCCTGGCCAGCACCACCACCGGCCTGGTGTTCGTGCACGTGGTCTATGGCTTGGCGTTCACCACGCTGTTCTTCCGTAACTACTACGTGAGCATTCCCGACGCACTGGTGAAGGCGGCGCGACTGGACGGTGCGGGTTTCTTCACCATCTTCCGGCGGATCATCCTGCCGATGTCCACCCCGATCATCATGGTGTGCCTGATCTGGCAGTTCACGCAGATCTGGAACGACTTCCTGTTCGGCGTGGTGTTCTCCAGCGGTGATTCGCAGCCCATCACAGTGGCGCTGAACAACCTGGTCAACACCAGTACCGGGGCCAAGGAATACAACGTGGACATGGCGGCGGCGATGATCGCCGGGCTGCCGACCCTGCTGGTCTATGTGGTGGCAGGCAAGTATTTCGTGCGCGGCCTGACGGCCGGCGCAGTCAAGGGGTAATCATGGCAACGCTTGAACTTCGCAACGTAAACAAGACCTATGGTGCCGGCCTGCCGGACACCCTGAAGAACATCGAGTTGTCGATCAAGGACGGTGAGTTCCTGATCCTCGTTGGCCCTTCGGGCTGCGGCAAGTCGACGCTGATGAACTGCATCGCCGGCCTCGAGACCATCACCGGCGGCGCGATCATGATTGGTGACCAGGATGTCAGCGGCATGAGCCCGAAGGATCGTGACATCGCCATGGTGTTCCAGTCCTACGCGCTGTACCCGACCATGAGCGTGCGCGAGAACATCGAGTTCGGCCTGAAAATCCGCAAGATGAACCAGTCGGCCATCGACGAAGAAGTCAACCGCGTGGCCAAGCTGCTGCAGATCGAGCACCTGCTCAATCGCAAGCCCGGGCAGCTTTCCGGCGGCCAGCAACAGCGCGTGGCCATGGGCCGGGCGCTGGCGCGGCGGCCGAAGATCTACCTGTTCGACGAACCGCTGTCCAACCTCGACGCCAAGCTGCGGGTCGAGATGCGTACCGAAATGAAGCTGATGCACCAGCGCCTGAAGACCACCACGGTCTACGTGACCCACGACCAGATCGAAGCCATGACCCTGGGCGACAAAGTGGCGGTGATGAAGGACGGGATCATCCAGCAGTTCGGTACCCCGAAAGACATCTACACCAACCCGGCCAACCTGTTCGTGGCGAGCTTCATCGGTTCGCCGCCGATGAACTTCATCCCGCTGCGCCTGCAACGCAAGGACGGCCGCCTGCTGGCGCTGCTCGACAGCGGCCAGGCCCGTTGCGAACTGCCGATGGGCATGCAGGACGCCGGCCTGGAAGACCGCGAAGTGATCCTGGGCATGCGCCCGGAGCAGATCATGCTGGCGGGCAGCGAGCCCAATGGCTTGCCGACCATTCGCGCCGAAGTCCAGGTCACCGAGCCTACCGGGCCGGACACCCTGGTGTTCGTCAACCTCAACGACACCAAGGTTTGCTGCCGCCTGGCACCGGACGTGGCGCCGCAAGTCGGGGAGACCCTGACGCTGCAATTCGATCCATCGAAAGTGCTGCTGTTCGATGCCCAGTCCGGCGAACGCCTGGGCGTGGCCGGCCAGCCGCAAGCTGACGTACGCAGCGCCAACGTGGCGCAGTTCAAAGGCCGATGAAGAACACATGTGGGAGCCAGCGTGCGCCCATCAAGAAGGAGTATGCGGTGAGTGGGGGACCACCCGCCGCAATCGTTGTAAACCGCGTTAGATAAAAACAGTTAATAACAATAAAGACGAGGATGTAGGGATGAAGAAGAAAAACAACGCCCAGCTAATCTGCCAGTTGTCAGCCGTTGCGGCGATGATGCTGGCCGGTAGCGCACACGCGGACGAGGCGTTCAGCGCCGACTCGAAGTGGATGACGGGTGACTGGGGCGGTGAACGGACCAGGCTGATCGAGCAAGGTATCGACATCAAGGCCGACTACGTCGGTGAAGTCGGTGGCAACCTGCATGGCGGCTACAACAACGACAAGACCGCGCGTTACTCCGACCAGTTTGGCCTGGGCGTGGCGCTGGACCTGCAAAAGCTGTGGGGTTGGGATAACACCCAGGCCAAGATCCAACTGACCAATCGTAATGGCGAGAACATCTCCAACGACCGTGTCGGCGATCCGCGTGCCGGGACCTTGAGCTCCTCCCAGGAAGTCTACGGCCGTGGTCACATGGTCCGTCTCACCCAGTTGTGGATCAAGCACCAGTTCCTCGACGGCAAGCTGGACGTCAAGGCCGGTTACTTCGGCGAAGGCGAAGACTTCAACACCTTCCCTTGTGAATTCCAGAACCTGGCCTTCTGCGGCTCCCAGGTCGGTAACTGGGCCACCAATATCTGGTACAACTGGCCCGTCAGCCAGGCGGCGATCCGCGTGAAATACAACCTCACGCCTGAGTTCTTCATGCAGATCGGTGCGTACAACCAGAACCCTTCGCAACTGGAACACGGCAACGGCTTCAAGCTCAGCGGCAGCGGTACCAAGGGCACCGTGATCCCGGTCGAACTGGTCTGGTCGCCGAAGGTCAACAGCCTGCCGGGTGAGTACCGTGTGGGTTACTACAAGAGCACGGCCGATGCCAATGACGTCCGTGAAGACGACAACGGCGACGATGCCGCGACCACCGGTAACGCCTATCGCAGCCACAATAGCAAGCACGGCTACTGGTTCGTGGCACAGCAACAACTCACCACTCACAACGGTGACGCGTCCCGCGGCCTGAACATCGCCGCCAACGCGACCTTCCACGACAAGGACACCAACGTCGTCGACAACTACCAGTCGCTGATGTTCGTGTACAAGGGGCCATTCGATGCGCGTCCAAAAGATGACATCGGCATCGGTTTCTCCCGCATCCATGTCAACGATGACGTGAAGAAAAACGCCGAGCTGACCAACGCTGCCAATGGCGTCAGCGACTACAACGACCCACTGTTCGCGCCGTTGCGTGACACCGAGTACAACTACGAGCTCAACTACGGTGTCCACGTGACCAACTGGCTGACCGTGCGTCCGAACCTGCAGTACATCACTCACCCGGGCGGTGTGGATGAAGTCGACAACGCGCTGGTGGCCGGCCTGAAAATTCAGTCGGTGTTCTAACGCTGTTGCGATAAGCTCCTCTCTATGTGCGCATATTTGCGGACGGCCAAGGCTGTCCGCTTTTTTTTGGGGAGCGCATGGTCAATGCGGAACCTGTGGTGAGGGGATTTATCCCCGCTGGGGCGCGCAGCGGCCCTAAAACAGGCTCCTCGGTGTTTCAGTTCACTGCTTTGGGACTGCTTCGCAGTCCAGCGGGGATAAATCCCCTCGCCACAAAAGCTGTCGCATCAATTGAGAGTTCAATGATTTCCAGGACCGCGGCCCATGCATGAGCATCCGCTACAACGCTTTTTCAGATCCTTGCGCGAGCGCCCGGTGTTCGCGTGGGAGCGCTATCGGCAACGCGATGTGTTGGTGATCGATCATCCGTTGTGCCAGGCGGTGTTCAGTCGCCAGGGCGCGCAGTTGCTGCACTTCCAGCCGCGCGGCCAGAAGCCGTGGTTGTGGTGCGCGGCCAAATGGCCACACGTCGGTGCGATCCGTGGCGGAGTACCGGTGTGCTGGCCGTGGTATGGCCGTCATCCCATCGAAAACGCCTGGCCGTCCCATGGTTGGGCGCGGTTGATCGATTGGAAGCTGCTCGACAGCCGCAGTGATGAAGACGGTGTGCATCTGCACTGGCAACTGCAATTGTGCGACTGGCAAGTGGACTTGCACGCCGACCTGGGTGAGCGCATGGAATTGCGCTTGAGCACCGAGCACCAGGACAGCCTGCCGTGCCAGTTGAGCCAGGCCTTGCACGCCTATTGGCGTATTGGTGACGTCGGTGAGGTAGCGCTGTCTGGGCTTGAAGGCGCCCAGGGTTATGACCAGTTGAGCCGCGCGGTTTGCCAGCAGGAAGGCGAGTTGCGGGTCGAGGGCGGCTGCCAGCGGGTGTTCCAGCATGAGGGTGAATTGCAGCTCAAGGATCACGCCTGGCAGCGCGAATTGCGTATCGACACCGGCGACAGTGCCGACACCGTGGTCTGGCATCCCGGCACGCGGCCGTTGCTGGGGGTGAGTTGGGATGAGGTCAGCGAATTCGTCTGTGTCGAAGCGGCCAGTGGCGGCACCGACAGCCTGTGCCTGGCGCCGGGGGAGCGGGCGCATTTGAGTTTGCAGGCGTGGGTGGGGGCTTGATTCAGGATGTGGGATGCGGCTGCTGGCCCCATCGCGAGCAGGCTCGCTCCCACATTAGCTCTGCGTCGAACACAAAGATTGTGTCCTGTGAAGATCTATTGTGGGAGCGAGCCTGCTCGCGATGACGGACTACCCGGCAGCGAGGATTCTGGATCGAATCAGTTGAACTCATCCCCCACCGGATACCGGCTGGCATTCAGGCTTTCCTTGATCTTGCGCAGATGCGGCTGGAAGTCCACGCCCCGACGCAGGGTCATGCCGGTGGCGAGCACGTCCAGTACGGTGAGTTGGATGATCCGCGAGGTCATCGGCATATAGATGTCAGTGTCTTCGGGCAGGGGGATGTTCAGGCTCAGGGTACTGGCCTTGGCCAGCGGCGAGCCTTCGGCGGTCAGGCCCAGTACCGAGGCGCCGTTTTCCCGGGCGATGCGCGCCACTTCCACCAACTCGCGGGTGCGGCCGGTGTAGGAAATGATCACGAACAGCTCGCCGGTATGGGCCACCGACGCAATCATGCGCTGCATCAGGACGTCGGCGTGGGCGGTCACTGCCAGGTTGAAGCGGAAAAACTTGTGCTGGGCATCCAGGGCCACCGGGGCGGAGGCGCCGAGGCCGAAGAAGTGGATCTGCCGGGCCTGGATCAGCAGGTCCACGGCGCGACTGATCAAATTGGGATCAAGGGCCTGGCAGGCGCTGTCCAATGAGGCAATGGCACTGCCAAAGATCTTGCGGGTGTAGGCTTCCGGGTTGTCATCGGCTTCTACCGCGCGGCTGACATAAGCGGCGCCGCTGGCCAGGCTCTGGGCCAATTGCAGTTTGAGTTCCGGGTAACCGCTGACGCCGAACGAGCGGCAGAAGCGGTTGACGGTCGGTTCGCTGACCGAAGCCGCCTGGGCGAGGGCGGCGATGCTGAAGCGGGTCGCCTGCTGCGGATTGAGCAGGATGATCTCGGCCACCTTGCGTTCGGCCTTGTTCAGGTCTTCAAGGCGACTCTGGATCTGTTCCAGTAAGTTTCGCACGCGGTCCATACAAGATTCCTAGGAAGACGGGTCTTTGATACGACCCTTTGCGGTGGCCTATCCTACTGATGGCTCCGGCGGACCACCACTCGGAATCGGTATTTTCGGAAAATGTTGTGTTTATTACTACATTTTTCCTTGAGTGATACCTTGAAAAAAGGTATTTGTAGTTTAACTTGATAAAAGAACAAACATCATGCCTTCGATTACGGTTGAACCGTGCACCTTTGCCTTGTTCGGCGCGTTGGGCGATCTGGCCTTGCGCAAGCTCTTTCCTGCCCTGTACCAGCTCGATGGCGCCCAATTGTTGCACGAGGACACGCGGATCATCGCGCTGGCCCGTGAGCCTGGCGGTGAGCAGCAGCACCTGGCATTCATCGCCGCCGAGCTGCGCCGTTATGTCGGCGAAAAAGACCTGGACGAAGCCGTGCTCGAGCGCTTCCTGGCGCGTTTGACCTATCTGCACGTGGATTTCCTCAAGGCCGACGATTATGTCGCCCTGGCCGAAGCGGCCGGTTCGGCCCAGCAGGTCATTGCCTATTTCGCCACCCCGGCGGCGGTGTATGGGGCGATCTGCGAGAACCTGGCGAAGGTCGGCTTGAGCGAGAATACCCGGGTCGTGCTGGAGAAACCCATTGGCTCGGACCTGGAGTCGTCGCGCAAGGTCAACGATGCCGTGGCGCAGTTCTTCCCGGAGAACCGTACTTATCGCATCGACCATTACCTGGGCAAGGAGACGGTGCAGAACCTGATCGCGCTGCGGTTCGCCAACAGCCTGTTCGAAACCCAGTGGAACCAGAACTACATTTCCCACGTGGAAATCACCGTGGCCGAGAAGGTCGGTATCGAAGGCCGCTGGGGCTATTTCGACAAGGCCGGCCAACTGCGGGACATGATCCAGAACCACCTGCTGCAACTGCTGTGCCTGATCGCCATGGACCCGCCGGCCGACTTGTCCGCCGACAGTATCCGTGACGAGAAGGTCAAGGTGCTCAAGGCCCTCGCGCCGATCAGCCCGGAAGGCTTGACCACCCAGGTGGTGCGCGGCCAGTACATCGCCGGCCACAGCGAGGGCAAGTCGGTGCCTGGCTACCTCGAAGAACCCAATTCCAACACCCAGAGCGACACCGAGACGTTCGTCGCCCTGCGCGCCGACATCCGCAACTGGCGTTGGGCCGGGGTACCGTTTTACCTGCGTACCGGCAAGCGCATGCCGCAGAAGCTGTCGCAGATCGTCATCCACTTCAAGGAACCGTCCCACTACATCTTCGCGCCCGAGCAGCGTTTGCAGATCAGCAACAAGCTGATCATCCGCCTGCAACCGGACGAAGGGATTTCCTTGCGGGTGATGACCAAGGAGCAGGGCCTGGACAAGGGCATGCAATTGCGCAGCGGTCCGCTGCAACTCAACTTCTCCGACACCTATCGCAGCGCACGGATTCCCGATGCCTACGAGCGGTTGTTGCTGGAAGTCATGAACGGCAATCAGAACCTGTTTGTCCGTAAAGACGAAATCGAAGCCGCGTGGACGTGGTGTGACCAGTTGATTGCCGGGTGGAAAAAATCCGGCGATGCGCCCAAGCCGTATGCGGCTGGGTCCTGGGGGCCGATGAGCTCCATTGCTCTGATCACGCGGGATGGGAGGTCATGGTATGGCGATATCTGAAGTGAAACTGCCCCAGGGCGTCAGCGCCCGTGAATTCAAGAACCCGGTGCTGCTGGCCGAAGGCCTGGCGCTGAACGTGGCCGAGCAGTTGCGCAATGCGATCGATGCCCGCGGCACGGGGACCCTGGTGGTGTCCGGTGGCCGCAGTCCGGTGGCGTTTTTCCAGCACTTGGCCAAGCAGCCGCTGGACTGGTCCAAGGTGGTGGTCAGCCTGGCCGACGAGCGCTGGGTACCGGTTGAACACGCCGACAGCAACGCCGGTTTGCTCAAGCGTTACCTGTTGCAGGGCGCAGCGGCCAAGGTCCAGTTCCTGAGCCTCTACAGCGCCAGCGCTCACCTGGAAGCGGCTGCCGAGCAGGCCGATCGTTTGCTGGCCGAGCTGCCGCCCATCGACGTGCTGGTATTGGGCATGGGCGATGACGGGCATACCGCCTCGCTGTTCCCCGGCAGCCCGAACCTGGCCCAAGCCCTGGACGCCAATGGCGCACGCCGCTGCTGGCCGATGCTGGCACCGACCGTGCCGCATCAGCGCTTGACCATGAGCCGCGCCTTGCTGGCTTCGGCGCAACACAAAGTGCTGTCGATTTCCGGTCAGTCGAAATTGACCACCCTGAACGCTGCGGTGGCAGGTGACGATGTCGCCGAAATGCCGATCCGTGCGTTTTTGCAACCTACGTTAGAGATTTACTGGTGCCCATGAACCAAGGATCAGCCGCTATGACAAACCCATCCCCGACCGTTTCCATGGCGGACAAAGTTGCCCTGATCGACAGCCTCTGCGCCAAGGCGCGGATCCTGCCGGTGATCACCATCGCCCGTGAACAGGACATCCTGCCGCTGGCCGATGCCCTGGCCGCCGGTGGCCTGACGGCGCTGGAAGTGACGTTGCGTTCCCAGCACGGCCTCAAGGCCATCCAGGTGCTGCGCGAGCAGCGTCCGGAACTGGTGACCGGCGCCGGCACGGTACTCGATCGCCACATGCTGGACGCCGCCGAGGCGGCCGGCTCGCAGTTCATCGTCACCCCGGGCATCACCCGTGACCTGCTCGAAGCCAGCGTCTACAGCTCCATCCCCTTGTTGCCGGGCATCAGCAATGCCTCGGGCATCATGGAAGGCTACAGCCTGGGCTATCGCCGCTTCAAACTGTTCCCGGCCGAAGTCAGCGGTGGCGTCGCGGCCATCAAGGCCTTGGGCGGCCCGTTCGGCGAAGTGAAATTCTGTCCGACCGGCGGCGTGAGCCCTGCCAACATCAAGAGCTACATGGCGTTGAAAAACGTGATGTGCGTGGGCGGAAGCTGGATGCTTGATCCGGAGTGGATCAAGAACGGCGACTGGGCCCGCATTCAGGAATGCACTGCCGAGGCCTTGGCGCTGCTGGACTGATTGTTTTACCGAACCTCGTTGGGTGTTCTACGGTTTTACGGTGCGCTTGGTCGGCGCGCCGTTTTTTTTGCCTGGGGTTTTATGCTGGCACAGATTTCCTGTGGCCAGAGAGCAAGCTCCCGCTGGGCTGTGTAGGAGCTGGCGAAGCCTGCGATCTTTTGATCTTTCGCTTGAGACTCAAGTGTCTGGGCAAAGATCGCAGCCTCGCTCCGCTCGTCAGCTCCTACAGGTCCAGCGGGAGCAGGCTCCCTCGTCACAGGGGCTAGGTGCGGCTCAGATGGATCAGCGCCTGGGTCAACCGCTCGATATCACTCGCCAAGGTAATCAACCCTGGGGTAATGCGGATGCATGGCCCGACGCTGGTATGGCGCACCACGGTAAAAATCCCATGCTCATCGAGCAGTCGAGCGGCCATCGTCTGTTGGTCGGCCTGGTTGGTGAAGCGCATCGCCGTGATGCCGCAATAGAGGCGCCGGTCATCCGGGGTCATCACCTCGATGCCCGGCACATCGCGCACGGCATTCACCCACAGGTCGCGCAGGTAGCAGAGGCGCGGGCCTTTGGCCAGGGCGCCGCCCAGGCTGCGGTGTTCTTCGAAGACCAGGGGCAGGGTGAGCAAGGCCGGGATATTGGGCGTGCTGTGGGGTGTGCGCGAGCGGATGTCGGTGGCGGGGTAGTGGTCTTCGTCCATGTCCGGATCGATGTCGGCCAACCGCTGCGGGGCGATGTACAGGAAGCCCTGGGAGAGCGGGCCGCCGATCCACTTCTGCAGGTTGAACCCGGCAAATTCGATCCCGAGCTTCTTCAGGTCGAAATCGATCTGGCCCAGGGCGTGGGCACCGTCGAGGATGATATCGACGGCAAACGCCCGGGCGTTCTCGGCAATGGCCTGGACCGGCATCACCAGCCCGGTCAGGTGGTTGACGTAGGTCAGCGCCATCAGTTTGAGGCGAGGGTAGCGAATGAATGCTTCGCGGTAAGTGCTCACCAGGCTGTCGAAACTGGCGGGGTGCTGGTGGACGATTTCGATCACCTCCGCGCCACGTTGGCGGGCCAGCCAGCGCATGGCGCTTTTGACCGAGGCATATTCCATGTCACAGATCAGCACTTGATCGCCCGGCTTGAGGCCGTTGTAGTTGCGAATCAAGGTTTGCAGGGCATCCACCGCGCTGTTGGCCAACGTCACGCTCTGGGGGGAGGCGTGGATCAGCCGGGCCACCTGTCGCCGAATGGCTTCGCCGTGTTCCCGGTCGAACTGCTGGCGCACATACACCGAGTTGCCGCGGTTGATGAACTCGATGTTGCGCTGGTATTCCTCCACCACGGTGCGGGACATGCGTGCGAAGTAGCCGTTTTCCAGATTGAGTGGCCCGGCGGGATCGATGTCGTAGCGGTCGACAAAGGTTCGCCAGAAGGCTTCATCGTGGGCGCGCAGCGTGTTCTCGGGCATGGCGGGTCTCAGTCAGTCAATGGCGAGGTTTGGGCAGGCCATGTTTGGCGCGCAGCGGGTCGAGCAGGTCGGACAAGCCGTTATGATCGATTTCCTGCATCAATGCCAGCAAACCGCCGAGTTCACCGTGGGGGAAACCCTGGCGAGCGAACCAGTTGAGGTATTGACCTGGCAGGTCGGCAAGGATTCGACCCTTGTACTTGCCAAAGGGCATTTGACGCGTGACGAGCAACTCGAGCTTTTCCGGATTCATGGCAATCGTCTTGATTTCAAATCTGTCTCGAAAATACAGGCATTCTGCATGCAGGCCAAATGACAGATCATGCAAATAGCGCGGATACAGATTTCAGGGTATTTATTAACTAATTGATTTTTAAGTGTTTTTATTGGTTTTGATGGCTGGCATGGCTGATGCAATATCCCTTGCAGGTTTTCTATTCACCAGCAAAGGAACTGAAAAATGACTGACATCAACAAAGAATCCATCTCCGTCTTGAACGACCTGATCGAGACCTGCAAGGATGGCCAGGAAGGGTTCAAGACCTGCGCTGAAGACATCAAGCATCCAGAGCTCAAGACGCTGTTCGTCCAGCGCTCCGCCGATTGCGCCACCGCGGCGGCCGAGCTGCAGGCAGCCGTTCGTTCGTTGGGCGGTGATCCGGAAACGTCCACCAGCGTTGCCGGTGACCTGCACCGTCGCTGGGTGGACGTGAAATCCATGTTCACCGGCAAGGATGAAGAAGCGGTGCTCAACGAAGCCGAGCGCGGCGAGGACCATGCGCTCAAGGCTTATAAAGAGGCGCTGGAGAAAATCAACAAGCACAACCTGGTGGGCATTCGTGACCTGGTCGAACGTCAGTACCATGGCGTGCAACGCAACCATGACCAGGTCAAGGCTCTGCGCAACCAGGCGCGTGCCCAGAGTTAAACACGCAGCCAACGCCAAAAAAAACGCCAGCCTGCCTGGCGTTTTTTTGTTTGGGGCTCGGATTGAAGGTGACACTGTTGTGGCGAGTCAGGTTGGCGCACTCAGCCTCGATCAGAAAAAGTGTGTTGTTGAATCCATCCATAATCAGCTCTGGACTCTAATAGGTAGCTAGCTAATAATTGCGCCGCCTATCCCTCCGCATTGCATCTATTGTTATTGGCGTCCCCCAAAGAGTTTTTCGCGTGCCCATTACCTTCCAGGCTTTGTTCGCCCCCGACCGCCTCGCTGTGCAGTTCGCCATCAAGACCGTGCTTGGCGCCGGGCTGGCGTTATGGCTGGCGTTGCGCTGGGGGTTGGAGCAGCCGTCGTGGGCGCTGATGACGGCGATCATCGTCGCCCAGCCACTGTCCGGGATGGTGGTGCAGAAAGGGCTGGCACGATTGGTCGGCACGTTGGTGGGCACCGTCATGTCGGTGGTGTTCATGGGGCTGTTTGCCCAGGCGCCCTGGTTGTTCCTGCTGGCCTTGGCGCTCTGGCTGGGCCTTTGCACGGCCTGTTCGACGCTGCTGCGCAGTGCCTGGTCGTATTCATTCGTATTGGCCGGCTACACGGTGGCGATCATTGCCCTGCCGGCCATTTCCCATCCGCTGGGGGTGTTTGACCAAGCGGTGGCGCGCTGTACCGAGATCAGCCTGGGCATCGTCTGTGCCACGGCGGCCAGTGCCTTGCTCTGGCCGTTGCGGGTCGAGCGGCAACTGGCCGGTCAGGCCCTGGCTGCCTGGCAGAGTGGCATGCAGGCGGCCCGTGCGACCCTGGCGGGCGATGCCCAGGCCCGTAAAGGATTGCTGGAAATTCTGGGCAGGATCGTCGCGGTGGATGCCCAGCGCGAACATGCCTGGTTCGAAGGCAGCCGAGGTCGACAGCGAGCCCGGGCCATCAGCGGCTTGAGCCAGAAATTGCTGATGCTGCTGCGTATCTCGCGCTCGGTGCGCCGGCAGTGGAAGCAGCTTGACCCCGAGGAAGCGGTGGCGCTCCAGCCATGGATGAACGAGGTGCGGCAAGCCCTCGATGCCGACAGTGCGACCCTGCAGGCCCTGCGTCCCCGGGTATGGGATGCGTCCCACGACCCCCAGATCAGCGCGGCGCAAAGTTACTGCCTGGCGCGGTTCGCCTTGTTGCTCGATACCGCCCTGGCCGCCTGCGCCGCCCTGACGGCGGTGCAGGAGGGCAGGGAGGCGGCGGATCCACCCCGCACCTTGACGCCCCATCGCGACTTGTCCCTGGCCATGGTCTTCGGCGCGCGTAGCGCCCTGGCATTCCTGGCGGTGGCCTGTTTCTGGCTGGCGACCGCCTGGCCCGCCGCATCGGGTGCGCTGGTACTGACGTGCGTGGTGTGCAGCCTGTTCGCCAGTCGCGAAAACGGCGCGCAGATCGGCATGAGTTTTCTGCGGGGCATCTTTTTGGCCGTGCCGACGGCGTTCGTGATCGGCGAGCTCGTGCTACCGCAATGGAGCAGTTTCGCGATGCTGTGCATGGCCATGGGCGTGCCGTTGTTTTTCGGGGCATTGGGCATGGCCAAGCCGCAGATCTTCGCCACGGCGACGTCGTTCTGCCTGCATTTCGTGGTGTTGATTTCACCGCTCAATGCCATGAAATACGACGTCGCGGCGTTCTTCAACAATGCCCAGGCCATGATGATCGGCGTGGGCGCGGCGGTGTTGGCCTTCAATCTGTTGATTTTGCGCAACCCGGCCTGGCACAGCCGCCGTCTGCTGGCCGCGACCCTTCACGATCTGGTGCGCCTGACCCATCGCCGCCTGCCGGGGGCCGAGAGTTGGTTCGGCGGGCGCATGGCCGACCGGCTGTTGCAGCTCGCCAGGCATTACCCTGAACTGCCGGCGCAGTCGCGCAGCCGTTGGGATGATGGTTTGCTTGGCCTGGACATCGGCGATGAGCTGTTGCATTTGCGCCTGAGCCTGGCCGTCGCCCAAGTGCCCGATACCCGGGCGCAGCGCCGTTATTTCGAAGCGCTGGAGCAGGTGCTCGAACGTGGTCCGGCCGGTGACCAGGCCGATGCGCTGGCCCCGGCGAGCGCCGAGTTCCTGGACGTGTTGTCGACCCAGCCGCCCGGCGATGCACTGAAGCTGGCCCAGGGCGCGGTGGTGCAATTGCAAAACAGCTGGCGCGCCTGGTGCAGCCAGCACGAACCTGAACGACGGGAGCACAGCCATGGGCTTGCGTGAGTGGTCGATTGGCGGGGTGTTGCTCAGCCCGTTCCTGATTTATTTGGTACTGGCGTTGCTGGTGACCGGCGCGTTGCGCCTGTTGCTCAGCCTGGTGCCGGCCGGGCGGTGGATCTGGCATGAAGCCTTGTTCGACTGCGCCCTGTATGTCTGTGTCCTGACTGTCATTACCGTGGTCCTCGGGCCGCTATAGGAGTTGAACATGCGTACTTCCGTACGTGTCGCCGTCACGCTGTGCATGGTGGCCGTGGCGATCTTCGCCGGCTTTCACCTGTGGCAGTACTACATGCTCACGCCCTGGACTCGCGATGCGCGGATCCGCGCTGACGTGGTAGTGATCGCACCCGACGTGTCGGGCTGGGTGCGCGAGCTCAAGGCTGTGGATAACCAGCAGGTCAAGGCCGGTGATCTGCTGTTGAGCATCGACCGCGAGCGTTTCGAGGCGGCGGTGGAGAAGGCCCGGGCCGTGGTCCAGACACGCCAGCAGCAACTGAGCCTGCGCGAACACGAAGCCAGTCGCCGCGCCGCCCTGGGCCCCCAGGCCATCAGTGCCGAATTGCGGGAAAACGCCCAGATCAACGCTGGCATCGCCCGCGGCGAACTGCGCGAAGCCCAGGCCGAGGCCAAGGTCGCCGAGCTCAACCTGGCCCGCAGCCAGGTCCTGGCCCCCCGCAGCGGCCATATCACCAACCTGCGCCTGGCCGAAGGCAACTACGTGAATGCCGGCCAGCCGGTCATGGCGCTGATCGATGACTCGACGTTCTATGTGCAGGCCTATTTCGAAGAAACCAAATTGCCCAGGATTCGTGTGGGCGATCCGGTCAAGATCTGGCTGATGAGTGCCGGCCATGCGCTGGAGGGGCATGTCGAAAGCATCAGCCGCGGCATTACCGACCGCAACACCAACCCCGATGCGCAGTTGCTGGCGGAGGTGGAGCCGACCTTCAACTGGGTGCGCCTGGCCCAGCGGATCCCGGTGCGGATCAAGTTGGACAAGGTGCCGGAGGGGGTGAACCTGAGCGCCGGGATGACGGCGAGCGTGCAGGTGCGCGAAGACCAGCCATAATTTTGTGGCGAGGGGATTTATCCCCGTTGGGCTGCGCAGCAGCCCTTGTGCCCAGGCTGACACACGGCAGGGATTTGAGGTATTGGGGCCGCTTCGCGCCCCAGCGGGGATAAATCCCCTCGCCACATGTCATTCACTTTAGATCGCGGTAATCAACCGACAGTGATCGCCGGCAACGTCGGCAAGGTCACGGTCTGCTGCTTGCGCGGGGCGAGGATTTCGGCTTCGCCGTCCACCACCAGCTCGTCGCGCTGATTGAACACGCGGGTGGCGATGCGCACACGAAATTTCGGCATCTTTTCCAGGATTTCCAGGCGCACGGTCAGGGTGTCGCCGATTTTCACCGGTTTCTGGAAGCTCATCTGCTGGCCGATATAGATCGTGCCCGGCCCAGGCAGCTCGCACGCCACCGCCGCGCTGATCAGCGCACCGCTGAACATGCCGTGGGCGATGCGCTCCTTGAACATGCTCGCCGCGGCGAATTCGGCGTCCAGGTGCACCGGGTTGTGATCGCCCGACATCGCTGCGAACAGCTGGATGTCGCGTTCCTCGACGGTCTTGCTGTAGCTGGCGGTCTGGCCGATTTCGAGGGCTTCGTAAGGGATGTTGGTAACCTGGGTCATCTGTTTCAGATCCTGTGGAGTAAAGGAAAACGCTGCAAGCCTACTCGCTGCGTGGCGGCCGCTTGTGTTCCAGGGCCTGGGCAATCCAGGCCAGCACGTCGGCGGTCACTTCATCGCGGTTGGTTTCATTGAACAATTCGTGCCGGGCCTGCGGGTAAATCGTCAATTGCAGGTGCTGGCTGCCGGCGTCGCGCAGGGCGTCGGCCAGATCCTTCAGACGCTTGCCTTCGCTCACCGGATCACATTCGCCACCGATCACCAGCAGGGGCAGGCCCGGATCGATCTGGGCGAGATTGGACGCTTTGCTGATTTGCTGCAAGCCGCCGAGCAGGTCGACCCACAGTTGATTGGTGCAGCGAAAACCGCACAGCGGGTCGTGGACGTACTTGTCGACTTCGGCCGGATCGCGGCTGAGCCAGTCGAAGGGGGTACGCGTCGGTTTGAATTTCTTGTTGAAACTGCCGAACGACAGCCACTCGATCAAGGCACTGCGCCCCGTCGCACCCTGGCGCCGACGTTCGAAGCGGGCGATCAGGCGAGCGCTGCGGTAGAGCGCCACCGGCTGGAAGTTCGAACCGCTGAGAATCGCCCCGTGCAGGCTGGCGCTGTGATGCAGCAGGTAACCCTGGGCGATGTAGCTGCCCATGCTGTGGCCCAGCAGCAGGATGGGCGTATCAGGGTGCTGCTGGCCGATGTGATGGTTGAGGCTGGCCAAATCACCCACGACCTTGGCCCAGCCGTCTTCGTCGGCAAAGTGGCCGAGTATCGCTCCCTCGCCGGTCTTGCCATGGCCGCGCAGATCCATCCCATAGACCCCATAGCCTTCGTCGCACAGCGCCTGGGCCAGGCGGGCGTAGCGGCCACTGTGTTCAGCCATGCCATGGGCCAGCATGATCACCGCCACCGGGGCGGTTTCGGGCAGCCACTGGTTGACGAACAGGCGGCTATGGTCGGTCGCGGTCAGCCAGAACGTTTGGTGGATCATGGCGATTCCTTTGCACAAAGTCAGACGCAGCGTCGCTGCATTGTATAGCGCATCCGTTGCGTCTCGCCTGATCAGGCCACGCCATGGCAAGAAGATTCACACAATCTATGACGCAGGTTGCCATATTTGCCTGATTGGCCATAGCTGCTAGTGTCCCAGGAGCTCCGCCTCTGCAAGCGATACAGACGCGGCCCGGACATGCTCAGGTAAAGAGGACAAAAACAATGCAGCCTGATTTCTGGAATGACAAACGCCCGGCCGGCGTGCCCCTGGACGTCGACCTGGGGACCTACAAGTCGGTGATCGAGGTGTTCGAGCGTTCCTGCAAGAAATTTGCCGACCGTCCGGCGTTCAGCAATATGGGGGTGACCCTCACCTATGCCGAGCTCGAGCGCTACAGCGCGGCTTTCGCCGGTTACCTGCAAACCCATACCGACCTGGCGCCTGGCGATCGTATCGCGGTGCAGATGCCGAATATCCTGCAGTACCCGATCGCCGTGTTCGGTGCCTTGCGCGCCGGGCTGATCGTGGTCAACACCAACCCGCTGTACACCGCGCGGGAAATGCGTCATCAGTTCAAGGACTCCGGTGCCCGGGCCCTGGTGTACCTGAACATGTTCGGGCAGAAAGTCCAGGAGGTGTTGCCCGATACGGACCTGCAATACCTGATCGAAGCGAAGATGGGCGACATGATGCCCACCGCCAAGGGCTGGCTGGTCAACACGATGGTGAGCAAGGTCAAGAAAATGGTCCCGGCCTATTCGCTGCCCCAGGCCATTTCCTTCAAGAGCGCCTTGCGCCTGGGACGCGGCCAGGGCATCAAGCCACTGACCGTCAGCCTCGACGATATCGCGGTATTGCAATACACCGGTGGCACCACCGGGTTGGCGAAGGGCGCGATGCTGACCCACGGCAACCTGGTGGCCAACATGCAACAGGCCCGGGCCTGCCTGGGGCAGCTCGGCGATGACGGCCAGCCGCTGCTGCGCGAAGGCCAGGAGGTCATGATCGCGCCACTGCCGCTGTACCATATCTATGCGTTCACGGCGAACTGCATGTGCATGATGGTGACCGGCAACCACAACGTGTTGATCACCAATCCACGGGACATCGGCGGCTTCATCAAGGAACTGAAGAACTGGCGTTTCTCGTTGCTGCTGGGGCTCAACACGCTGTTCGTGGCGTTGATGGACCATCCGGATTTCAAGAGCCTGGATTTTTCCCACCTCAAGGTCACCAACTCCGGCGGCACCGCGTTGATCAAGGCCACCGCCGAGCGCTGGCAGCAGCTCACCGGTTGCGGGATTACCGAGGGCTATGGCCTGACCGAAACCTCACCGGTGGCCAGTGCCAATCCTTATGGCGGCAAGTCTCGACTGGGCACGGTGGGGATGCCGGTGCCGGGTACGCTGATGAAAGTGATCAACGACGATGGCGTCGAGCAGCCCCTGGGCGAGCGCGGCGAGCTGTGCATCAAGGGGCCGCAGATCATGAAAGGCTATTGGAACAAGCCCGAGGCCACGGCCGAAGTGCTGGACAGCGAGGGCTGGTTCAAGTCTGGCGATATCGCGGTGATCGACCCGGACGGGTTTGTGCGCATCGTCGACCGCAAGAAAGACATGATCATCGTCTCGGGTTTCAATGTGTACCCCAACGAGATCGAAGACGTGGTGATGGCCCATCCCAAGGTGGCCAACTGCGCGGTGATCGGCGTGCCGGACGAGCGTTCGGGGGAGGCGGTGAAGTTGTTCGTGGTGGCGCGGGAAACCGGGGTCAGCCTTGAAGAACTCAAGGCCTATTGCAAGGAGAATTTCACCGGCTACAAGATTCCCAAGCACATCGTGTTGCGGGATTCATTGCCGATGACGCCAGTGGGCAAGATCCTGCGGCGGGAGTTGCGGGATATCGCCTGAGGCGCCTGCCTCATGGATCACTGTGGGAGCGAGCTTGCTCGCGATAGCGGTAGGTCAGTAACAGAGATGTGGGCTGATACACCGCCATCGCGAGCAAGCTCGCTCCCACCGTTTTTATATATTCGGGGTCATTATCCAAGACTTAGAATTTTTACTCTAAAAATGACCATAAAATATTCATGAGTCATATTTATGACTGTGGGGGTTGTTTTTGGCTCTAGGCGACCCTCGGCAAAGCTGCTACTCTCGGCGCGCTTTTGTGACTTCTCGGCCTTGATTCAAGCCAGATTCACCAATAAACACACACCAATAATAATCGCATCAAATGCGGTGAGAATTCGCGTTGCTGAGGAGTGGGCTTCCATGATCGAAGACTTTTGGAAGGATAAGTACCCAGCTGGGATTGCTGCCGACATCAATCCAGACGAGTATCCGAATATTCAGGCGGTGTTGAAGCAGTCCTGCCAACGCTTTGCCAACAAGCCGGCATTCAGCAACCTCGGCAAGACGATCACCTACGGTGAGCTCTACGAGTTGTCCGGGGCGTTTGCCGCGTACCTGCAACAGCATACCGATTTACAGCCGGGCGATCGAATCGCCGTGCAGTTGCCCAACGTTCTCCAGTACCCGGTGGCGGTGTTCGGTGCGATCCGTGCCGGGTTGATCGTGGTCAACACCAACCCGTTGTACACCGCGCGGGAAATGGAACACCAGTTCAACGACTCCGGTGCCAAAGCCCTGGTGTGCCTGGCGAACATGGCGCACCTGGCCGAAACCGTGGTGCCGAAGACGGGCGTCAAGCACGTTATCGTCACTGAAGTCGCCGACCTGCTTCCGCCGCTCAAGCGCCTGTTGATCAACAGCGTGATCAAGTACGTCAAGAAGATGGTCCCGGCTTATCACTTGCCCAAGGCCGTCAAGTTCAACGACGTGTTGAGCAAAGGCCACGGCCAGCCGGTGAACGAAGCCAACCCCACCAGCGACGACGTGGCCGTGCTGCAATACACCGGCGGCACCACCGGCGTGGCCAAGGGCGCGATGCTCAGCCACCGCAACCTGGTGGCCAACATGTTGCAGTGCAAGGCGCTGATGGGCTCCAACCTCAATGAAGGTTGCGAGGTGCTGATCACGCCACTGCCGCTGTACCACATCTATGCCTTCACCTTTCATTGCATGGCGATGATGCTGATCGGCAACCACAATATTCTGATCAGCAACCCGCGTGACCTTTCGGCGATGGTCAAGGAACTGTCGAAGTGGAAGTTCAGCGGTTTCGTCGGCCTCAATACGCTGTTCGTGGCCCTGTGCAACAACGAAGCCTTCCGCAAGCTGGACTTCTCGGCACTGAAAGTCACCCTGTCCGGAGGCATGGCCTTGCAACTGGCCGCGGCCGAGCGCTGGAAAGCGGTGACCGGTTGCCCGATCTGCGAAGGTTATGGCATGACCGAAACCAGCCCGGTGGCCACCGTCAACCCGATCCAGAACATCCAGATGGGTACCATCGGTATTCCTGTGCCGTCGACGCTGTGCAAGGTGATCAATGACGCGGGTGTCGAGCAGCCATTGGGCGAAATCGGCGAGTTGTGCGTGAAAGGTCCACAGGTGATGAAGGGCTACTGGCAGCGTCAGGACGCCACCGACGAGATCCTCGACAGCGAAGGTTGGCTCAAGACCGGTGATATCGCGCTGATCCAGCCGGACGGCTACATGCGCATCGTCGATCGCAAGAAGGACATGATCCTGATCTCCGGTTTCAACGTGTACCCCAACGAACTGGAAGACGTGCTGGCAACCCTGCCGGGCGTGCTGCAATGCGCGGCCATCGGCGTACCGGACGAAAAATCCGGCGAGGCGATCAAGATCTTCATCGTCGCACGGCCCGGTGTGACGTTGACCAAGGAACAGGTAATGGAACACATGCGTGCCAACGTCACCGGCTACAAGGTGCCCAAGGCCGTGGAGTTCCGCGATGCCTTGCCGACCACCAACGTGGGCAAGATCCTGCGCCGCGAGTTGCGGGATGAAGAACTCAGGAAGTTGGGGTTGAAGAAGTAAGACCGTTACCCATGAAAAGCCCCGCTGATGCGGGGCTTTTTGTTGGCTGCGATTTCCTGGGCAAGAAAGCTTGTGTGGCGAGGGAGCTTGCTCCCGCTGGACGCGCAGCGGCCCCTTGCGGTGTGTCCGTCAGATCGAAGGGGGCTGCTGCGCAGCCCAGCGGGAGCAAGCTCCCTCGCCACAGGGAACCGGTGCTTCCCGGGTCCGGTTACAACCGGAACTGCGCAAAATCCAGGTTGGTGCCACCCGGCCGCATGTCCTGCAGGTAGGCGTCCTTGTCGGCGCTCAGTTCCAGGCTCAAGGCGGCCTTGCGTTTGCCCTGGTTGCGCACTTCCAGGCCTTCCATTTTTTCCCGCAGGAACACGGTCGGCACCTTCAAGTGCAGCAGCTCATCGGTGGCCGGCGTGTGCAGCAGCAGGTGGATCCATTCGTACTGACCGATGGCCAGGCGCGCCACCGGGATATCGAACCAGAAGATGTTGCGGTTGCGGTTCAATTCGCTGAAATGGCAATTGTTGACGCCCAGTACGGCGCCGCCCAGTTCCTGATTCCTGCGGGCGATGGCCTGCTTTTTATCGAGTTTCATAACGTTCCTACGGGGTTGGAGCTTCAAGCCACGGCCTGAATACGTGGGGCATTCTCGGGGGTTGATCGACAAACATAAAGTGCAACCTGCATTCGACGCTGAAATGTGCCGCTGAAAAAAATGAAACTCCCGGCGAACGGCCCCGGTCAACCCTTATGTAATGACTTTTCGTAGCGTTGTTCACAGGAGAGACACCATGGGTAGCACGAGCGATAAAGTGAAGGGCGTCGCCAACGAAGCCGTTGGCAACATCAAGCAAGGCGTCGGCAAGGCCACCGACAATGACCGTATGCGCGCCGAGGGCGTGGTCCAGGAGAAAAAAGGCGAGGCCCAACAAGCCGTGGGCAAGGCCAAGGATGCGGTCAAGAAAGGCGTCGACAAGGCATAACCGGCCTGTAGTGAAGCGAATGGAACGGTCATCTGCGGATGGCCGTTTTCATGTCGGCTCGAACTTGCACCGGGGAAATTGTTCCAAAGTCGCCAAACAGGTTACTTTGTCTTGGATAACAACCCCATGAGTCGCCAGGCGACCTTCCTTTTTTGCGGCGAAAGGAGACGCACATGATGTTTCCGGCCTTGAAAGGCTTACCTTTGCATCGTGTGATGATGCGTACCGTGACCGAGTTCGTCGACGACGAGATGTCGACCTATGCCTCGGCACTGGCCTACCAGATGCTGTTTTCGCTGTTTCCGTTCATTCTCTTCCTGATTGCCTTGATCGGTTTCCTGCACCTGCCGGACTTCTTCTCCTGGCTGCGCCTGCAATCGGAGCTGGTGCTGCCCCCCCAGGCCCTGGAGCAGGTCAACCCGGTGATCGACCAGCTTCAGCAGTCCAAGGGTGGGTTGCTGTCCGTGGGTATCGTCATCGCCTTGTGGACCGCTTCGGCGGGCGTGCGCCTGATGATGAGCGCGATGAACGCCGCCTACGATGTGGTGGAAGGACGTCCGGCCTGGAAGCGCTTCCCGCTGTCGATTTTCTACACGGTCGGCATCGCCGGCATGCTGCTGGCCGCTGCGGCGTTGATGGTGCTCGGGCCGCAGGTAATGGGCTGGATTGCGGCCCAGGTCGGCCTGGAGGAGTTCATCGTCACGCTCTGGACGATCGTGCGTTGGCCGGTGATCGTGTTCTTGCTGATGGTGGCCGTGGCGCTGATCTATTACGTGATGCCCGACGTCAAGCAGGAGTTTCGCTTCATCACGCCGGGGTCGGTGCTGGCGGTGGTGGTGTGGATCATCGCTTCCCTGGGCTTCGCGTTTTACGTCAAGACCTTTGCCAACTACAACGCCATGTATGGCAGCATCGGCGCGATCATCGTGTTGTTGCTGTATTTCTATATTTCTTCGGCGGTGCTGTTGCTCGGCGCGGAAATGAATGCGGTGATCGAGCACATGTCCACCGAGGGCAAGAACCCGGGTGAAAAGAGCGCGGGCGAGCACGAAAAACAGCATGTGTCGGGCCTGGGGCGCGACCATTCCATCCCTCAAACCCATCCTGACGAAGCCCGACCATGATCCGTGAAATCCTGAAAATGGGCGACGAACGCCTGCTGCGCATCGCCCCGCCGGTGCCCGCCGAAATGTTCGACAGCCCGGAGTTGTGGCAATTGATCGACGACATGTTCCAGACCATGGAAAGCGTCGGCGGCGTCGGTCTGGCGGCGCCGCAGATCGGCGTCGACCTGCAGCTGGTGATCTTCGGCTTCGAGCACAGCGAGCGTTACCCCGACGCCGAGGCGGTGCCCCAGACCATCCTGATCAACCCACTGATCACCCCCCTGGGCCCGCAGATGGAAGAGGGCTTCGAAGGTTGCCTGTCGGTGCCGGGCCTGCGCGGTGCGGTGGAGCGCTACCAACACATCCGCTATGAGGGCTTCGATCCCAAGGGCGAGCCGATCGTGCGTTACGCGTCGGGCTTTCATGCGCGGGTGGTGCAGCATGAATGCGATCATCTGATCGGGCGCTTGTACCCGTCGCGCATCACTGATTTCAGCAAGTTCGGCTTTACCGAAGTGATGTTCCCGGACCTGGACCCCGCCGCCGACGATTGATACCCACCCCTGAACCCCGTGGGAGCGAGCTTGCTCGCGATGGCGGTGTGTCAGCCGCCATTGATGCAGCTGACCTGACGCCACCGCGAGCAAGCTCGCTCCCACAAGGGACTGCCCTGATCTCAGGGTTTTGCAGGCTCCCACCCCATCGCAATCATCGGCTTGCTGCGGGCATACCGGCTCAGGCGCTCGGCCATCGCATAGGGCAGTTCAGGGTCGAAGCTGAAGCCACGCCGCTCATAAAAGCCGCGCAAGTCCGGGTGGCAGAACAGCCACACCGGTTTGTCCACACCGTTCACCGCTTCGGCGATCAATCGCGCGGCTATGCCCTGGACGCGGTACGCCGGGTCGACGAACAACCCCGTCAACCAATGCCCACCCGACACGGGCCGCAAGCACAGGGCGGCGACGATCTCATCGCGCCGTGCCACCCACAGCTGCGCGTCACGCACCGCTTTCATCGAGGATTGGTGAGCGCGATAGAACTTGTTCATCAGCGGCCAAAGCGATGCTTCGAGCGCTGCGTAATGGATTTCGGACATGGTTGGGTCGTGGCGCAGAAGGGGGAGGCAATTATAAAAGAACGCGACTGCGGCGATAGGTGTATACCTGACTTCACATCCCGTATGACTGGAGTACGTATCATGGCCAAAGGCATGGATTCAAAAAAAGCGGCAAAGAAAAAACCGGCGAAGACTGCCGATGAGAAGCGCGCCGACAAAAAAACCAAAAAGGTGAACCTGTTCGGTCATTGAGCCGGTACCGCTTCGGCGGGCCTCAGGTTTGAGCTGGGCGGTCACCCCAGCTCAAACGCTTGGTGATGTGCCGAGGCTCAAAGCGAGGCGAGAAACATGTCCGTGGCCGAGGCTTTGTCGCCCGTGCGGCTTTCTTGGGCCTTTTCCACTTGGGCCATCGCCGACTTGTCCTGCATGCGCTGGGCAATCTCCTGGCTGACCGCCATCTGCTTCTCGGGCGGCATCGCTTCGAACGCTTCCTCGGTAATGCCCATCTCTTCGAGAATACTGTCGCGCAGGCGCTCTTCGGGCGTCTTGCTCATGTAGTCCTTGAACTGCGCCGTGGCGGAGCCGCCCAGTGTCGTGGTTTCTTCAGGCATTGATGAAGCCACGGTCTGCAGTTGCACGCGCGTCTTGGCGAACGCCTCATCCACCTTGTCGCTGATGGCGGTGGCGGCATTGACCTGTTGCGTGGCTCGTCGGGTGAAGGAATCCTGGACCTGGGCACTGCCCTGGCTGGCCTGGGCCTGGACATTATTGCGCAATGCCTGCAGCGCGGCGCTTTGCAGGCCGCTGGCGGCTTCGGCGGTGGGATCCTCGCCCGGGCGTTTGAGTGGCAAGACCATCGCTTGCTGTTTGGCACTGACCAACATGATGAACACCTGTAGGTAATGGCTGAGCGATGGGCAGGAGCAATTCCCATGCCGCCTTCGCAAGGCCCGTATTCCAAAGGGTCTGGACAAGCGCGCGGCGAGCGGGGCGGCCAACCCTTGCCGTCCGACGGCATGGATCGACCGCTTGAGCGTGCGCCTCAGGTGCTTTCGCGAACCTTGAGCTCGAAACCCAGGTCCACCACCGGCTGCGCGATGCGGTTGCCGGCCATCAGCGTCAGCATCTGTTCGGCGGCGCGGCGACCGATGGCTTCCCGTGGGGTGCTGATGCTGCTCAGGCGCGGCACCATATGGGCCGAGGCGGGCAGGTCGTTGAAACCGAGGATCGACACCCGCTCGGGGATCTTGATGCCGCAGCGCAATGCTTCGAGCAGGGCGCCGTGGGCCAGGTCATCGTTGCCGAAGAAGATCGCATCGACGTCCGGGTGACTGGCCAGCAATTGCAGGAACAGCTCGCCGCCCAGGCCCACCGATGATGGACGCGGTGTCAGTACTTCCAGGTCCGGGTCGTACAATCCGACGTTCTGCAAGGCACGCCGGAAACCCTCGCCGCGCAGCAGGGTGCGTTGGTCCAGCTGCGCGCCGATGTAGGCAAGGCGCTTGCGGCCCTTGGAAATCAAGTGCTCGGCCGCCGTTTCGCCAGCCTTGAGCTGGGAAAAACCGACGCAATTGAGCCCGGCGCCGGGGTCCAGTTCCATCATGTACACGCACGGTATGTTGCTGGCCTCGATCATGCGCCGGGCGCTTTCGGTGCGGTCGAAACCGGTCAGCAGCAACCCCCGTGGCTGGTAGGCCATGTAGTTGCGCAACAGGTCTTCTTCCTCGTCCCGGGAGTAGTGGTAGTTGCCGATCACCACTTCGAAACCCTTGGGTCGCAGCACCCGATGGATGGCTTCCAGGGTGTCGATGAACAACAGGTTGGACAACGACGGCACCAGCACCACCACCGAATGGCTCTGGGCCGAAGCCAGGGCGCGGGCGGCGGGATTGACAACGTAGTTGAGTTCCACGGCGGCCTGGCGGACTTTTTCCACCAGTTCCGAGGCGACGGTGCTGACGCCACGCAGGGCACGGGAGGCGGTGATAGGGCTGACACCGGCCAGGCGTGCGACTTCGTTGAGCGTGGGGCGACCGGTGGTGCGAGGATTCTTATCGTTTTTAGGGGCGGTCATCAGGGCGGCTTGCCAAACAAAAATCAAGGCACTAAGGTAGCGCTGTCTCGACGCCGCTGCAAATGCGTGAGCGGGGGTTGCCTGATCCCCTGTCCACGGGTGTCGTGAACGAACATGCTGCAACCACAAAAATGACAAGAAGGCGTCGGCAACTTCTGCTTTTGCTGCGGTGTCATAACTGGCAAAGGTAGCGCTGTCTGCGCGCTGAGGTGTTACATGAACAATCCCATCTCCGCCCTGGTCATCATGGGCGTTGCCGGTTGCGGCAAAACGTGCGTCAGCCAGGCCCTGTGCCAGTTGAGCGGCGCCACCGCCATCGAAGGCGACACGTTCCACCCCGCGGCCAACATCCAGAAGATGAGCGCCGGTATCCCCTTGAACGACGACGACCGTGCCGGCTGGCTCGACAGCCTGTGCGACGAGTTGCGCCGTGTCGATGCCACGGGCGAGCGCCCGGTGCTGACCTGCTCGGCCCTCAAGCACAGTTATCGCGAGCGTCTGCGCAGCGCCTTGCCCGGCCTGGGCTTCGTATTCCTTGAGTTGACCCCCGAAGTGGCCGCCGACCGCGTTTCCCATCGTCCCGGCCATTTCATGCCGTCGACCCTGATCGACAGCCAGTTCGCCACCCTTGAATCCCCTGTCGGCGAGCCCCTGACCCTGGCTCTGGACGCGTCCAGCCACAGCGTTGACGAACTGGCGCAGCAGGCTTACGTCTGGTGGTTGGCCCACGGTTTGAAGCTGGCCAGCTGATTTCAAAAAATTTGCGTCAGAAAGATAGCGCTGTCCCGACGACTCATAAATAACTGCTTCAATAACAACAACAAATCAGGAGACACCTCCCATGTTCGGCATGTCCCACGAGACGTTCCTACTGCTTGATGCAGTGGTCACGGTGATCGGACTCATCGTCCTCATCACCAAGTTCAAATTCCACCCGTTCATTGCGCTGACCATCGCCGCCGCGTTCCTCGGCCTGACGTCGGGCATGCCGACCGGCACCATCATCAAGGCGTTCCAGGACGGCTTCGGTGGCGTGCTGGGCTTTGTCGGCATCATCCTGGCGCTGGGCACGATGCTCGGCAAAATGATGGCCGAGTCGGGCGGGGCCGATCAGATCGCCCAGACCCTGATCCGCGCCTTCGGCAAGGACAAGGTGCAGTGGGCGATGATGTTCGCCGCGTTCCTGGTGGGCATCCCGCTGTTCTTCGAAATCGGCTTCGTGCTGCTGATCCCGCTGGTGTTCATCGTTGCGCGCCGCACCGGCGTGTCGATCATCAAGATCGGTATCCCGCTGCTGGCCGGTCTTTCCGCGGTCCACGGCCTGGTGCCGCCGCACCCGGGGCCGCTGCTGGCGATTGGCGTGTTTGGCGCCGACATCGGCAAGACCATTCTCTATGGTCTGATCGTCGCGCTGCCGACTGCCATCATTGCCGGCCCGATCTTCGGTACATTCATTGCCAAGCACATCCCCGGCCATCCGAACCAGGAACTGGTGGACCAACTGGCCCGCGAGACGAGCGCCGCCGAGCTGCCAAGCTTCAGCATCACCCTGATCACCGTGCTGTCGCCGGTGTTCCTGATGCTGCTCAAGACTTTTGCTGACGTGGCGCTGCCGGACGGCAACCTCTTCCGCGCCTGGATGGACATGATCGGCCACCCGATCTCGGCGTTGCTGCTGGCATTGTTGCTGTCGCTGTACACCTTCGGCTACAAGCAGGGCATCGGTTCCAGCCAGATGCTCAAATGGCTGGACGCCAGCCTGGCGCCGACCGCCGCGATCATCCTGATCATCGGTGCCGGTGGTGGCTTCAAGCAGATGCTGGTCACCAGCGGCGTGGGCGATGTGATCGGTCACATGGCGGTGAGTGCGCAGATCTCGCCGATCCTGCTGGCGTGGTTGGTGGCGGCGGTGATCCGTATCGCCACAGGTTCGGCGACGGTGGCGACCATTACCGGTGCCGGTATCGTGGTGCCGGTGGTGGGGATGATGCCGGGTGTGAACCGTGAGCTGCTGGTGCTGGCGACCGGTGCCGGCTCGTTGATCCTGTCCCACGTCAACGATGCGGGTTTCTGGCTGGTCAAGCAGTACTTCAACATGACCGTGGCCGAGACGTTCAAGACTTGGACCGCGATGGAAACCATCCTGTCGGTGGTGGGGTTGATCTTTATCCTGCTGCTGTCGCTGGTGGTCTAAGCGACAACCTATAACCCTTTGTGGGAGCGAGCTTGGTGGGAGCGAGCTTGCTCGCGATAGCGGACTTGCAGTCGATACTTTACTGACTGTTGTACCGCTATCGCGAGCAAGCTCGCTCCCACACTGGTTTCGGGTGATCAGTAGAGCCAGGGCGGGAGCCTACTCCCACTGTTGGTTCTAGATCAGGCGTTAGGTTTGCTTACCAACCCATCCGCCCTGAACATCCCACGGATCCCACGCACCGCCTGGCGAATCCGGTCCTGGTTCTCGATCAGCGCAAAGCGCACGTGATCATCCCCATACTCCCCGAACCCCACCCCCGGCGAGACACAGACCTTGGCCTCGGCCAGCAGCTTCTTGGCGAACTCCAGCGAGCCCAGGTGCGCATAGGCCTCGGGGATCTTGGCCCAGACGTACATTGATGCCTTCGGGTTCTCTACCATCCAGCCCAGCTCATGCAGGCCCTTGACCAGCACGTTGCGGCGCTGGCGGTACTGCTCGGCGATGTCGCGCACGCATTGCTGGTCGCCTTCGAGGGCGGCGATGGCCGCCACCTGCAGCGGCGTGAAGGTGCCGTAGTCGTGGTAGCTCTTGATCCGCGCCAGGGCGTTGACCAGTTCCGGGTTGCCCACCATGAACCCGATGCGCCAGCCGGCCATGTTGTAGCTCTTGGACAGGGTGAAGAACTCCACCGCGATGTCTTTCGCGCCCGGCACTTGCATGATCGACGGGGCTTTCCAGCCGTCATACACGATGTCGGCGTAGGCCAGGTCGTGGATCACCAGCACGTCGTACTGCTTGGCCAGGGCGATGACCCGCTCGAAGAAGTCCAGCTCCACGCACTGGGCGGTGGGGTTGGACGGGAAGCCGAGGATCATCATCTTCGGCTTGGGGATCGAGCCGCGAATGGCCCGCTCCAGTTCGTCGAAGAAATCCACCCCAGGCACCAACGGCACCGAGCGCACCTGGGCGCCAGCGATCACCGCGCCGTAGATGTGGATCGGATAGCTGGGGTTGGGCACCAGCACCGTGTCGCCCTGGTCCAGGGTGGCCAGCATCAGGTGGGCCAGGCCTTCCTTGGACCCGATGGTGACGATGGCTTCGGTCTCCGGGTCGATGTCCACCTCATAGCGGTCCTTGTACCAGCGCGAAATGGCGCGGCGCAGGCGCGGGATGCCTTTGGAGGTGGAATAACCGTGGGTGTCTTCGCGCTGGGCGACGGTGACCAGTTTTTCCACGATGTGTGGAGGCGTGGCGCCGTCGGGATTACCCATGCTCAAGTCGATGATGTCTTCGCCGCGCCGACGCGCAGCCATCTTCAGCTCGGCAGTGATATTGAATACATACGGGGGGAGTCGATCGATGCGCGCAAAGCGGCGCGGCGAACCTTGTTCGGCCATTATTGCCTCGAGATACGTGAGCGCCCGGAACCGTCCGAGCGACGTTGGCCACTGCGGTGGCCTGCGGCGCAAGATAATCGGGCGGATGTCGGATTGTCCAGTAGCCGCGGCGAACTATTTTCGACGACACTGTCGTCCTGGCCGCGGCGCCATCGATGGTCGCAGCGGCTTGTTGAACCTGCCTCACCAATCCTGATGGAATGAATGATGGAATTTTCCAGCGGTTTCCTGCTGAGCCTTTCGCTGTGCCTGGACATTGGCGTGGCCAATATCGCGATGATCACCCTGGCGATGCAGCGCGGCTATTTCCAGGGGTTCGCCCTGGGCCTGGGCACCTGCGTGGGCGATCTGATCTATGCCGTCCTGGCCTTGGCCGGCATGACTGTGCTGCTGCAATACGAAGCGGTGCGCTGGGTGCTGTGGGTCGGCGGCTCGGTGCTGTTGCTGTACTTCGCGGCCAAGATGATCCACTCGGCGATCTATCACAGCGCGGTACTGGCCGAGGCCGGTGAAGTGCAGGGCAACTCTTCGCGCCAGGAGTTCTTGCGCGGGATTTTCCTGGCCATGTCATCGCCCAGTGCCATCCTCTGGTTCGCGGCGGTGGGCGGTACGCTGATCGCCCGTTCGGGTGGCGGAACCTTGCTCAGCTCGGCGCTGTTTCTCAGTGGTTTTCTCTGCGCCGGGCTGCTGTGGTGCGCGGCCTTGTGCCTGGCGGCGACCCAGGGCGGCAAACTGTTGGGGGATAAGTTGTTGCGTTATTCCTATTGGGCATCCGCCGCGATCTTCTGTTATTTCGCGGTGTACGTGATTGTTTCTGGCTACAACGAGTTTGTAGGAAACGCCGTCACCGGGGCCCTGCCTGGCATCTGATTAGCGAAACGGCCCTGGCAATCACGGTTTGGCTTCTATACTGCCAAGCCCGACTTCACGTTTTGCTGGAGTGTTGCCGCATGGAAAAGCCCGAACGCGATTGCACAGCCGTACCACGCTTTGAACAGGGACGTTTTCAGCTCGTCGCCGGCTTTGGTGCTCGGTTTACCCAGGACACCGCCCAAGACATCCCTTTGCTCTGGGAAAAGTTCCTGCCCTGGCTCGGCAAGGTGCCAGGGCAGAAAGATGAAGTGACCTACGGTGTGTGTTGCAACCCGGACGGGAAGGGTGGGTTCGAATACATCGCCGGCGTTGAAATCAGCCGGCTCGACGATTTGCCGGAGCAATACCGCTGGATCGAAATCCAGCCAGGCCATTACGCGGTCTTCGAACACAAAGGGCCGTTGAAAAAACTGCCGGATACGTTTCAGTACATCTGGAAAGAATGGCTGCCCCATTCCGGTTACGAAGCGGCGGATGAGCCTGAATTCGAGCGCTACAGCGAAGACTTCAACCCCAGGACCGGCCAAGGCACCCTGGAGATCTGGATCCCGATCAAGCCAAGCTGATCGTCGCAGGTCCCCTGTGGGAGCGAGCGTGCTCGCGATAGCGTCAGGCCAGCCACTTTGATGTTGACTGAAACACCGCTATCGCGAGCAAGCTCGCTCCCACATTCAGCACCTATCGATCGTTGATTCTGTTTGTCAGAACGTCAACCCCATACGCCGCTCATAACCGATGCGGCCCTTATAGGCTTCGCCACTGTCGACCCAGCCCAACCGGGCGTACAGGCCAATGGCCGAGACGTTATCGGGATCGACCGAGAGCTCCAATCCGTGGATGTCCGGCCAGGCGGCTCGTGCCACGGCGGGCAGCGCCTGCAGGCAGGCCTTGCCATACCCTTTGCCCTGGGCCCGGTGGTCGACTTGCAAGGCATGCAGGGTGGCGCTGTGTTCGTTGGCCCAGGCGGGCAGTACCGGCGGGCGCTTGAGCAGCAGGAAGGCCACCGGCACCTCGCCAGCCAATAGCGCAAAGCCTTTGACCCCTGGGCCGGGCCGGGACAGCAGCATGTGCAGGGCGCCATGGATATCGCCGGCGAACCTGATCTGTTCGGGGTGGAGTTCGATGGCGCTGACCTGTTCGCGTTGCAGCGCGGTCAGGTCTTCGTAGGGGACGAGTCGAGCGGTCACAGAAACGTCCAATGCTTGCCGGCAGAATAGGACTGGGATTCTAGCGAATTTTCTCTTTGGAATTATTTTTGTTGGATTGTCGATTCGCTGTTTTTCCAAACGACAAAGGGTGTCTTCAACAAAAAAACTGCGGAGAATCACCATGGATACCCAAGCCACTGAAACCCGGATCCAGGCCTTGATCGACACCTACCGTCAAGCCGTCATGGCCAAGGACGTCGAAAAAGTCATGGCGCTCTATGACGATAACATTGTGTCGTTCGATGCCATCCAGGCCCTGCAATTCAAGGGCAAGACCGCTTACCGGGCTCATTGGCAAGCCTGTATGGAAATGTGCCCCGGCCCGCACAAGTTCGACTTTCATCAGGTCAAGATTACCCCGGCCGACAACATCGCCTTCGCCCACTGGCTGGCCTATTGCGGCGGCACCAACGAGAAAGGCGAGGAACAGGCCTGCTGGATGCGTGTGACGGCCTGCTACCAGCGTGTAGCCGGACAATGGCTGATCGTCCATGAACATTGGTCCGCTCCGTTCGACCCGATGGCCGGGACGGCGCTGTTCGACCTGCAACCCTGATCGTCGGTTTTTTTCGCCGGGCGTCATTCTGCCGTCCATAGTTGATCAGTCCGAACACGGAGCCTTCCATGAAGTACCTATGCCTGGTGTATAGCAACGAACAGACGCTGCACAACTCGCCCGACAGCCCGGAGGACGCCGAGTGCATGGCCTATGCCGAATCGATCCAGGGCAGTGGGCGCATGCTGGCCGCCGAAGCCCTGGAGTCGGTACAGACCGCTACCACGGTGCGCATGCGTGGCGGCAAGCTGTCGATCACCGACGGCCCCTTCGCCGAAACCAAGGAGCAGCTGGCGGGCTTCTACCTGATCGACGCCAAGGACCTCAACGAAGCCATCCAGGTCGCCGGCCATATCCCGGCGGCCCGGGTCGGCTGCGTTGAAGTGCGACCGGTACGCCAACTGAACCCCTGAACAACAATCACACACAGGATTTCATTCATGAACCTCACCGCTGCCCCTTGCGCGTTATCCATCAACCGGGTCATCGATCGCCAGGCACACGACCCTGAGGGTTGGGGCCAGGGCCTGGACCGGCTTGAGACGCTGGTTGCCCAAGGCATGCCCGACTGATGTCGGTCGAAACGGTCAAGGCGCGGGTCGAGCAGGTTTATCGACAAGACTCGCGGCGGATCCTGGCGACGCTGATTCGCCTGCTGGGTGATTTCGAACTGGCGGAAGAGGCCTTGCACGAGGCCTTTTTCATTGCGGTCGAGCGCTGGCAGCGCGACGGTGTGCCGGACAACCCGCGGGCCTGGCTGGTGTCTGCGGGGCGCTTCAAGGCCATCGACAGTTTGCGCCGACGCGCGCGTTTCGCCGCGTCCCAACCGATGTTGATCGCTCAACTCGAGGCGCTGGAACAGGATCCGTGGAGTGACGAAGACGTGGAAGACGATCGCCTGCGGCTCATCTTTACCTGTTGCCACCCGGCCCTGGCGGCGGATGCCCAGGTGCCCCTGACGCTACGGGAAGTCTGCGACCTGAGCACCGAACAAATCGCCCGGGCGTTTCTCGCCGCCCCGGCGGCCATTGCCCAGCGCATCGTGCGGGCAAAGGCGAAAATCCGTGATGCCAGGATCCCCTATCAGGTGCCGTCCCGCGCGGAACTGCCGGAGCGGTTGGACAGCGTGCTGCGGGTGATCTACCTGGTGTTCAACGAAGGCTATTCGGCCTCGATGGGGGCCGAGTTGACTCGCGAAGACCTCACGCGCGAAGCCATCCGTCTCGGGCGTCTGCTGATGGAGTTGCTGCCCGAGGCCGAGGTCATGGGGCTGCTGGCGTTGATGTTGCTGCACGAATCCCGGCGCCCGGCGCGAACGTCGTCGACCGGTGAACTGATTCTGCTGGATGAGCAGGTGCGATCCTTATGGGATGCCGAGCTGATCGCCGAGGGCTGTGCGTTGGTGGAAGCCGCGCTGAAAACCCGACGGTTCGGGCCGTACTGCCTGCAAGCGGCGATTGCGGCGGTGCATGCCGAAGCGCCGACGGCTGAGCAGACCGATTGGCCGCAGATCGTCGGGCTTTACGATGTGCTGCTGCGGGTCGTGCCGTCGCCGGTGATCGAACTCAACCGCGCCGCCGCCCTGGCCAAGCGCGACGGACCACAGGAAGGGCTGCGCCTGGTTGACGGGATACTCGCCCGGGGGGATTTGACGGACTATCACCTGGCCCACTCGGCGCGGGCGGAGTTCTGTCGGCAGTTGGGGCGGGTGGACGAGGCGAGGGCCGCCTACCAACGCGCGCTCGAACTGACGCAGCAACTGCCGGAACGGCGGTTTATCGAAGGGCGGCTTGCCGGGTTGCAGCCATGAACCACCGTGCGCCCCTTGTGGGAGCGAGCTTGCTCGCGCTAGTGGTAGACCCGCCTACATCAATATTGACTGATAGACCCCCATCGCGAGCAAGCTCGCTCCCACAAGGGTAGTGATGACTGATCTCGCATTTTCGAAATACCAGAAAGCACTGTGGGAGCGAGCCTGCTCGCGATAGCGGTAGACCAGCCAACATCAATATCGACTGATAGACCCCCATCGCGAGCAAGCTCGCTTCCACAAGAATGGTGATGACTGGTCTCGCATTTTCGAAACACCAGAAAACCCTGTGGGAGCGAGCTCGCTCGCGATAGCGGTAGACCAGCCAACATCAATATCGACTGATAGACCTCTGTCGCGAGCAAGCTCGCCCCCACAGGTTTTGTGGCTTGGCTGGCTGCGTTGACCCGCAGCCAGCCGGCGTTGATCAGAACTCGTGATCAGCGTTGTCCGGGTTCAGGTCGCTGATGCCCAGTTTGCCCGCAGCCTGTTCGATCGAACCGGTCTGCTTGACCAGTGCGGCGATGGCGTCGCGCACGATCTGGTTACCGGCAGTGTTGCCGGCGGCGATCAACTGGTCGTAGTGCTCACCCTTGTTGGCGTGATCGACCATGACCTGGATCTTGGCCTCGGTGTCGGCCAGGTCGGCCTTGAGCGCGGTGTCCGCGGCCGGGTCGGCCTTGGCGACCAGGGACGACAGGCTGGCGCCGGTCATCTTGGTGCCGTCGACACGGGTGTATTCGCCCAGGTACACGTTACGCACGCCCTTGGCATCGTAGAAGTGCGAGTTGTGGGTGTTGTCGCTGAAGCAATCCTGTTCGTCTTCCGGCGAGTTGGCTTCCAGGGACACCTTCATGCGCTCGCCCGCCAGTTCACCCAGGGACAGGCTGCCCATGCCGAACAGCATCTTGCGCAGGCCGCTTTCGGCCGGCTCGGCTTCCAGGGTGGCGCGGTAGTTGTCGGCCACGTTCGGCTTCCAGTTGCCGACCATTTCTTCCAGGTCGCTGACCAGCAGTTGGGTCACGGACTTGAGGTAGGCACGACGACGGTCGTTGTGGCCGCCAGTGGCGCCGGCGCCTTCCAGGTAATCCGAAGCGGGGCGATTGCCGGCGCCCGGGCCGGTGCCGTTGAGGTCCTGGCCCCACAGCAGGAATTCGATGGCGTGGTAACCGGTGGCGACGTTGGCCTCGGAACCGCCCAGTTCGTTCAGGCTGGCGAGTTTTTCCGGGGTGATGTCCTTGACGTCGACCTTGTCTTCGCCAACCTGGACTTCGGTATTGGCGATGATGTTGGCGGTGGCGCCCGGGTTACCCAGGGCGTGCTCGTAGGACTTGTCGACGTAGTCGATCAGGCCTTCGTCCAGGGGCCAGGCGTTCACCTGGCCTTCCCAGTCGTCGATGATGGTGTTGCCGAAGCGGAACACTTCGCTTTGCAGGTACGGCACGCGTGCGGCGATCCAGGCAGCCTTGGCGGCTTTCAAGGTGTCGGCGTTCGGCTTGGCCAGGAACGCGTCGACGGCGGTTTGCAGGGTCTTCGCAGTGGATTCGGCATCGCTGTAGACGGCATAGACGATGTCGGCATAGTGCGCGACAACAGCCTTGGCGGCGGCTTCGTCGACTTTGCCGGCGGCAGCAGGGGCGACCGGTGCCGAGGTGCTGGCGGCCGGCGTTGGCGCTTGCGGCGCGGCGGCCTTGTCTTTGCCTTCGCCGCAACCGGCGAGGGAAATAGCGATGGCCAGCAGACTGGCGGTAGCCAGGGGCATACGAATCATGGCGAACATCCTGCTTCGGTGATGGATGGGACAGGCGCGAGGGTGCGCAAAAACTGCGACATAATGCGAAAGATTTGCATTATGTGTAAAGGGTTATGGTTGTAAATATTTCTTATTTAATGAAGGGATCGGCAGCGTCCCGTAGGAGTTGCCGAGCGAAGCGAGGCTGCGATCTTTCCACTGCCCATCGAGTCTGGAGCGAAAGATCAAAAGATCGCAGGCTTCGCCAGCTCCTACAGGAACGTGGCAAAAGAGAGGAATCAGAGGATGGACACCTTGCTGCGCTCGGCCTGCTTCAGGTAAAGGCCCAATTCCCGCGCCGGTAGCGGCTTGCTGTAGTAATAGCCCTGACCTTCGTGGCAGCCCTCGGCGATGATGTAGGCTTCCTGCTCGACCGTCTCGACGCCCTCGGCAATGACCTGCATCCCCAGGCTCTTGCCCAATTGGATGATGGCCCGGACGATGGTTGCGTCGTCTTCGTCGTCGAGCAGGTCCTGGACGAAGCTCTTGTCGATCTTGATCTTGTCCAGCGGCAGGCTCTTGAGGTAGCTCAGGGACGAATAGCCGGTGCCGAAGTCATCGATGGCAATCAGCGCTCCGGAGCGACGCAGGCTAAGCAGGTGTTGGGCCGCGGTGGTGATGTCTTCCATCAGGCCGGTCTCGGTGACCTCCAGCTCGAGGCTGCGCGGTGGCAGCCGGTATATCTGCAGGAGATTGTTCACCACCCGTGGCAGTTCGGCATGGTGCAGTTGCACGGTCGACAGGTTGACCGCCATGCGCAGGTCGAGGAAACCCTGGTCGTGCCATTCGCGCAATTGCCTGCACGCCTGGTCCAGCACCCATTCACCGATGGCGATGATGGTGCCGTTCTGCTCGGCCAGGGGAATGAACAGGTCCGGCGGCACAAGGCCGTGCTCGGGATGGTGCCAGCGGATCAGGGCTTCGGTGCCCACCACCCGCAGGTCGCGGTAGCTGATCTGTGGCTGGTACACCAGGGAGAACTGCTCGCGGACCAGGGCCTCGCGCAGGTCTTTTTCCAGCTCGCGGCGGCGGCGCATCTCGCTGTCGACGCTGGCGATGTAGAACTGGTAGCGATTGCGCGAGCGACTCTTGGCCAGGGTCATGGTCTGCTCGGCTTTCTGCAACAGTTTCTCGGTGCTGTCGCCGTCTTCAGGGAAGAGGGTGATGCCGATGGTGGCCCGCAGGCGGATTTGCTGATCGTCGATGGCGAACGGTGCTTCCAGGTCATCGAGGATGCTCTGGGCCAGTTCGGCGGCCTCGTAAGGCTGTTCGATGTCGGCCTGGACCAGGGCGAACTGGTCGCCCCCCAGCCGCGCCAGTGCGCCGAGCCGCCCACTGTGGGCCCGCAGTCGATCGGCCAGGGCCAGCAGCAACTGATCGCCGGTCTGATAGCTGAACTGTTCGTTGATGCCCTTGAAATCATCCAGCCCTACACACAACACCGCCACCCGACGTTGCAGGCGTCCGGCGTCCACCAGGATCTTGTCCAGCTGCTGTTGAAGTTGCTGGCGGTTGGGCAGACCGGTGAGAAAGTCGTACTGGGCCATTCGCAGCAGGCTGTTTTCCGCTTCGTGACGCAGGTGCGTGTTGCGCTCGATGGATTCGAGCAGTTGGTTGGCCGTATTGATCCACAGGCCCAGTTCGTTTTGCTCGTGGCCGCGCAACTGCGGGATCTTGTGCGCGCTGGGGCGATCGGGGTTGATTTCGGTCAGGTGCTCGATGATCCGCGACAACGGCTTGGTCAGCAGCCAGTGATAGACCAGGTACAGCACCAGGCCCATGGCCAGGGCCCGCAGCATCCCGGAGATGAAAATGATCACCGAGCTGACGATGAAACCCTCGCCGTAGGTGGCCGTGTCGAGGGTAATGCTCAGGTCGCCGTAATATTCGCTGTAGGGGCCACGTCCCACCAGTTGCGTGGTGAAGGTGCGCTCCTTGCCCAGGATCAGGTCGGTCAGCCAGCGGCTTTCAGAGTGCTGCAAGGGGCGGGTTTTTTCGGCGAGCATGGTTTCGCGGGGATGGCCGATGGACGCCATGCGCACGGCTTGGTCCTGGAACAGGCCTTCGATCACTTGCATGCCCATTTCCCGGTCCAGGCTGTAGACGGCCTGGGTCGATGGATCGCGGAACATGTCGAGGATACGCTGGGCATCACTGGCGACGGCCTGGTTGGTTTTGTAGGCATCGAACACAATCTGGGCGCAGCTCAAGACCATGCCAACGATCAATGCCGAGAGGAGCACGACCCGGAGCAACTTCACAGACAAGCTGTTCTTGAGTTCCAGCTTCAAAGAGTGGTTCCTTGTTCCGTGCGGGTAGCGTCAAGTTGCCATGAGTATTGGCAATCCTGTGATGTCAGTCAAAGGGACAATCAAACACAAGGGTTTTCGCTTGAAACCTGGCCGATGTACGTTTTTTCCAGAGTGATTGCTCTACGACCATTGTGTCGGTTGCAAGGCACCGCAACTTGAGGCCTGCCGGGATTTTTTCTTGGGTTCCGGACACGAGGTATTTGGCTTGCGATCAATTTTCTCACGCAAAAAAAACCCGGCACGGCGCCGGGTTTCCTTTGTCTGGCATCGAGCTTAGGCAGTAAAGGCTTTGCCTTCGAACTGCTCGGCGACGAATTTCCAGTTGACCAGGTTCCAGAACGCTTCGACGTATTTCGGACGAACGTTGCGGTAGTCAATGTAGTAGGCGTGTTCCCACACGTCGCAGGTCAACAGCGGGGTGTCGCCGCTGGTCAGCGGGTTGCCGGCGCCGATGGTGCTGGCCAGGGCCAGGGAACCGTCAGCCTTTTTCACCAGCCAGCCCCAGCCGGAACCGAAGGTGCCGATGGACGTCTTGCTGAACTCTTCCTTGAACTTGTCGAACGAGCCGAATGCCTTGTTGATGGCTTCAGCCAGGGCGCCGGTTGGTTGACCGCCGGCGTTTGGCGCCAGGCAGTTCCAGTAGAAGGTGTGGTTCCAGACCTGAGCGGCGTTGTTGAAGATGCCGCCCGAGGAAGTCTTGACGATTTCTTCCAGGGTCTTGCCTTCGAACTCGGTGCCAGGCACCAGGTTGTTCAGGTTCACGACGTAGGTGTTGTGGTGCTTGTCGTGGTGATATTCCAGAGTTTCTTTGGAGATGTGCGGCTGCAGTGCGTCGTGTGGATAGGGCAGCGGCGGCAATTCGAAAGCCATGGTGATTCTCCTAATCAGGTCAGTTGCGGTGAGCGCAAGGCCGATCACGGGCGGCCAGACTAGCGCCGGGGAGTTTGTACTCTTTGCGGCGCAGGAGTCGGATCATAGCACCGGGGGTGCGGCATAACCACGCAACAACTGTGTGGAATAGAGGTTCCAGAGCGGTTTGGAATAATCAGCCGGCGACAATCAATTGCATCGCCACGGTAAACATCATCACCGCCACCAACAGGTCAAGGATCCGCCAGGTGCTTGGACGGGCCAACCAGGGGGCCAGCCATGCGGCACCGATGGCCAGGGTGAGGAACCACAGCAGCGAGGCACTGGCCGCGCCCACCACATAGGCGCCGGGCACGCTCTGCTGGGCACCGAGGGAGCCGATCAGCAGCACGGTGTCGAGGTAGACGTGGGGGTTGAGCAACGTCACCGCCAGCGCGCTGAGCAAGACTGCCCGCAGCGAGCGCACAGCCTGGTTTTCACCCTGTTGCAGGCTCTGCTTCGAACAGGCCCGGCGCAAGGCCAGGCTGCCGTACCAGAGCAGGAACGCCGCGCCGCCCCAGCGGGCAATCGACAGCAGTAACGGGCTCTGGGCCAGCAAGGTCGCCAAGCCGAACACTCCGGCGGCGACCAACAGGGCGTCGCAGGCGATGCACAGCGCCGCGACCGGCAAGTGGTGCTCGCGGCGCAGGCTCTGGGCCAGCACGAATGCGTTCTGGGCGCCGATGGCCATGATCAGCCCGAGGGCCACCAAGAGCCCGTTCACATAGCTTTGCCACATTGTTTTATCCCCCGGCAGTTGATGAATTGCTGGCCATTCTCCTGTGGCGAGTTGTATAAGAAAAACAAATATTGCTGATTGCTCATTAGGGAAACTGATGTTCGATTACAAATTGCTCTCTGCCCTGGCCGCCGTGGTCGAGCAGGCCGGTTTCGAGCGCGCGGCCCAGGTGCTGGGTTTGTCGCAATCGGCCATTTCCCAACGGATCAAGCTGCTGGAGGCGCGTGTCGGTCAGCCCGTTCTGGTGCGTGCCACACCGCCAGCACCCACGGAAATCGGTCGTCGGTTGCTCAACCACGTGCAACAGGTGCGGCTGCTCGAGCGCGACCTGCAGAGCCTGGTGCCGGCGCTGGATGAAGAGGGCCTGCCGGAGCGTTTGCGCATCGCCTTGAACGCCGACAGCCTGGCAACCTGGTGGGCCGCTGCCGTGGGAGATTTCTGCGCCGACCATCACCTGTTGCTCGACCTGGTGGTGGAAGACCAGACCGTGGGCCTCAAGCGTATGCGCGCCGGTGAAGTGGCGGCCTGTGTCTGCGCCAGCGAACGCCCGGTGGCGGGTGCTCGCAGCGTGCTGCTGGGGGCGATGCGCTACCGGGCGTTGGCCAGTCCGGCCTTCATCGCCCGGCACTTTCCCGACGGCGTGCGGGCCGATCAACTGGCTCGTACGCCGGCATTGGTGTTTGGCCCGGATGATTTCCTGCAGCATCGCTACCTTGCGTCCGTAGGCGTGGAGGGCGGTTTCGAGCATCATTTATGCCCCTCGTCCGAAGGTTTCATCCGTCTTGCCGAGGTGGGGTTGGGCTGGGGGCTGGTGCCGGAGCTGCAAGTGCGCGAACAGCTGGAACGGGGCGTGCTGGTGGAATTGTTGGCAGATAAACCGATCGATGTGCCGCTGTACTGGCATCATTGGCGCAATGGTGGACAGTTGCTCGGCTTATTGACTGAGCGATTGATCGCAGCGGCAAGCAGCACGCTGCAAGCGGTAAGTGAAAAGCGCTTGGCTTGACGCTTGTGGCTTGTAGTTCGAATCTGATTTTTAGGAGCATGCATGAAGATTTTGGTCACCGGCGCGAGCGGCTTCATCGGCGGGCGTTTTGCGCGTTTCGCCCTGGAGCAGGGCCTGGATGTACGGGTCAACGGTCGCCGGGCCGAGAGTGTGGAACACCTGGTGCGTCGCGGTGCGCAGTTCGTCCAGGGCGACCTGAACGACCCTCTGCTGGCCCGCGACCTGTGCCTGGATGTCGAGGCCGTGGTGCATTGCGCCGGCTCCGTGGGACTGTGGGGGCGCTACCAGGATTTCCATCAGGGCAATGTCCAAGTCACGGAAAATGTCGTCGAAGCCTGTCTCAAGCAGAAGGTGCGCCGCCTGGTTCATCTGTCCTCGCCGTCCATTTACTTCGACGGCCGTGACCACCTCGGATTGACCGAAGAACAGGTGCCCAAGCGCTTCAAGCACCCTTACGCCGCCACCAAGTACCTGGCCGAGCAGAAAGTCTTCGGTGCCCAGGAGTTCGGCCTCGAAGTGCTGGCCCTGCGCCCGCGTTTCGTGACCGGTGCCGGTGACATGAGCATTTTCCCGCGCCTGCTGAAAATGCAGCGCAAGGGACGACTGGCCATTGTCGGCAACGGGTTGAACAAAGTGGACTTCACCAGTGTGCAGAACCTCAACGAAGCGTTGCTCAGCAGTCTGCTGGCCACCGACTCTGCCTTGGGCAAGGCCTACAACATCAGCAACGGGGCACCGGTCCCGCTGTGGGACGTGGTCAACTATGTGATGCGCCAGATGGAAGTCCCGCAGGTCCGGCGTTATCGTTCCTACGGCTTGGCCTACAGCCTCGCGGCCCTGAATGAAGGATTCTGCAAGTTGTGGCCAGGTCGTCCCGAGCCGACGCTGTCGCGCCTGGGCATGCAGGTCATGAACAAAAATTTCACCCTGGATATCAGTCGTGCCCGGCATTATCTCGATTACGATCCGCAGGTCAGCCTGTGGACCGCCCTCGATGAATTTTGCGCCTGGTGGGGTGTCCAGACAGCCCGCTGATCGGCCCATCCTGAACCGAGTGCCGGGTTCGGGGTCAATCGGTGCGGCGGGCGAGAGGGTTATACTCGCCGCATCAAGCCATTATCGGTTTCCCAAAGGTCGAACCATGCCCATGCGTAACGATGCCAACGACGACTTCGATGATGTACCGAGCCTGCGGATGCGGGCCGATATTCCCGATGACGATGATTTCATGCCCAGCCGCCAGCCTCACGTGCAAGCGCGCCCGGCGCCCGTTGCCGCGGCCAAGGTCAAGGGGCCCAGCACCGGGCCGCTGTGGGCATTGGTCGGCGCGCTGCTGTGTGCATTCGGTTTCCTGGCCTGGTGGAGCTTCCAGCAGATTTCCCTGATGGAGCAGCAACTGGTGGCGACCCAGGAAAGCTTCGCCCGGATCAGTGAGGATGCGGCAGGGCGCTTGCAGGACATTTCCGGCAAGGTGGTCGCCGGGCAGTCCAACGTCATGAGCGACAGTGAAGCCTTGAAGCTGCAAATCAAACAGTTGGAGAACAAGCTGCAGGAACAGGGGCGGCAATTCGACGGCAAGCTGCAGGAGCAGTACAGACTACAGCAGGCCACGTTCGGCCCCTCTGCCGACCTGGACAAGGAACTGGCCCAGCTCATCGCCCAGGCCTCGGAACAGCAGAACACCAACACGCAGTTGCAGGCGTCCAACAAGGAGCTTCAAGCCCAGGTCAAGGCGCTGGCGGCAGAAGTGACCGCCCTGAAGAGCCAGGGCGAGGGTGGGGCCTTGGATGCCCAGCTCAAGAGCATCGGTGCTGACATCACCGCCCTGAAAAGAGCCACCTCCAACTCTGCCATCGACCGCCTGGAGCAGGAAGTGATCGTGCTCAAGAGCCAGCAGGACAAGGGCGGCAACACGGCCGAGTTTGACGCCTTCCGCGGCCAGGTCACCCGTAACATCAACACGTTGCAGGCGCAGATCCAGAACTTGCAGCAGCAACTGCGCGCTGGGGCTCAATGAACTTACGGCGGTCCATGATTTTTGCGGCCGCCGCAGATCCCTCGTAGGCGCTGCCGAAGGTTGCGATCTTTTGATCTTTGATCTTTGATCTTTGATCTTTGATCTTTGATCTTTCGCTTTCGATTCAATTTATAGGGGCAAGATCGCAGCCTCGTTGCACTCGTCAGCTCCTACATATCAGCCCACGCCGTCTACGCTCTTGAAACACCAACAAGAACGAGGGGCGCACGCATGGGGTTTTTTCACAGGATGGCCTGGCTGGGTGCAATGCTCATGCTGGGGTTGGCTCAGGCCCAGGCGGCCACTGCGGACGATGGCCAGGCGGCCCGGGCACTGCTGGAGAAGGCCTTGGCCTATTACCACGACAACGGCGACAAAGCCTTTGCCGCGTTCAGTCGCCAAGGGGAATTCGTCGACAAGGATCGCTACGTGTTCGTGGTGGATACCCGAGGTGTAATGCTCGCCAGCGGCGGGCCGTCCCAGGCGTTGATCGGGCGGGACGTGTCCGATGTGCTGGGGCCGGATTTGCGCAAAGCCTTCAAGGACGCCTTGAAAACCCCCGAGGCCAGTGGCATCCAACAAGCCGAATACCGCTGGCAGAACTGGACGGACGGCAAGGTCGAGCGCAAGCATGTGTATTTCCAGCGTGTTGGCGAACGAATCCTCGCTGTCGGCTACTACCTGCCCCGGGCTTCCGCCGAACAGGCCAGGGCGTTGCTGGACAAGGCCTCGAATGACCTGCAAAAAAACGAGAAGGCCACGCTGACGGCGGTCAACTCCCTCAAGGGCGGTTACCTGCAGGATGACTTGTATGTCTTTGTCGTCGACCTCGATACCCGGCGCTATGTCGGCCATGGTACCAATTTGCGCTTGATCAATACCGACTTCGCCAAGGTCAAGGACCCGGATGGCAAACCGGTGGGCGAGCCGATCCTGGCGCTGATCGGCAAACAGGGCGAGGGAGAGTACGAGTACCGCTGGAAGAATCCGGTGACCGGCAAGGTCGAGGATAAACACGCGTACCTGAAGAAGGTCGGGCATTTCCTGGTGGCGGTGGGGTATTACAGCCCTTGATGCGAGGCGCTGGACATTGTGGCGAGGGAGCTTGCTCCCGCTGGAGTGCGCAGCGCTCCCCAAAAAAGGGGGCTGCTACGCAACCCAGCGGGAGCAAGCTCCCTCGCCACAGGTGAATCCCAACAGCCTTCAGACGGTGGCAATCAGCCCGCCACCAACACCCGGATCGCCTCCAGGCGCAACGCCGCCTTCTCAAGCATCGCCAGGCCTTGCTCGCGCTGTTGGCGCAGGGCCACCAGCTCGCTGTCGCGCACGGTCGGGTTGACCGCTTGCAGGGCGGTCAGGCGGGCCAGTTCCTCGTCGGTATCGGCGGCCAGGCGGCGCTGGGCCTCGGCCACGCGTTCGGCGTGACGTGGGGCGATTTTCTCTTCGCCAGCGTTGATCCGTGGTGTGAGCTGGTCGCGCTGGGCCTGGATGAACTTGTTGGCGCTGGCGCGGGGCACGCTTTCGAGTTGGTCGTTCAGGGTTTCGAACGAGACCCGGGCGGCCAGGTCGTTGCCGTTGGCGTCCAGCAGGCAGCGCAGGGCGGCCGGCGGCAGGTAGCGGCCCAGTTGCAGCGAGCGCGGGGCGACCACTTCACTGACGTAGAGCAGCTCCAGCAACACGGTGCCGGGCTTGAGGGCCTTGTTCTTGATCAGCGCCACGGCGGTGTTGCCCATGGAGCCGGACAGCACCAGGTCCATGCCGCCTTGCACCATCGGGTGCTCCCAGGTGATGAACTGCATGTCTTCGCGCGACAGCGCCTGGTTGCGGTCGTAGGTGATGGTCACGCCTTCGTCGTCGCCCAGTGGGAAGCTGGCGTCGAGCATCTTTTCGCTCGGCTTGAGGATCAGCGCGTTTTCCGAATGGTCCTCGCTGTCGATACCAAAGGCGTCGAACAGGGTTTCCATGTAGATCGGCAGGGCAAACTGGTCGTCCTGCTCGAGAATGGCCTCCACCAGCGCATCGCCTTCACCGGCACCGCCGGAGTTGAGTTCCAGCAAGCGGTCGCGACCGGTGTGCAGCTCGGCTTCCAGGCGTTCGCGTTCGGCGCGGGCCTCGTCGATCAGCGCTTGCCACTGGCCATCGTCGGCTTCTTCCAGCAAGGGCAGCAGGCGCGGGCCGAACTGGTGCTGCAAGGCGTTGCCGGTCGGGCAGGTGTTGAGGAAGGCATTCAGGGCTTCGTGATACCACTGGAACAGCCGCGCTTGCGGGCTGGTTTCCAGGTAGGGCACATGCAGCTCGATGGTGTGCTTCTGGCCGATCCGGTCCAGGCGGCCGATACGCTGTTCCAGCAGGTCCGGGTGCGCCGGCAGATCGAACAGCACCAGGTGATGGGCGAACTGGAAGTTGCGGCCTTCACTGCCGATTTCCGAGCAGATCAGCACTTGGGCGCCGAACTCTTCGTCGGCGAAATAGGCCGCCGCACGGTCACGCTCCAGGATATTCATGCCTTCGTGGAACACCGTGGCCGGGATGCCGGAGCGCACACGCAAGGCATCTTCCAGGTCCATGGCCGTTTCGGCGTGGGCACAGATCACCAGCACCTTGGTGCGCTTGAGCATTTTCAGGGTGTCGATCAGCCACTCGACCCGCGGGTCGAAACGCCACCAGCGCTCCTCCTCGCTGGCGTCCGGCTGGGCCTGGAAGCTGACTTCCGGGTACAGCTCGGCGTGATCGCCCAACGGCAATTCGAGGTATTCGTCCGGGCAAGGCAACGGGTAGGCGTGCAGCTTGCGCTCCGGGAAGCCCTGCACAGCGGCGCGGGTGTTGCGAAACAGCACGCGGCCGGTGCCGTGGCGGTCCAGCAGCTCGCGCACCAGGCGGGCACTGGCTTCGACATCGCCATCATTGACGGCGGTCAGCAAGGCTTCGCCTTCATTGCCCAGGAAACCCTGGATGGTCTTGTGGGCTTCGGGCGAGAGGCGGCCTTTGTCCAGCAACTCCTGCACGGCTTCGGCCACCGGGCGATAGTTTTCGCTCTCGGCGCGGAAGGCCTTGAGGTCATGGAAGCGGTTCGGGTCCAGCAGGCGCAGGCGGGCGAAGTGGCTGTCCTGGCCCAGCTGTTCCGGGGTCGCGGTGAGCAGCAACACGCCAGGGATGGTTTCGGCAAGCTGCTCGACCAGGGCGTATTGCGGGCTGACCTGGTCTTCGTGCCACACCAGGTGGTGGGCCTCGTCGACCACCATCAGGTCCCAGCCGGCGGCGAATAGCGCGTCCTGGGCCTTCTCATCGTCCACCAGCCACTCCAACGCCACCAAGGCCAGTTGGGTGTCTTCGAACGGGTTGCTGGCATCGCTTTCGATGAAGCGTTCTTCGTCGAACAGCGCGACCTGCAGGTTGAAGCGCCGGCGCATTTCCACCAGCCATTGATGCTGGAGGTTTTCCGGTACCAGGATCAGTACGCGGTTGGCGCGGCCGGACAGCAACTGACGGTGGATGACCAGGCCGGCCTCGATGGTCTTGCCCAGGCCCACTTCGTCGGCCAGCAACACCCGCGGGGCAATCCGGTCGGCCACTTCACGGGCAATGTGCAGTTGATGGGCAATGGGCTGGGCACGTACCCCGCCCAGGCCCCAAAGCGAAGACTGCAACTGGCGACTGGTGTGTTCCAGGGTGTGGTAGCGCAAGGAGAACCAGGCCAGCGGGTCGATCTGGCCGGCGAACAGACGGTCGCTGGCCAGGCGGAACTGGATGAAGTTCGACAGTTGAGTCTCGGGCAGGGTGACGACTTCGTTCTGCCCGTTGAGGCCGTGGTAGACCAGCAGGCCATCGACGTCATCGACTTCGCGCACGGTCATTTTCCAGCCTTCGAAGTGAGTGATCACATCGCCCGGCGAAAACCGTACACGGGTGAGGGGCGCATTCCGTAGCGCGTACTGGCGGGTGTCGCCAGTGGCCGGATAGAGCACGGTCAATAAGCGGCCGTCCTGTGCCAGAACGGTGCCTAAACCCAGCTCGGCTTCGCTGTCACTGATCCAGCGTTGCCCCGGTTGATACTGCTGCGCCATGCTGCCTGACTCCCGCCTTGAAAAAGCCGGTTATCTTAACGGAAGGATCCTTCAGACCAAAGGATTTACGTACGCTGATTCATTACCAACGGCACGGAACTTACGCTTGCCCAGCGATCAAACAAGCTCGGCCTTGGTGAACGCTGCAATTGCCAACTGGGTCACAAGTTTCGGACCGGCGGTTCAAGCTGCTCCTTTAGCCGCCGACAACCTGAAGACAGGAGAACTTTATGTTGCCACCCATGCTCCCTTTGAGCGCCGTACCCATCACCGCTCAACAGGATCCGGTTCGCCAGCGACCGGACATACCGCCCGTGGTCCCGGTGCAGCAAAGCTCCAATGAAAGCACTATTGACCTGCAAAAACGCGACCCGGAAGAGGCCGCGCTGCTGTTGCGCGAGGAGCAGCGTCGCCAGCAGGAACGCGACCGCCGCCGCCGCGAGGCCGATGAAGACCCAGAAGTGCACTTGGCCGTACCGGGTACCGAGCTCAACGCCGACAACACCGTGCCAGTGGTGCCGCTGATAGACGACGAGACGCGCCAGGGCCTGTGGGTCGATATCCAGATCTGATCCAGGCGCCTGCCTGCACGCACAGGCTGGTCAACGCCGCCAACAGCCCGCATCATGGGCGCATCCGCAATTCACTGCACGATGCCTACACGCCATGAGCCAAGACGACAAGCTGATCGACCTCAGTGCCGAGCGCGCCAAGCGCGTTCACGACCTCAACGAAAAACGCCTCAATGAAGTCCGCCAGGCTTTCGAGCAGGCCATGCCGCTGGGTAAGCCCAAGAAAAAGCCGAAAAACAAACCGAAAAAGCGCTGAACCTCCTCGATCCATTGATGCAGATCAGTTATTTCCCCTCCTTTGCGCCCCGTCGCGGGCGTTATTGACCCCGGTCAATTTTCATCCAGGCCTGATTGGTTACCTTGAACCCATCGCAACAGGGGCAAGACCAGGAGGTCAGTCATGTTTTTCGATAATGTGGTGTTTGCCGGGGTGTTGACGGTCGGCCTCATGTTCGTGTTTTTCGCAGGTTTCGGATTATTCATCTGGAAAGACGCACACAAGCGGAAAAAACCGTAGGTCTTTCCGGCTACAACGAGCACGCAAGGCATTTTGGGCGACTTCGGTCGCCCTTTTTTTTGGCCAATTCTTGCTCTTTCAACGCAAAACAATTGGGGAGCGAGCTTGCTCGCGATGAGGGGCCTGTCAGTCGACATCGACGTTGGCTGATACACCGCTATCGCGAGCAAGCTCGCTCCCACACGGGGTGGGTGTTTTGGGCATAAAAAAAGGTGCGAACCGCAAGGGTCGCACCTTTTTTACCGGCCGCTGGAATCAGCTGCCGAGGGCCTTCGATGCCAGCCAGAACAAGCCGGCCGACAGGGCAACCGTCGCCGGCAGGGTCAGCACCCAGGCCAGCAGGATGTTGCGCACGGTGCCACCTTGCAGGCCGCTCTTGTTGGCGACCATGGTGCCGGCCACGCCCGAGGACAGGACGTGGGTGGTGGAAACCGGCAGGCTGAAGATGTTCGCCGCGCCGATCATGCACGCGGTTGTGATCTGGGCCGACATGCCCTGGGCGTAGGTCATGCCTTGCTTGCCGATCTTCTCGCCGATGGTCAGCACTACACGCTTCCAGCCGATCATGGTGCCCAGGCCCAGCGCCAGTGCCACGGCCAGAATTACCCAGAACGGGGCGTATTCGGTGGTGGCGGTCAGGTCCTTGCGCAGCTTGTTCAGGTCGTCTTTCTCACGAGCGGCCAGGCCTGGCAACTTGCCGACCTTCTTCGCCGTGTCGTCCAGGCAAAGCAGGTAGCGACGGACCTCGATGCGTCGTTCCGACGGCAGCGAATGGTAGTCCGCCACGCCTTTGAGCGTGTCGAGCAGGGCATTGATGGTCGGTTCGGTCTGTTGCGGGTTGCAGCGGAATTTCTCCGGCAGATCGCCTTCCACGCTTTTGCCCAGCGCCAGGAATTCACCCAGGGACTCGTTGTTGCGTTGGTAGAACTGGCTCAAGTGCAGCGTCGCGTCTCGGGTCCGCTCGATCTGGTAGGTGGTGCTGCCCAGGTCGAGTACGAACTGCGCCGGCACGATACCGATCAGCACCAGCATGATCAGGCCGATGCCTTTCTGGCCATCGTTGGAGCCGTGGACAAAGCTGACGGCCATGGCCGAGATCACCAATACGAGGCGATTCCAGAACGGTGGGTGCTTTTTGTCGTCGATCTGGCGGCGCTGTTCCGGTGTCTTGTGCATCTTCGACAGCGGACGCCACCATTTCAGGCCAATCAGCACCAGGGCGGCGATCAGGAAACCGGCCATGGGCGAGAACACCAGGGAGGCGCCGATATCGATCGCCTTCTGCCAGTTCACCCCGTCGGCCAACGGGATATCGTTGATCAGTGCATTGGCCAGGCCCACGCCGAGGATCGAACCGATCAACGTGTGGGAACTGGACGCGGGGATACCGAAGTACCAGGTGCCCAGGTTCCAGGTGATGGCCGCTGCGAGCAGCGAAAACACCATGGCCAGCCCGTGTCCGGTGTTCACATTGATCAGCAGCTCCACGGGCAGCAGGTGAACGATGGCGTACGCCACCCCCACGCCGCCCAGCAGCACACCGAGGAAATTGAACACACCGGAAAAGAACACCGCCAGGTGAGGCGGCATGGCTTTGGTGTAGATAACAGTGGCAACCGCGTTAGCGGTGTCATGAAAGCCGTTGATGAACTCGAAGGCGAGGACAAAAGCCAGGGCGAGCAAGAGGCTCACAAGCACCCAAGCATCCAGTCCGCTGAATAAATCGATCATGAAGGTTTTCTGACCCGGTCGTAAGGGGGCGCGATTATGCCAGAAAACCTCGGTAATCGATGCACTGCCTGCTCATCGGTAACATTCTTCAACGAAATAATTTGTAGGAAAGCCTCAAGCGCGAGGTTTTTCGCGGGGTACGTAACCCCTTGATTCAGGGGCGCAAAGCGCATTCGGCCAGGATCGCCGCCAGCTATAGGACGCCTTGAGGAATTGTATGAAATATCTGAAAAGGAGGTCGGCCAGGCCCCTTCCCGATTGTCGGACGGGGAGTGGAGGGCGGCCCGCTCATGGCGGGCGTGCGCTATCGCCTCCGGCCAGGGTGGCGGCCGGAGACCTCTTCACAAGAACGTCGGGCCCGGAGCGTCACTGCTCTTCGGCTTTGAGTTCTTTTTCCATTTTCTGAAGTTCCTGGGTGAAGGCCTGGTCCTGAACGGTGGCGCGCTTACGCCAGGGTTTGCGTTCCGGTTCAGGTTGCGCGGCGTAGGTGGTGATTTCTCCGCCGTAAACTTCCTTGTAACGTTGTTCCTGGCGCTCAAGTTCCGCGCGCAGTTCGTCTTTCGTCACAGTTTTACCTAAATTAATTGAAGTTGAATCTGGTGATACGCACTGCATGTGGACATGCAGACGGCCACGGCACCAGAGCTGACAGCTGACGTAGCATCAGGGCTTCGCATTGTTGCCAAACAGGGGAAGCGACCATGAAGGTGCCTCGGGCATCGGGGTCGCAACCACGATGCCTGCGTACGGGAACGGTCGACTGGCCGTACCGTCGCTGTTTGCATTATAGCGGCCCAGCCGAATAACACTATCGGGAAAAAGTAAAAGGCATTGTTGTTGTGTGAACTCATGTTTGTATGTGCAACTTGTACTGCCGCTCGCAGAAGATACCGGCTAGTGCCGCTATCCAGATGCCGTTCCCGCCGACTAGTTCAATATTGCTAACATCGTCAGGTCAAACCCTGTGTTGTTTCCCGCAAAACTTACTATCGATCACGTCCGCGGCAGTCCGCTTATTCGGCGCCTGGCCTGATTGCGATTATCGGTCGACGGTTCGATAATCGAACGATCTTGACCGGCGGCCCTTGCTTGCCCATCGGGCAGCCGCTTGAATAGCCGTCACTCCCGGGGAAGGATCAGACATGAACGACCAATTGCGCAATGCCTTCACTTCAGTCGCGCCACCGATCGTCGCCTCGCCGGCCAAGCGGATCCAGGCCCTGACCGGTGATCCCGATTTCATGACGTCCCTGGCCCGCGGGTTGGCGGTGGTCCAGGCCTTCCAGGAGCGCAAGCGGCACCTGACCATCGCCCAGATCAGCCACCGCACGGAAATCCCCCGCGCCGCCGTCAGACGTTGCCTGCATACCTTGATCAAGCTTGGTTACGCCACCACGGATGGGCGCACCTATTCGCTGCTGCCTAAAGTGCTGACCCTCGGTCACGCCTATCTGTCCTCCACGCCCCTGGCCGTTTCTGCCCAGCCGTACCTGGACCGCATGAGCGAGCAACTGCACGAAGCCTGCAACATGGCCACGCTCGAAGGCGACGACATCCTCTACATCGCCCGCTCCGCCACCACCCAGCGCCTGATTTCGGTTGACCTGTCGGTGGGCGGGCGCCTGCCAGCCTATTGCACCTCGATGGGCAGGATTCTCCTGGCGGCCCTGGATGATGCGTCGCTGCGCGATTACCTCGACCACGCCGACCTGCAAGCCAAGACCAGCCGCACGTTGCACACACCCCAAGCGTTGCTCGAGTGCCTGCAACAGGTGCGGCAGCAGGGCTGGTGCATCGTCGACCAGGAACTGGAACAGGGCCTGCGTTCGATTGCTGTGCCGGTGTACGACGCTTCCGGTCAAGTGGTGGCCGCGCTCAACGTCAGTACCCATGCCGGGCGGGTCAGTCGCAATGAGCTGGAACAGCGCTTCCTGCCAGGCCTGCTGGGGGCCAGTCGCGACCTGAGCGCGCAACTGTTCACTTAAGCTGTTCGATAAACGCACACAGTCGGCGGCGATGAATTGACGGTCTTTGCCTGGCCTCATTAATGTCGCGCAGCGTCATCCGGCGTATTTCGCCGGTCTCTGATTCGTTCGCCTGCGTTTCTTGCGTGGAATAAAAATAAAATGAACCAGCCCCAGACCTCCGTAGGCCACTGCCTCGATGTGCAGTCCTTCATCAATGCCCAACCCATTTCGCGCTATCAGTGGCGGGTGGTGATCCTCTGTTTCCTGATTGTGTTCCTCGATGGCCTCGATACTGCCGCCATGGGCTTCATCGCCCCGGCCTTGTCCCAGGACTGGGGCATCGATCGCGCCAGCCTCGGCCCGGTGATGAGCGCTGCGCTGATCGGCATGGTGTTCGGCGCGCTGGGCTCCGGGCCGTTGGCTGACCGCTTCGGGCGAAAAGTCGTACTGGTGGGAGCGGTCCTGCTGTTTGGCGCGTTCAGCCTGGCGTCGGCCTACAGCACCAACGTCGATCAACTGCTGGTATTGCGTTTCCTGACCGGCCTGGGCTTGGGCGCCGGGATGCCGAACGCCACCACCTTGCTCTCGGAATACACCCCGGAACGCAAGAAGTCCCTGTTGGTGACCAGCATGTTCTGCGGCTTCAACCTGGGCATGGCCGGCGGCGGATTCATCTCCGCCAAGCTGATACCGGCGTTTGGTTGGCACAGCCTGCTGCTGATTGGCGGGATCCTGCCGTTGATCCTGGCAGTGGTGTTGTTGTTCTGGCTGCCGGAGTCGGCGCGTTACCTGGTGGTGCGCAATCGCGGTACCGACAAAGTGCGCAAGACCCTGGCGCCGATCGAGCCTCACACGGTGGCCCAAGCGGCGAGCTTCAGCGTGCCGGAACAGAAAACCGTGAAAGCCCGCAACGTGCTGGCGGTGATTTTCTCCGGCACCTACAGCGCTGGCACCCTGCTGCTGTGGCTGACCTATTTCATGGGCCTGGTGATTGTCTACCTGCTGACCAGCTGGCTGCCGACCTTGATGCGCGACAGCGGCGCGAGCATGGAACAGGCCGCGTTTATCGGCGCGTTGTTTCAATTCGGCGGCGTGTTGAGCGCCGTCTTCGTCGGTTGGGCAATGGACCGGTTCAATCCGCACAAGGTCATCGGCCTTTTCTATCTGATGGCCGGGTTGTTTGCCTACGCGGTGGGGCAGAGCCTGGGCAACATCACCTTGCTCGCCACCCTGGTGCTGGTGGCCGGCATGTGTGTCAACGGCGCGCAATCGGCGATGCCTTCCCTGGCGGCGCGTTTCTACCCGACCCAGGGTCGGGCCACCGGTGTCTCGTGGATGCTGGGCATCGGTCGCTTCGGCGCGATCCTCGGGGCCTGGATGGGCGCGACCCTGCTGGGCCTGGGGTGGAACTTCGAGCAGGTCCTGACGGCCCTGGTCATTCCGGCGGCCCTGGCGACCACGGCGGTGGTGATCAAAGGCATGGTCAGTCATGCGGATGCGACCTAAGCCAGTGCGTAAGCCTGTGTGGGAGCGAGCTTGCTCGCGATAGCAATGTGTCAGCGGGTGATGCCTGTCTGATCCACCGCCATCGCGAGCAAGCTCGCTCCCACAGGGTGGGCGCTGTGTGCTTGGATAAATCGATAGCCAAACAACAATCTGTTCGATAAACGAACACTCAGTCGATTATCGGATTGTTTGGCCTTTTCCCGAAGCTTAATCTTCCAGTCACTCCGGCGCTTAACCTCGCGCCTTTTTCTTCATGTCGGTCTACTGGAAAACGGGAGCCTGCCCCATGGCTGAAATCCTTTCGCTGCACGACGCGGTGAAGCAATTCGTCAACGACGGCGATACCGTCGCGCTCGAAGGCTTCACTCACCTGATTCCTACGGCGGCGGGTCATGAAATCATTCGTCAGGGCAAGAAAGATCTGACCCTGGTGCGCATGACCCCTGACCTGATCTATGACCAGTTGATCGGCGCCGGTTGTGCTCGCAAATTGATTTTCTCCTGGGGCGGCAACCCTGGCGTCGGGTCGTTGCACCGCTTGCGCGATGCCGTGGAGAAACAATGGCCGCACCCGCTGGAGATCGAGGAACACAGCCACGCCGACCTGGCCAACGCCTACGTCGCCGGCGCCTCCGGCCTGCCATTCGCGGTGTTGCGGGCCTACGCCGGCTCCGACCTGCCGAAGGTCAACCCGCTGATCAAGAGCGTAACCTGTCCCTTCACCGGCGAAGTATTGGCCGCCGTGCCTTCGGTGCGCCCTGATATCACGGTGATTCACGCCCAGAAAGCCGACCGCAAGGGCAACGTGCTGCTGTGGGGCATTCTCGGTGTGCAGAAAGAAGCCGCCCTGGCCGCCAAGCGTTGCATCGTCACCGTGGAAGAAATCGTCGACGACCTGAATGCGCCGATGAACGCCTGCGTGCTGCCGACCTGGGCGTTGAGCGCGGTGTGCCACGTACCGGGCGGCGCCCATCCGTCCTACGCCCACGGCTACACCGAGCGTGACAACCGTTTCTACCAGGCGTGGGATCCGATCGCCCGCGACCGTGAGACGTTTACCGCATGGATCAACGAATACATCCACGGCACTCGGGATTTCAGTGAATTCCAGGCCAGACTGGCAGCCGCTTCGCAGGTGAAACCATGACCTACTCCACCAACGAAATGATGACCGTCGCCGCGGCGCGTCGCTTGAAAAACAATGCCGTGTGCTTCGTTGGCATCGGCCTGCCGTCGAAAGCGGCCAACCTGGCGCGGCTGACCTCGTCGCCAGACGTCGTGCTGATCTACGAGTCCGGCCCGATCGGTGCCAAACCCAGCGTACTGCCGCTGTCCATTGGCGACGGTGAGCTGGCGGAAACCGCCGATACCGTCGTACCGACCGGTGAGATTTTCCGCTACTGGCTGCAGGGCGGGCGTATCGATGTCGGTTTCCTTGGCGCGGCCCAAGTCGACCGTTTCGGCAACATCAACACCACAGTGGTGGGCGACTACCATCAGCCGAAAGTCCGCCTGCCGGGTGCCGGTGGCGCACCGGAAATCGCCGGCTCGGCCAAGAGCGTGTTGATCATCCTCAAGCAGTCGGCGCGTTCGTTTGTCGACAAGTTGGATTTCATCACCTCGGTCGGGCATGGCGAAGGTGGCGATTCGCGCAAGCGTCTCGGTCTGCCGGGCGCAGGGCCCGTGGGCATCATCACCGACTTGTGCATCATGGAGCCGGAAGCCGGCAGCCATGAATTCGTGGTCACCGCGCTGCACCCCGGCGTGACCCGCGAGCAAGTCATTGCGGCCACCGGGTGGGCGATCCGTTTCGCCGACCAGGTGCAAACCACCACCGAGCCGACCGAGGTGGAGCTGCGTGCACTGCGTGACCTTGAAGCTCGCACCGCGGCGGCCCACGGCCAGGCACCGGGAGAAGCCTGATGCGCGACGTTTATATCTGTGATGCGATTCGAACCCCCATCGGTCGATTTGGCGGCGGTTTGTCCGCGGTCCGCGCCGATGACCTGGCGGCTGTGCCGATCAAGGCGCTGATGGAACGCAACCCATCGGTGGACTGGAATGCGGTGGACGAGGTGTTTCTCGGCTGCGCCAACCAGGCGGGCGAAGACAACCGCAACGTGGCGCGCATGGCGCTGCTGTTGGCGGGCCTGCCGCAGAGCATTCCCGGTGTGACCCTCAATCGTCTTTGCGCCTCGGGCATGGACGCCATCGGCACCGCGTTCCGCGCCATCGCCAGCGGCGAGATGGAACTGGCGATCGCTGGCGGTGTGGAGTCGATGTCCCGTGCGCCGTTCGTGATGGGCAAGGCTGATACCGCGTTCTCGCGCAACATGAAACTGGAAGACACCACCATCGGCTGGCGCTTCATCAACCCGTTGATGAAAGCCCAGTACGGTGTGGACGCGATGCCGCAGACCGCCGATAACGTGGCCGATGACTACGCCGTGTCCCGCGCCGACCAGGACGCTTTCGCCTTGCGCAGCCAACAGCGCACGGCGGCGGCCCAGGCGGCGGGTTTTTTCGCCGAAGAAATCGTGCCGGTGCGCATCGCCCATAAAAAAGGCGAAACCGTGGTCGAGCAGGACGAGCACCCACGCGCCGACACCACGCTGGAGACCTTGAGCAAACTCAAGCCAGTCAACGGGCCGGACAAGACCGTCACCGCCGGCAACGCGTCGGGTGTCAACGACGGTGCGGCGGCACTGATCCTGGCCTCGGCCGAGGCGGTGAAAAAACATGGCCTGACGCCTCGCGGCAAAGTGCTGGGCATGGCCAGTGCCGGCGTCGCGCCACGGGTGATGGGCATCGGCCCGGTACCGGCGGTGCGCAAACTCACTGAGCGCCTGGGCCTGGCGGTCGCCGATTTCGACGTGATCGAACTCAATGAAGCGTTTGCCAGCCAGGGCCTGGCGGTGCTGCGTGATTTGGGGCTGGCGGACGATGCGCCGCAGGTCAACCCGAACGGCGGCGCCATCGCCCTCGGCCATCCCCTGGGCATGAGTGGGGCGCGGTTGGTGATGACGGCGCTGCATCATCTGGAAAAGACCGGCGGCAAGAAGGGCTTGGCGACCATGTGTGTCGGCGTCGGCCAGGGTCTGGCGTTGGCCATCGAACGCGTCTGACGCGTCGCTCTACTAATAAGAAACCGAGGAATGCTTCATGACTGACAAGCCTGGTTATCGTCGCCCCCAAGCGGGCACCCAGCCGGAGTATCTGCACCCGCCGTACCAGTCCACCAACCTGCGCTCGCCGTCCAAGCCATTGGTGTTCCTGCCGCATTCGTTGTCGGAAATCACCGGCCCGACTGTCGGCGCCGACCGCGTGCAGGAAAAGGATCATGACCTGACCGCCCAGCATGCCGGCGAGCCACTGGGTGAACGGATCATCATTCACGGGCGCGTGCTGGATGAGCACGGCCAGCCGGTGCCAGGCATCCTGGTGGAGATCTGGCAGGCCAACGCCGCCGGTCGCTACAACCATGACCGTGACAACCATGACGCGCCGCTGGACCCGAATTTCACCGGCACCGGTCGCACCGTCACCGACGCCGACGGCTGGTATCAGTTCCAGACCATCAAGCCCGGCGCTTATCCGTGGGGCAACCACCACAACGCCTGGCGCCCGGCGCATATCCATTTCTCACTGTTCGGGCCGAGCATTCTGACGCGCCTGGTGACGCAGATGTACTTCCCTGGCGATCCGTTGCTGGAATACGACCCGATCTACAACTGCGTGCCGGACACGAGTGCCAAGGAACGCCTGATCGCCCGTTTCGACCTGGAAAAAACCGTCCCTCACTACGCCCTCGGTTACCGCTGGGACATCGTCTTGCGCGGCCGCGATGCCACGCCGATGGAGAAATAAGATGACGCTCACCGCCACCACGTCCCACACCGTTGGCCCGTACTACCACATCGGCCTGACCTGGCTGAACCGCGAAGACCTGACCGTCGCCGAAACCCTCGGCCAACGCGTAGCGATCACCGGGCAGGTGGTCGACGGCAACGGCCAGTTCGTCAACGACGCGATGCTGGAAGTCTGGCAGGCCAACGCCGCCGGCAAATACGCCCACCCGGAAGACGACCAGGACAAACCCCTGGACCCGCATTTCGAAGGCTTCGGCCGAGTGCCGGTGGATGCCGAAGGGCGTTTTCGCTTCACCACCATCAAGCCGGGCACCGTGCCGGGATTGGGTGGCACGACCCAGGCACCGCACCTGGTGGTGCTGGTGTTCGCTCGCGGGTTGGTCAAGCACTTGCTGACGCGCATCTATTTCGACGGCGAACCGGCCAACGAAACCGACCCGCTGCTGGCCTGCGTCCCCGAAGAACGTCGCGGCACAATCGTAGCCAAGCCTGATGCGTCGGGCGTGTACCAGTGGAACGTGATCCTTCAGGGCACAGATGCCGAGACGGTGTTCTTCGATTACTGAGTGAGCCAACAGTGGCGCCATCGCGGGCAAGCCTTGCTCCCACAGAGGTTGTTGCCATTGCCCACCGCATGTCGGGTCCCCCTGTGGGAGCAAGGCTTGCCCGCGATGGCGTCAGTCCAGGCAATCCAGGCAATGCAATACTGTGGAACGGGTCTGTTACGAAGTGTGTCTAGACTTTGTTAAGTCCCCAACGAGTGAATAATCCATGGCCACCCCAATCATCAGCCACTACACCGGCGAAGAACGCAGCAAGCGCATCTTCGCCATTGTCGGTGCTTCATCCGGCAACCTGGTCGAATGGTTCGACTTCTACGTCTATGCGTTCTGCGCGATCTATTTCGCGCCGGCGTTCTTCCCATCCGACAACCCGACGGTGCAACTGGTCAACACGGCCGGTGTGTTCGCCGCCGGGTTCCTGATGCGACCCATCGGTGGCTGGATTTTCGGCCGGGTGGCGGACCGTCACGGGCGCAAGAATTCGATGATGATCTCGGTGCTGATGATGTGTTTCGGCTCGTTGCTCATCGCCTGCCTGCCCACCTACAAGGACATCGGCGTCTGGGCGCCGGTCCTGCTGTTGTTCGCACGCCTGCTGCAAGGTTTGTCGGTGGGCGGCGAGTACGGCACCACCGCCACCTACATGAGCGAAGTCGCCCTCAAGGGCCAGCGCGGTTTCTTCGCCTCGTTCCAGTACGTGACGTTGATCGGTGGGCAACTGCTGGCGGTGTCGCTGGTGGTGATCCTGCAACAGTTTCTCAACGAAGATGAACTGCGTGCCTACGGCTGGCGGATCCCGTTCGTGGTCGGCGCCGTGGCCGCATTGATTTCGCTGTTCCTGCGTCGGTCCCTGAAAGAAACCAGCAGCAAGGAAATGCGTGAGAACAAGGACGCTGGCAGCATCGCGGCGCTATTTCGCGACCACAAGGCCGCGTTCGTCACCGTGCTGGGCTATACCGCCGGCGGTTCGTTGATTTTCTATACCTTCACCACGTACATGCAGAAATACCTGGTGAACACCGCCGGCCTGCACGCCAAGACCGCCAGCTACATCATGACTGGCGCGCTGTTCCTGTACATGTGCATGCAGCCGTTGTTCGGCATGCTGGCGGACAAGATCGGCCGACGCAATTCCATGCTCTGGTTCGGTGCCCTGGGGGCGTTGTGCACGGTGCCGATCCTGCTGACCCTCAAAAGCATCAGCAGCCCGTTCCTGGCGTTTATCCTGATCACATTGGCGCTGGCGATCGTCAGTTTCTACACCTCCATCAGCGGCCTGGTGAAAGCGGAAATGTTTCCACCTGAAGTGCGGGCGCTGGGGGTGGGGTTGGCCTACGCGGTGGCCAATGCCGTGTTCGGTGGCTCGGCCGAATACGTCGCCTTGAGCCTGAAAGCCCAGGGCATGGAGAACGCCTTTTATTGGTATGTCACGGTGATGATGGTCGTGGCGTTCCTGTTCAGCCTGCGCCTGCCCAAGCAACCGGCGTATTTGCATCACGACCTTTGAATCCACCTGATCATTTGAGGCTTGTTTGAGTCATTGTGGCGAGCTGCTGGTTTTGTAGGAGCTGGCGAAGCCTGCGATCTTTTGATCTTTCACTTGGGACTCAAGCGCTTGTGGAAAGATCGCAGCCTCGCTTCGCTCGACAGCTCCTACGGGGCAAGTCAACGGGAGCGAGCTTGCTCGCCACAGAGGCATCCACCTTTCGAAGGACTGTTTATGAGCGAACGACCGGGCAATCAGCTATTCGATGCCTACTTCACCGCCCGCGACATGCGCGAGGTGTTCTGCGATGCGGGCCGGGTCCAGGCCATGCTTGACGTCGAAGCCGCCTTGGCCCGGGCCGAGGCGCGGGTCGGGGTGATTCCGCAAAGTGCCGTGGCGCCGATCGAGCAGGCTTGTCGTGCGCAGCTGTACGATTTTTCGGCACTGAGCGAAGCGATCGCCAGTGCCGGCAATTCGGCTATCCCGCTGGTCAAGGCGTTGGGCAAGCGCATCGCCGCCGAGGATGCCGAAGCCGAGCGCTACGTGCACCTGGGCGCCACCAGCCAGGATGTGATGGACAGCGGGCTGGTGCTGCAACTGCGCCAGGCGCTGGGGCTGATCGAAGGCGAGCTGGCGCAACTGGCCGCCATCCTGGCCCGACAAGCCGAACGCTACGCCGCCACACCGTTGGCCGGGCGCACCTGGCTGCAACACGCCACGCCGGTGACCCTGGGGATGAAAATCGCCGGTTGGCTGGGGGCGATCACCCGCAGTCGCCAACGCTTGAAGGCGCTCAAACCACGCTTGCTGGTGCTGCAATTCGGCGGCGCCTCCGGGACGCTCGCCGCCTTGGGCGATCAGGCCTTGCCAATCGCCGAAGCCTTGGCCGCCGAACTGCAACTGACTTTGCCGGAGCAGCCGTGGCACACCCAGCGAGATCGTCTGGTGGAGTTTGGCTCGGTGTTGGGCCTGATCGCCGGCAGCCTGGGCAAACTGGGCCGTGATATCAGCTTGTTGATGCAGACCGAGGCCGGCGAAGCGTTCGAGCCTTCGGCGCCGGGCAAGGGCGGCTCGTCCACCATGCCCCACAAGCGCAACCCGGTGGGCGCGGCGGTGCTGATCGGTGCGGCGACGCGAGTCCCCGGTTTGTTGTCGACGCTGTTCAGCGCCATGCCCCAGGAGCACGAGCGCAGCCTGGGCCTGTGGCACGCCGAATGGGAAACCTTGCCGGAAATCTGCTGCCTGGTCTCCGGTGCCTTGCAACAGGCGCGGCTGCTGGTCGAAGGGCTGGAAGTGGATGCGGCGCGCATGGCCCGCAATCTGGAACTGACCCAGGGACTGGTGCTGGCCGAAGCGGTGAGCATTGTCCTGGCCCAGCGTGTCGGGCGCGACACGGCCCATCATTTGCTGGAGCAATGCTGCAAACGCGCCGTGGCCGAACAGCGGCATCTGCGCGAGGTGCTGGGAGACGAACCCCAGGTCACCGCGCAGCTATCGGCATCCGAGCTGGATCATCTGCTCGACCCGGCGCACTACCTCGGCCAGGCCCAGACCTGGGTCGCCCGAGCCGTGGCCGAACACCTTGCCTTGAACGTCTGAAAGGAGATTGTTGTGGGATTCGTCAAACTCGCCGAGGGCGATCTGAATTACCTATTGGACGGGCCGCAAGACGCCCCGGTGCTGCTGCTCTCCAACTCACTGGGCACCGATCTGCACATGTGGGACGAGCAGGTCGCGGCCTTCAGCGAACACTTTCGCGTGCTGCGTTTCGACACTCGCGGCCATGGTCAATCGCTGGTCACCGAAGGCCCCTATAGCATCGAACAGCTGGGTCGCGACGTGCTGGCGATGCTCGATCAGTTGGGCATCGATAAAGTGCATTTCTGTGGCTTGTCCATGGGCGGGTTGATCGGCCAGTGGCTGGGGATCAATGCTGGCGAGCGCCTGCACAAACTGGTGGTGTGCAACACCGCCGCCAAGATCGGCGACCCGTCGGTGTGGAACCCGCGCATCGAAACCGTGCTGCGGGACGGTAAAGCGGCGATGGTCGCGCTGCGGGATGCTTCGATCGCCCGCTGGTTTACCGCGGATTTTTCCGAGGCTCATCCTGCGAAGGTGAAGAAAATCACCGACATGCTCGCTGCCACATCGCCCCAGGGCTACGCGGCCAACTGTGCGGCCGTGCGTGATGCCGATTTTCGTGAGCAATTGTCGTTGATCCGTGTGCCGCTGCTGGTGATCGCCGGCACCGAAGATGCCGTGACACCGCCGTCGGGTGGGCACTTTATCCAGGAGCGGGTCAGTGGGGCCGAGTACGCCGAGTTCTACGCCGCGCACCTGTCCAACGTCCAGGCCGGCGCTGCGTTCAGCACCCGGGTGCTGGATTTCCTGCTTGATTCCAGCCGCGCCTGAGGAGTTTTTTGTGGACGAGAAACAACGTTACGATGAAGGCATGAAAGTACGCCGCGCGGTACTGGGCGATGCCCATGTCGACCGCAGCCTCGATGCCCTGACCGAGTTCAACAGCGAATTCCAGGAGATGATCACCCGCCATGCCTGGGGCGACATCTGGACCCGTCCAGGCCTGCCACGCCATACCCGCAGCCTGATCACCATCGCCATGCTGATCGGCATGAACCGCGCCGAAGAACTCAAGCTGCACCTGCGCGCCGCCGCCAACAACGGCGTGAGCCGCAGCGAGATCAAGGAAGTGATCATGCAGAGCGCCATCTATTGCGGCATCCCGGCAGCCAACGCCACCTTCCACCTGGCCGAATCGGTCTGGGATGAACTGGGCGTCGAATCCCGGGCTTAAGGGGCGCTTCATCCCCTGTGGGAGCGAGCTTGCTCGCGATAGCGGTGGTTCAGTCGGCGAAGGTGTCGATTGTGTCGCCGCCATCGCGAGCAAGCTCGCTCCCACATTGGATCTGCGGCGAACGTAGATTATGTGATCACCGCCAGTCCTCCTGTGGGAGCGAGCCTGCTCGCGATAGCGGTGGAACAGCATCGAACATCTCAGCAGGCTCACCGCATCCAGGCTTTACAGCAAGCTGATCGGATAGCTGATGATCAACCGATTCTCATCGAATTCATTGGTGCTGTAGTCCCGGCGCATGGTCGAGTTACGCCACTTCACATTCAGGCTCTTCAATGCGCCGCTCTGCACGGTATAGGCCAGCTCGCTTTCCCGACCCCATTCCTTGCCATCGTCGACCGTGGCGGTGTGCACATTGTCACCGCTGATGTAGCGGTTCATCAGGGTCAGGCCCGGCACGCCGACCGCGGCGAAGTTGAAGTCGTGGCGCAGTTGCCAGGATTTTTCCTT